>JAFOSK010000093.1 GCA_017392945.1 Treponema sp.
CAGGTCTTTACCCATCTAGTTTTCCTGCATACGTCAGTTCATCAATAACGATTTTGATAACTTTTTCATTTGAATAGTTCATAGTAGTAGTTGCTATGACTGTACAAATTCCATGAACAAGCAGACTGACTCTCTCAAATATACTTTCAACTCTCTCCGAATCGATTTTATATTTATCGATCAATTCTTTCATGATAAGCTGATTTGTCTGATACTTTTCTCTTTCTTCCAGGAATGTTTTTTCACTTCGGAAATCTGAAAGATAGATTAGTTTATAGAGATTCTTATGATCTCTTGCCATATCTGCCAGGACTGTTACCGCTACTTCAACCAGTGAGCATCCTTCTCTGTTTTTAAGTCTGTCAGCTATACTTTGCTCCAATTTATCGCAGGCATGGTTAAATACTTCCTCTTTGAGTTCATCCATATTCGGAAAACGGCTGAATACAGGCTGTGTAGAACATCCAAGTTTTTTTGCAATTGCCCTGCAGTTAACCTGGTCTATTCCTTCTTCATCTGCAATACAGTATCCGGCTTCAATAATCATTTCTTTGCTTGTTGTAATTCTTGGTGGCATAATGGATCCTCCTATCTAAGCATTGTTTTTTTGATTATCATTCTGAGCATTTTGCTTGGTAAAATTTTGCTGAGAATGACAATCTCCGTTGACTTTCCCACAACATATTGCATTTTTCTCTTTCGTGACTCAGTTACTTTATATATTTTCCTGGCAACTTCCGCCGGATCAGAACCATTATTTCCGCCATCAATCAAATATCCTGCTACTTTGTCCGACAGCTCTTCATATTCTGAAAGTTTTTCATTTTTTGAATAATTCATAGATCTTGTATAGAAATCCGTTTTGATTACTCCCGGTTCAATAAGAACAACATCAATTCCAAAATCTTCCACCTCATACAAAAGTGACTGTGAAAATCCTTCTACACCCCATTTCGCCGCATGATAAATACTCTGAAGAGGGACTGTTGTTCTACCGGCAACAGATGACATATTAACAATAAGGCCACTTCTTTTTGCTCTCATATAAGGAAGGACAGCTTTTGTTGTAAAAATCAATCCCAGGAGATTGGTTTCAATCTGTCTCCTGATTTCTTCCTCCGTGATTGCCTCTACTACGCCAATGGAATAATACCCTGCATTGTTAATCAGCACATCAATCTGTCCGAATTTGCATATTGCTTCTTTGACTGCATCCTGAATACTGTCAGCATCTGTTACATCCATTTTAGTAATCATCACTTTGCTATGTTTTAAAGCAGCTGGTGCATTTTGCGGGTTTCGCATTGTTGCCACAACATTCCAGCCGTTCTCCATAAAAATCCTGGCACATTCATATCCAATCCCGGTTGAGGAACCCGTAATAAATACTGTTTGCATTATGCTGTTCCTTTTTATGCTATATATAGCAATTGTTATATATCACCTGCAATATATAACGTAAAATATCTTTTGTCAACACATTTAATAAGTGATAAAAAAAAGGTGTTTGTTTTGACATGCAAAAAATTATTTTATGGAATTTCTAGTTGTCACAATATCATCGATTTCACGCATTTCACGTTTTTTCTCAGCAGCAACAAATTCTTCTTTCTGCTGCTCCTTTAGATTCTCAAGGGAATCTGTTTTTTGCATAGCTTTCTGCAAAGCATTCCGCTTCTCATCCGTAACCAGCTTAAGCTGAGCAAGTTCATTCATAAGCAGTTCCGACTGATTGCGAACAAAAGCATAAAACTGATTTGCATTGGCTATGTCTGCAAAATTTACTGAACCTTTCATAGCAGAGGAGACCTGAACTTTTTGCTGAGCAAGCCTGTCAAGCTGATCCTGAACTTCTTTTTCTTCTGCAAGAGCTTTTCCCAATTCTATTTCTGCCTGCTGCTGCTGAAACCTGCGGATATCCAGAATATTTTCAAGCTCAAATACAAATTTTTTCATCAGTTTTCAAGTTATCAATCTTTTTGATTAGGATTTTCAAGATAATCTTTTTCCGGAAGTTCTATTCCAGAAAGAGCTGAGAGTTTATTCAACGTATCGTCCATTGTACAATGATCTTCTTCTTCCTGCTTAAGAAAATCTTCTATTTCTTCATATTTATCAATTGCCTCATCAATAGACTTTGAACTACCCTTTACATAAATTCCAGCATTTATCATCTGTGCATTGTTTTGATACACAGCCATAAGTTCGCGGATCTTTCCCGCAGCCCTCTGAGTAGATTTGCCTGTAACACGCTTACTAAGACGACTTATAGAAGCAAGAACATCTATTGCCGGATAATGATAACTGGCTGCAAGTTTACGACTAAGAACTATATGACCATCAAGAACACCTCGTACAGTATCAGCAATAGGCTCATTCATATCATCGCCATCTACTAAAACCGCATAAAATGCCGTGATAGTTCCCTTTGCATTAGTTCCAGTACGCTCAAGGAGTTTAGGAATTGCATCAAAAACACTTGGAGTGTATCCGTTCTGTGCCGGAGGCTCCCCATTTGAAAGACTTATCTCGCGCTGCGCCTTTGCAAAGCGGGTAACATTATCCATCATAAGCATTACGTCTTTTCCCTGATCGCGGAAATATTCAGCAACTGCGGTACAAACCTGAGCGGCACGCATACGACATATAGAAGGTTCGTCTCCTTTTGCGACAACCACAACGCTACGCTTCATTCCTTCTTCACCAAGATCGCGGTTAATAAAATCAAGAACTTCGCGACCTCGCTCCCCAATCAGTCCAATTACGTTTATCTCCGCATCGGTATTACGGGCTACCATACTAAGAAGAGTGGACTTACCGACACCAGAACCAGCAAAAATTCCAATGCGCTGTCCTTTACCGATGGTAAGCAAAGAATCAATTGCCCGTACACCAGTTGTAATCCGCCTGTTAATTTCCATTTTTGTCATTGCATCAGGCGCCGGTGCAACTGCCGGATAATATGCTTCCGGCACAATTTCACCAAGCCCATCGCAAGGTCTGCCGGTGGCATCTATAGTACGCCCTAAAAGATTCATTCCTACAGGCACTTGAAGGCACTTTCCAGACCCAATAACTTCACAACCAATCTCTATGCCGGCGGTATCAGCATAAGCGGTAAGTTTTACAACCTTATCATTAAGTCCTACTACTTCAGCAAGAATTGAACGTTCTTTACCAAGCCTGATTGTACAAATTTCGCCGATCTGAGCTATAGGTCCTTTGCTTAAAATTTCAAGACCATTTACAGCTGTAACGTAACCAACATACATGATCGGTTCAGCAGATTCTATCTGATCAAAATATTTTGAGAATTCAAAATCATCTTTTAAAATTTCTTCATTTTCCAAAGAATCTGTTTCAATTGTTCCAAAATCAAAAGCCATATCCCACCCCAGCCTTTTTTAACAAAGTCCGAAAACTGAACAATTTCCAATGAACGAATAAAAATTACTCAACGGTTCCTGGAACTTTAGTTATACTTTTTACAGGAGAAACCTCAAGAATCTTATTTTCCAATTCTCCAAGCTGACTTGAAATGCGCGCATCAATTGCACCAAAATCAGTTTCAACGATACACCCGCCCTTATCAACCGTAGAATCTTCCATGACAGTGATTCCTTCAACATTTTCAATGCGCTTTACAAATTCACCGGCATTTGCAGATGTAAGCTTAAGATCTTCAACATTAACACGAAGAATTACGCTGCCTCGGGCACGGACTTTTTTTAATGCCGCAAGTACATTGCTCATGATAGTAGTCTTCTGGGTTTCAGAAATTACCTTAACAACTTTCCTTGAAATCAGGATAACAAGCTCTACAATCTGCTGTTCCGTTTCTTTAAGAATTTCTTCACGGCGAACCATTATAGATTCAATAATCTTATGCAGTCTCTGAATAAGCCGTTCAACTTCCTCAGCACCCTGCTTATACCCTTCGTCATGACCTTCCGCATAACCAGTTTCAGAAGCCGCAGATTTCAACTTAGCTTCTTCCTCCCGGGCCTCCTGCACAATCTGAGCAGCTTCAGCCCGTGCCTTTTCAAGTATACTGGCAGCTTCCCGTTCTGCATCAGCTTTTAAAACCTGCGCCTGATCTGTCTGTCTTTTTACTTCTTCAAAAGCGGCTTCTTCAGCCTTTTTTACTATTTCATCCGCAGATTTTTGAGCTTCCTCCAACATGTGCTGCTTTTCAATTTCCCATCCCTGCTTGAATGCTTCAGCTTCTTTCCTAAGATCATCGGCAGTAGGTCCGTCATATACTTCTTCTTCTACTTCTTCAACAACCGGCGGCGGAGCATAATCATGGATCAACGGTAAAGAGAATTTTTTTTCTGCGTCCTTCGTTTTTATTTCATTCGGTCTGAATACCTGCTTTGCCATCTAAAACTCCAATCTTCAAAAACAACAGAAACTACTGAACAAGTTCGTCTTCACCGGAACGGGCAATAACGATTTCACCAGAATCTTCAAGACGTCGGATTGTAGATACAATCTTCTGCTGAGCTTCTTCAACGTCCTTCAAGCGGACAGGTCCCATGAATTCCATATCTTCCTTAAGCATACTTGCGGCACGCTTAGACATATTGCGGAAAATCTTGTCCTGTACTTCTGTATCAACAGACTTGAGGGCTTTTGAAAGTTCCTGTGTATCGACTTCGCGAAGTACCTTCTGAATAGCGCGGTCGTCCAGCATAACGATATCTTCGAATACGAACATTCGCTTTTTGATTTCTTCTGCCAAATCAGGATCTTCTTCTTCCAGGGATTCGATAATGGCCTTTTCAGAAGAACGGTCAACAAGGTTCAAAATTTCAACGATAGATTCAACACCACCGGCAGCAGTGTAGTCTTCACTAGAAAGTGTAGAAAGCTTCTTTTCAAGAACTCGTTCAACTTCGCGCAAAACGTCAGGAGAAGTACGGTCCATTGTTGCAAGACGCTTAGAAACTTCCGGCTGCATTTCTTCAGGAAGATTCTGCAAAATAACGGCAGCTTTTCCAGGTTCAAGATAAGCCAAAATCAAAGCGATTGTCTGTGGATATTCCTGCTGAATGAAGTTCAAAAGATGGGCAGGATCCGTACGGCGGATAAAGTCAAACGGACGAACCTGAAGGCTCGAAGTCAAGCGGTTAATAATATCGATTGCCTTCTGACTTCCTAAAGACTTTTCCAAAAGTTCACGTGCATAATCAATACCACCGGTTGTAATAAAGTTCTGCGCGTTCATCATTTCCTGGAATTCTTCAAGAACAGCATCTTTATATTCAGCATCTACGGTTTCAAGACGTGCAATTTCAAAAGTAAGAGTTTCAACTTCATCTTCACGAAGATGCTTCATTACTTCAGAAGATACATCCGAACCCAAGGAAACAAGGAAGATTGCAGCTTTCTGACGGCCAGTGAGGCTTTTGTAGTCTTTTCTGTCTTTTTTACCGCTTCCCGCAGGCTTTAAGCTACCTGGTTTCGGAATCGGTTTAGGATTTGACTTTGGGATATCATCTGACATTTTCTACTCCTCCATAAGCCATGTACGTATAAGCATTGCAACATCTTCAGGATGCTCTTTTGCCATATTGATTGCATTTTCCTGAAGTTCTGCACGGCGGCTTTCTTCGACAGACATAGTAACAGTCTGAGCCTCGTCCTTTGCTTCCCACAGAGCCTGTTCGCGGGCAAGCTGCTGCTGACGCAAAAGTTCTTCTTCGCGTGCCCTGCGGCGACGCTCCATTTCCTTGCTGATAATTCTGAAAAGAATAAAACCTATAAGAACGACGGCAACTGCAATAAGGCTTAACAGAATAGTTTTCTTTGTCTGCTGAGCCTTAAAATAAGCATTATCAAATTCTTCAAATTCTGCTGTCCGGTCAACCTGAATGTTCGTAACAACAACCATGTCTCCGCGAACCTTATCATAGTTTATGGCAGATTCTACAAGCCTCTTGTATTCTGTTAGCTCCTCTGCAGGTACGGCAGTATAAGTTCGCTTCAATCCGCCTGTTTCTTCATCAACAATGTAACCGTGAGTCTTCGGATCCTTAAGCAATGTCCATTTTCCGTCCACGTTAACAGAAACAGAACGGCGTCCTATCTGAGGAGAAATCTCTTTCTTCACGATCTCCGTATTAATCACATTATTCTGAGTAACACCCGTTTCAACAGATTTTCCAATTACATTTGACATGTCACTGTAAACAGGGGGAGTCTGACCTTCCACCCCAGCCGGTCCTTCCGGATTATAACCGGTTCCCTGCCATTCCTTTGTTACAGTCTGCTGACTTAATGGAAGTGTATCAACAATTTCCGAGTCATCGTACGGAGTGTCAGGGTTATCAACCTTTCTAACTATTGGAGAGTAAATCGTAGCTTCGGAAGATTCCTTAGACATGTCCATATCAAGGTTTACAACCAAATCACCAATACGGCGCTCATTTGCAAGGGTCTGAAGATGCTTAAGAATTGCAGCCTTAAGCTTTGCTTCTTCCTGATGACGGATTTTCTGTTCTTTTTCAATATTTGTAAGGCGCGTAGAATCTTCCATGCCTTCAAAATCATTAAGAACCGCTCCGGTCGTATCAGAAATCGTAAGATTTTCTGCAGTAAGTCCTTCTACCATTGTCAAAACAAGACGCTGAAGGTTCTTCTGTCTTTTTTTATTTGTATCAAGATCGCTGCCGTTTCTCAATTTTAGGATAATAGAGGCTGAAACAGGCTTCTGATCTGCAGTAAACAGTTTTGTCTCAGGAAGATTTATAGTTACGTTTGCAGAAGCAATATCATCCAAAGCTTCAAGCTGCTGCTGAACTTTTGCAGTAATAGCATTCTTCAGCTTTACATTCTGCTCCATGTCTGTAGTAGACCATGTGCGGTTATAAAAATCGGCAAACGGATCCCATCTTGAAGGTGTAAGTCCTTCCGAAATGAGAATAGAACGCATTTTTCTTGCCGTTTTTTCATCAAGAACAGAAATATAACCGGCATCATCCGTAAAAGCCTGAATATTTTCTTCGGAAAGACGATCCAGAATCTGATCCCTTGTAGACTCATTGGTAACAGGCGCATTAAAAAGACGTACTGTGGCAGGCGCCGAAGAAACCCTGGCAGCAACAACAACAGCAATGATAACGGCAGCAACAACTGCCAAAAGAATAACTTTTTTTACGACCGAAGCTGATTTCCAAAATTCCTTAAGCTTTCCAGTCATTTTATTAAGCCATTCGTTCATCTGACCCCTCCCGTGAACGAATATTTAAAATTACACTATATTATACCATATAATGAAATTTCTGAAAAGAGAAAACAAATTCTGATTTTATTTTTTTAAGCGTATAAAAAAGCTACCTCAAATAAAATAATCCGCGGTAAAGTCACCGCGGATTTTCATCATATTTTAAGAATTATCGAGTAGTAGTAATTTCACTCCAACCCTGAACGAGCCTGTCAATAACCGACTGAGCAAGATTAAGAGACATACGAGCCTTTGACATAGCAATCGTTACGTCATGGAGATCTACAGAATCAGGATCAGTAATTACCTGCTGCTGTAAATTTGAAACGTCAACTTGCTGCTGATTCATAGTTTGAAAAGCCTGAAGAAGATAGTCTTCAAAAGAACGGCGGGTTCTTTCCACACCGTTTTCTGCAGCATTCGGGATACTGTTTAAAGGAGCACCAGCAATATCAGAGAGCTTAGAAACTCCTGTATGAGCCGCTTCCGTTCTATTCATCTGCAATGTATTAATTTCTGGAATCTGCATTTTTCCACCCCTGCAACAGAACACAAAAAAAGAAAAAACTTACTTAATCTATGCTCTGCACTTCCTCAGTTCATTATAAGACTACCTGTTGCCGATTTCAAGAGCCGCACTGAACATACTTTTTGCTCCCTCAACCACTGTCGAATTCGCTTCGTATGCACGGCTTGCAGAAATAAGATCTACCATTTCGTTTACAATGTTTACATTAGGATATTCAACGTAACCTTTTCTCGGTCCAGACTGAATTGCATCAGGATGATCAGGCATGTACACAAATTTTCCTTCAGAATCATCGCGAACTATTTCGCGCACCTTTACGCCTTTTCCCGGCCCATTATCCAAGTCAGACGGTGTAAACGGGGATCTGAACTGAGGATGATTCGCAGAAACCGGTTCAAATACTACGCGGGAACGTTTGAATGCGCCACCTTCTTGAGTTCTAGTTGTAGACGCGTTTGCTATATTATTTGAAATCACATCCGTTCTGAGGCGTTCAGCACTCATTCCAGTTGCAGCTATATTAATCGATGTAAAAAGACCCATTTTCTATTCCTCCGTGCTATTTCTTCATTACTGTATTAAGCTGACTGAATTCAAAACTAGTAAGCTGTGTAAGAAGCCTGTACTGCATCTGAATCTGAAGAATATTGTTTGCTTCTGTTTCTGCATCAACATTGTTACCGTTTGCTTTTGCAGTTGTCGCATAATCAAGAACGCGGCGAGGCTCTACATTTCGGTAATCGTAAGGTTCGTTAAGAGAAATATGACGGCTATCCGTACGTGTGAGCTGGAATCCGTTTTTTGCTTTTTCCTCTGATTCAAAAGCGCGTTTTAGTTCGCTTTCAAAATTAACTGTTGAACGCTTAAAGTTAGGGACTTCGCTGTTTGCAAGGTTATTTGCACTTACCTGATAGCGGAGGCTCGTTGCATCCATTGCACGCTGTAAAAGGTCTATTGACCGTGTAAAAGTATTCATATTGACATCCTTACTTAGAATGTCGGTAAATGAATAAATTAATTTAGTAAAAACATAGGGCTCAGAAAAAAAAATAGTGTTGATGCAGTCATGAGAGACCCCTGAGCTGATCGAAGGGTTTGCCGGAATGACCATTTATACAGTAGAAATGCGGCGGTACACTTCGTGCTCTTACGAGTAAACAAGCTTTGTTGTTGAGCCAGTCGAAACGCAGCCACTGCATTTTGCGTATTAAAACTTTCTCCGTACATAGGCAAATATAAAAAAAAGCCCCGGACACTGAAGAGAAGTGCACCCGGAGCCTTTAACTTAAGTTCTTTATGACTAAAGGATATATCTAGACATATCCTGGCTCTGAACGATATCTCCCAGACGTTCATTCACGTAAGAAGCATCAATTTTTATTGTTTCGCCGCAATGTTCATCTGCAGAAAAGTTTATTTCATCCAGAACTTTTTCCATGATTGTATGAAGACGGCGCGCACCGATATTTTCTGACTTAGCATTTACGCTTTCTGCAAGCTCACTCATGCAGTCAACGGCATCTTCTGTAAACTCAAGGGAAACGTTTTCTGTACTTAACAGCGAAGTATACTGCATTATAAGACTGTTCTTAGGCTCTTTAAGGATTCGCTTAAAATCTTCCTTGGAAAGGCTCTCAAGTTCAACACGCAACGGGAAACGTCCCTGAAGTTCTGGAATAAGATCACTTGGAGCAGCAACACTGAATGCACCGGCCGCAATAAACAGAATGTGAGTTGTATTGATCACACCGAATTTTGTATTTACGTTGCTTCCCTCTACAATCGGAAGAATGTCCCTCTGAACGCCCTCACGGCTTACGCTCTGTCCCTGAGCTTCTCCATGAACTGCAATCTTATCGATTTCATCGATAAAGATAATTCCGCTGTTTTCTACACGGTTTCTTGCAACATCAGCAACCTTATCGGTATCTACCATGCTGTCCAAAGTTTCCTGAGTAAGAATCTTTCTTGCCTCACGGACAGTTACAGAACGACGCTTATGACGTCCACCCTGCAAAAGCCCTGCAAGATTCTGCATGCTGCTCTGAAGGTCATCTATACTTCCGCCTGCAATTATTTCCATATTAGGCATTCCCTGATTTCTGGAAACCGTTACCTCAACTTCCCTGTCTTCAAGCTTACCGTCGCGGAGCATCTGACGAAATTTCTCGCGTGTAGAAGACATACCCTGCGAAGATTCCTCCGACGAAGCTGAATCATCACCAAGAATTATAACATCTCCGCTACCTGCAGCAGCACCTAATGTATCTGCAACATCATCAAGATCAGGATCTTTTTTCTGCTTACCGGAACCAGGTAAAAGCAGATCAAGCAGTTTTTCTTCTACAACAGAAACCGATTTTTCCTTGAGCTCTTCTTCCATTTCTGCCTTAACGTCCTTGTAGCCTACTGCCATAAGATCGCGGATCATGGATTCAACATCACGGCCTACATAACCTACTTCGGTGTATTTTGTCGCTTCTACCTTTAAAAATGGCGCATTGCAGAGTTTTGCAAGCCTGCGCGCAATTTCTGTCTTTCCGCACCCCGTCGGTCCGATCATAAGAATATTTTTTGGAGCAACTTCATCCCTTATATTTTCCGGCAGCTTAAGCCTACGGACTCTGTTTCGAAGCGCAACAGCAACTGCACGCTTTGCTTTTTCCTGACCGACAATATACTGGTCCAATTTTTCTACAATCTGCTTTGGGGTCAAATCAATTCTGTTTTCCATAAATTATATTTCCTCAACCGTGATGTGATTATTTGTGTAAATACAGATATCTCCGGCAATCTTAAGCGATTTTTCGGCAATTTCACGAGCGCTCAAATCTGATGAATCAAGATAAGCCAGAGCAGCCGCATACGCGTAATTTCCGCCCGAACCGATTGCAAGAACATCATTTTCAGGTTCAATTACATTACCGTCTCCACTGATCAAAAGAATCCTGTCTTTATCTGCAACAAGAAGCAGCGCTTCCAGTTTCTGAAGCATTTTTTCGGTGCGCCATAATTTTGCAAGTTCAACGGCAGCCCTGGTAAGATCTCCGTTGAATTCCTTTACCTTGGTTTCAAAACGGTCAAAAAGAGTAAAAGCATCTGCAACAGAACCAGCAAATCCTGTTATGATTTTTCCGTCATAAATCTTACGAACCTTGCGCGCATTCCCCTTCATTACAGTATTTCCAGCCGTAACCTGACCGTCACCAGCCATCGCAACGTGGCCGTTTCTTTTTACCGCAACAACTGTCGTACTGCGAATTTTTTCTGCCATAATATTTCCTTCAAGTAGTATTTTTCCCGTTCCGCTATTTTGAATGCGGATGAGCCTTATTATATATATCTATCAACTTTTCAGTTGTTATATGCGTATACCGCTGAGTTGTAGAAATGCTTGAATGTCCCAGCATTTCCTGAACTGCACGGACATCTGCGCCGTTTCCAAGCATTGCCGTTGCAAACGTATGACGGAGTGCATGAGGCGAAACATGATGATTCAGACCTTCTGCCCCGGAATAGCGTGACAGTATATAACGAACACCGCCAGTCGAAAGAGGACCGCCTTTTTGATTCACAAAAACGTGCAGAGAAGAATCATTTATTCCGTCTTCTGAAAAACGTTTTTTTCTATCCGCAAAATAAGCTCCTAGAGCCTGACGTGCCTGAATTTCAAAAAAAACCTTACGATCCTTGCCGCCCTTTCCCCTGACAATAGCAAATGAATTCCCATTTTGAAGATCGCTTATCTTCAATGAAACAACTTCGCTTACCCGGCAGCCGGTTGAATAAAGCACTTCAAAAAGAGCTTTGTCACGGGTTTCCCATAAAAGTTCGTTTGTAACTGGCAGCGTACAGAGCCTGTCTATTTCCGGAGCCGTAAGAAAACGCGGAATATGAACCGGAATCCTTACAGTCTTAAGCTCAAGAGCCGGATTTGACTCAAGATAACCGAACTTTCTGCAGTAGGCAAAAAATGTCCTTGTTGCCGCAATAAAGCGGTTTACCGTAGCATTTGACTTTTTTTCATCGCTCAACTTTCCCACACAGAAGCGCAAGTCTTCTGTAGTGACATTCTTAAGAGGCGCATCTTTTCCGAGCACATCAAGAAGATGCATAAGGTCATTTCTGTACGCAATTACGGAATTCTCACTCAACGAGCGAACTGATTCCAAGTACAAAAGGAACTCCTCAACTACGTCACCAACAAGAGCCTGCGCCATAATACGAAAACCTATTCTTCATCATTACCAGCAGGAAGAACCGGTTCTTCATCTGCAGAGTGCAAGTAATCACAGTCCGGATTTATACATGATTTGTATGTGCCATTTTTCTTATCAAATTTTTCAACAAGGAACCAGCCGCACTTTGGACAGGTTGCATCAATCGGCTTAAAATGACTGATAAAGTTACAAGAAGGATAGTTAGTACATCCGTAGAACTCTTTACCTCTTCCTTTGGTTTTTCGTGCAACAATTTCTCCGTTACAGCCCGGCACAGGACACTTTGCAAGAGGAATTGATTTTGTATTGTGACATTCCGGGAAGCCAGAACATGCAAGAAAATAGCCAAAACGACCAAGTTTCTTCACCATCGGCTTTCCGCATTTTTCGCAGATTTTGTCAGTAGGTTCATCAAGGCTTCCCTTTACACTCTGAACCGATTCCATGACTTCATCGACACGCTTTCTGAACGGTTCAAAGAAATCTGCAATCATTCCGTTCCATACAAGCTCATCCTGCTCAACCTTATCAAGGTTATTTTCCACCTCTGCAGTAAAGTGTTCATTGATTACATCAGGAAATGATTCCACAAGGATCTTACAGATCATTCTTCCAAGAAGAGTAGGAACAAGCTGCTTGTTCGAGCGTGTTACATAGTAGCGGTCAAGAAGAACCGAGATGATAGGCGCGTATGTTGACGGGCGCCCAATTCCCTTTTCTTCAAGAGTTCGGACGATAGAAGCGTCTGTGTAACGCGCAGGTCCCTGTGTAAAATGCTGTTCAGGATAGAATTTTTCAGACTTGATTGTTTCACCCGTTTTAAGAGACGGAAGATTTCCTGTCTTTTCCTCTTTTGAAGAAAGAAGCTTTATTACGCTGTAAAAACCTTTCTCTGTAATCTTTGAAGCACTCACACGGAACATTGCATCACCGGCAGTAATTTCTGCAGATGTAGTAGTAGTTTTCGCATTGTTCATCTGACTTGAAACAAAACGTTCCCAAATGATTGTATAAAGCCTTAACTGATCACGGGAAAGATATTCCTTCACAGAGTCAGGTGTATATTCTGTATATGTAGGACGGATACCTTCATGTGCATCCTGAGCACCCTTTCCGACCGCATACTGAATAGGTTCCGGAGGAAGTTCATCAGGAAAATTCTTAAGAAGCCATGCATGAACATCATCAAGAGCAGTCTGAGAAATACGTACAGAGTCTGTTCGCATATAAGTAATAAGACCCACACGGCTGGACCCCATATTTATTCCTTCATAAAGCTGCTGTGCAATCTGCATTGTCTTTCTTGAAGTAAAACCAAGGCGGTTTGCAGCAGCCTGCTGAAGCTTAGAGGTTGTAAACGGCGGCTTCGGGCGGACAGATTTCTCTGTCTGCTTAATGTTTGTAACGACACATTCTGAATTACGAATTTCTTCGATTATATTCTGAACCATTTTTTCTGATTTTAGTTCAGGTGTTTCATTCTTATATTTTACAAGCTGAGCAGTAAATTTTGTCTTTCCTTTTGAAAAATCTGCATCAAGAGTCCAATATTCTTCAGGAATAAAATTTTCTACTTCCTGTTCACGTTCACAGATCAGGCGAAGTGCTACAGACTGTACGCGTCCGGCACTAAGTCCGTTTTTTACCTTTGCCCACAACAAAGGACTAAGATTATAACCTACAAGACGGTCCAATACACGGCGTGCCTTCTGCGCATTTACACGGCTTTCTACAATTTCTCCAGGATGCTGTACAGCTTCCTTAATTGCAACAGGAGTGATTTCATTGAACACAATCCGGCTTATCTGGGCCTCGGTTTTATCCTGAAGAGCATTGCGCAGATGCCATGCAATAGCTTCTCCTTCACGGTCATTATCGGATGCCAGCAGAACTCTCTCTGATTTTTTTGCGTCTTTCTGCAATTCTTTAAGAAGTTTTGCCCTTCCGCGGACAGTAATGTATTCAGGCTGGAAATTATTTTCAACATCAATTGCCAGACGGCTTTTTGGAAGATCGATCAAATGTCCCATAGAAGCCTTTACGACATATCCCGGCCCAAGATATTTTTCAATTGTATGAGCTTTTGCCGGAGACTCTACTATTACAAGAGTCTGTGCTGTCTTTGATTTTTCTTTCTTTGATGCAGTCTTTTTTTCAGACATATAACCACCCTTATATCTAGAACAATTCTAGCTGTTCTGTTTTTACACTGCGAATTCCCGGCATTTCTGTCAGACATTTACAGTAATCAGCATAATTATCAATCACCGGAGCACCAGCTTCCAGATAGCACTCAGGAGTATTTTCAAGCTTTGCTTTTGAAACCTCACCTCTTGAAAAACGAAATTTCAAATTCGCATCAAAATGTTTTCTGATACACTCATATTCAGTACCAAAAGCGACATGATGGAACATCACATCCCGATTGTATTCAAGGGCAAACTGTGCCGTTATAAGAGCGCCACTTCCAGCAGGAGCCTGTATTACAACGGTCGCAGGCGACAGTGCTGCAATTATCCTGTTTCTGTGCACAAAACGCCAGTTTTCAGCAGGCGTCCCCGGAGCATACTCACTTACAATACAGCCACCAGATTCCAAAATCTGCTCTGCAAGCCGCACGTTAGAACGCGGCGTCACAGATTCACATCCGCAAGGCAAAACAGCAACAGTTTTTCCAGCGCACAGCTTATTATTAACAAGCGAATCATAATATGCGCTGACCGCTCCATAATGAGCCGCACTGTCCACTCCATATGCAAGCCCAGAAACCACAGAACACCCGTCTAAAGCCGCGCTCATTGCAAAATCAATAGCAGCAGACTTTCCTTCTGAAGAAACCCTCCTAGTTCCAACCACTGAAACCGTTCTCCCAGAAAGACCGAGAAGATTTCCCCTATAGAAAAGCATGAACGGTGCATCAGGCACTTCCCTCAGTAAAGCAGGATAATCTGCATCAGAATAAAGCACATAGGCTATTCTTTTTGCACGAAGCAACCTAAGTTCATTTTCTGCATATCGCAGATTTTCCTTACCGTTCCATTTTATTCGGGAAAGATTTCTCCCACAGAAAGAAATCATATCCTCTAATGACATTAATGCAAGGGCATTAAAACTGTCAAGTTTTTTTAACAGCTTAATCTTTTCATTCAAAGTTAAAAAGGAAATTCTTTGAACGGACATAAGAAGAAGTTCATCTTTTGACTTACATTCCATAAGAAGCGTCCAAAACAACCTTTTTATTAGCCTCTGCATCTGCCTTCTTTTCTGCAGATTTTGTCGTCGCTATAATCTTATCATAAAGTGCCACTGCTTTGTCAAATTCATAATTTGAATAATAAGCACGGGCAAGCACAAACATACCGTCTATACTTCTAGTCTCTATGTCAAGATAGCGTTCAAGATATGGAATCGCCTTGCTGCTTTCATCAAGTTCAAAAACATAAAGTATTCCTAAACCGTACAGAGCCGTTGTAAGTCTGTCATCAATCTGTATTGCACGAAGATAAGAATTTTCTGCAAGTTCAAGGTACCTCTGCTTTTTTCCGACAGTACCCTGTGCTTCAAAATCCAATGCCGCATGACTCATATATCCAGCACAGACACCAACATAATAATACAAATTCGCATTATCAGGATAGAATTCCAGAGCTTTTTCGAAACATTTAAGAGCTTCCCCGTACATTTTTTTGTCGATGTAGCGTGTGCCTAAAATTTTGTACCAAAGTCCGATTTTTGCATTCTTACGCTGAAGTTCAACAGCCTCTGCGTCATACTTATTTATTGCATCTTTTATTTCTTCAATAGTAACAGGATTTCCAGAAGATTCCTGCATATGCTTTATTCGTTTTGCCAGAATCTGCTTACTGTTAAGCGAACAACCGGAAAAGATCAGAACAGCAGCAAAAATACCACTCAAAACAGATTTTACTTTCATACCAACTCCTTTTTCAGCTTACATTTAAAAAATAAGTTTATAAAGATGTTATTTAAATATACACAGATTTTTGTAGAAATAAAATTTTTTTTTTTGAAAAACAGAAAATAATTTTTTTGAACAGAAATTTAAAAGCTAATTCAAATCCGCATGCCCAGGGAAAAACTCCCTGTGACAGGATTCCAGCTGCTTGTCCTCAACATGAGTATAAATCGTTGTTGTAGACAGGTCAGCATGACCAAGAAGCTCCTGTACTGAACGTAAATCAGCCCCTCCTGCAAGAAGATGAGTTGCAAAACTATGTCTGAGAGTATGAACCTTAGCCTGAACGCCGCTAAGGCTTTCAAGCTCCTGAAAACGTTTCCATACGCCTTTACGCGAGATCGGCTCTCCTTTATAGTTTAAAAAGACTTCGGAAACTATCTTATTTTTTGCAAGTTTCGGACGAATTTCATTAATATAGACCTCAAGCTTTGTCTTTGCAGTATCACCGAAAGGTACAATCCTGTCTTTATCTCCTTTTCCCCGAACAAGGATTATTTTTTCATCAAAATGAACGTTTTCCATAAGAAGCCCGCAGGCCTCGCTTATTCTTAAACCGCAGGAATATATCAGCTCAAAAAGTGCGTCATCTCGCTTTCCAAGTTCTGTAGAAGTATCTATTGATTGCAGCAGACGCTCAATCTGATCCAAAGACAAAACTTTAGGAAGATTTCTGCCAAGCTTAGGTCTCTCAAGAAGAAGAGGATAATTTTCTGCCCACATTCCACGGCGCACCATATATGAACCAAAAGAACGCAGCGACGATATATCTTTTGACAAAGTCACCGCTGCCATATCCTGTGTTTTACGCCATGTGAGATAATATATTAAATTTTGAACAGTCACATCAGCCAGCTTTATGCGTTGACTTGAGCACCAGTGAAGAAAAATTTCTATGCAGAAGCGATAGGTCTCCGCAGTTTTCTTTGACAGCCGTTCAACCATAAGAAGATCTGTGTAAAATCCTGTCAAAAATGACTGAAGTTTTTTCTCAATTTTATTTTCTGTTGAAGTTGATTCCATTTCTGTGTTTCTTGCGCAAAGCAGCAGGAACATTTATATCATTAAGATCAACAGAAGCTGCAGGCACTCCGACCTTTCGGAAAGAAGCTGCATACGAGGCAGGAGATTCCTCTTCCTGCTCAGCAGTATCCTCAACATTATCAAAAAGCCCTGGAGTATCACTTTCAAAATCAGAAGTTTTTCCGCTTAAAAGAGCATCAAAATCCTGACTTGAAATAGTATTTGTATCAGCAGGTCTTTTTTCAACTACAGGTTCCGCAACGACTTCTTCTTCCTGATGTACGCCCATGCCGTTAAAACCAGTTGCAATAACAGTAACGCTTATGCTGTCGCCCATTGATTCATCAACAACGATACCTGGCTTTAAGTCATAATCCTTGCTTGCAGAAGCACATACGATTCCTGAAATTTCCTCAAGCTCATTAAGCCTGAAATCACTGTTTGCACAGACGTTAATAAGAAAATGCTTGGCACCATCAATATTTGTATCTTCAAGAAGAGGATTATTAATTGCCATTGTAGCGGCATCAACAGCCCTGTTTTCACCGGAAGCAACACCAATACCAAAAATCGCAGTCCCCTGCCCTTTCATTGCTGCTCTAACGTCAGCAAAATCAATATTAGGTGTACCATATTTTGTAATAATTGTAGACATTCCTTCAATGCTCTGACGTAAAAGGTCATCAGCAGCGCGGTACTGTTCTACAAACGAAAGACTTTCACCAAACACTTCGCAAATCTTCCGGTTTGGAATTACGATTACAGAGTCAACTGCTTCCTGAAGCTTTTTTAATCCTTCAAGAGCAAGATCCATACGTCTTTTTCCTTCCCATGCAAATGGAGTAGTAACAATACCAACTGTAAGAGCCCCGAGATCCTTTGCAATGCGGGCAACCACAGGGGCCGAACCAGTACCTGTTCCTCCCCCCATTCCAGCCGTTACAAAGACCATGTTTGCACCCTTTAGTATATTCGTAATTGCCTCTTTATCTTCTTCCGCTGCTTTTTCACCAATAGAAGGATCTCCGCCACAACCAAGTCCCTGTGTTATTTTCTGTCCGATTGCAATTCTGTTTTGCGCGATAGATTTGTTCAGAGCCTGAAGATCTGTATTAAGGGCAATGAATTCAACATTCTGAATATTTGCCTCAATCATACGGTTTACTGCATTAGATCCACCACCACCGCATCCTACAACTTTTATAACTGTAGGGCTTACCACATTAAGATCCGTTCCCTGTGAATTAACCACTTCAAATTCCATTATCTTCCTCCCGACCCCTCGATCCTAGAACAATGATTTTAACATTTTTAAGAACTTATTTTCAACGTGCTCGCCCACTTTTGAATTTCGCGAATTTTTTTTTGCTTTCTTTGGCTGACGAACCACGGTATCTTTACATGCACGAACAAGACCGATTACGGTAGCCCAATCAGGTCCTTCATAATCTTCTTCGATTCCACCCATTTTTTCAGGATAACCGATTCTTACATTATCAGTGTCAAAGCTGTCCTGAACGCATTCAACAATGCCATCCATTTTAGCTCCGCCCCCAGTAAGAATTATATTACCAGAAATAGACGTAAGCGTTGTCTTTTCTATGATTTTATCTTTTACCATTTCAAAAATTTCTTCAACACGAGGAGCTATAATTTCACAAATTTCGCCCTGAGAAATTTCCCTTGGATGCTGACCGCCGACACCATTCACAATAACCGTACGTCTTGGATCAACATTATCCATATAGCAGCATCCGGCCTCAACTTTTATACGTTCCGCTTCAGCAACAGGGATTCCAAGCATAAGTGCAATATCGTTAGTAACAAGATTCCCACCCACGGGAATTGATGCAGTACATACCGGAGCTCCATGAAGCAGCACAAGAATATCAGTGGTTCCAGCACCCATATCAACGATAATCGAGCCAAGTTCCATTTCGTCTTCATTTGCAACAGCATGAACATCTGCAAGCGTCTTAAGCATAACTCCGTCCATATTGTAACCTGCACGGTTTATGCACGACCTCATATTCTGAATAGTAGTTTTTGATGCTGTAATAATATGCACAGCAGCCTCAAGACAAACACCAAGTCTGTGCATAGGATCTTTTATTCCTGATATATGGTCAACTATATATTCCTGCGTAATAACATGGAGCATTTCACGGTCCAGAGACATCTGAACAGCCGTTGCGGATTCCTTTACGCGGTTTATATCATCCTCAGAAATCTCACGCTGAGCCTTTCCCTTTGAAGAAACTGCAACCTTACCAGTTGCATTCATTCCTTCAATCTGATCTCCACCGACAATTGTAAAGCAGGAATGAACCTCCACACCTGCATTCTGCTCCGCATTTTCGATTGCGTTGCGAATTGCATTGGATGCAGCCTCTATATTAACGATATTGCCGTTACGAAGGCCTATCGATTTTTCACAGGCTGTTCCGGCAATCTTAAGAGTGCCATCCTCATCAAACTCTGCTATTGCAACACGAATCCAACTTGTTCCGATATCAAGACCAACAATCATCTTTTCCTACCCGGGCTAACGCTTTCTGTAAGACACAGAGCCGTAACGCAGATCAATTTCTGCAACATCCGGTTCAATTCTGTTCACTACATCAAGTGCTACCATCATATATTTTAAAGCATCTTCATTTAATGTTCGGTCAGTAAGCACTTTTATTTTAGACCCAGATGGTATTAAAACCAGCTCATAATTGCCATATTCTTTCTGAATTACGCAAATTTCACTTACAGCAGCAAGATACTTTTGTCCATTTTGCTGAATAGTTGCAATCTGATCAATAAGAGAGCGGAACTTTGCAGGAATCCTCATTCCTTCTGTCATGTGTTCAACCGGGAGCCCCGAAACAATCGGCACAGAATTCAAATCAATTGATCCTAACGATCTTTCAGGGAATAAAACACCGTTGCGGTCAATCTGAACAGCAACACTCCTTCCGTTTTGATTCAGAAAAGTCATAGCAACAGGGACGCGTTCTACAACAGATACATAAATTCTATTCGGAAACACTTTCCTTACCGAAACCGAATCTATTCCGCTCACACTTGCAAGTATCGAAGCCGCTGCATTTTCATCAAAGTCATACCAATTATGCGCATTCATAGGTCTTAGCAGGTCAACAAGTTCCCTTGCAGTATAATTCCCTTGACCTGAAACATAAACTTGAGGTGCGCCAAGACTTGGACGAATAAACTTATAAAAACAGAATTCAAAGAAAACACAGCAAATAAGTATCATAAAAACAACTTTTATTGCGTGAACAGTTTTATCTTCCTCTTTTTCAGATGCTGTTTTTTTAGAATTGTCCGTTTGTGGCATTCTAAACACATCCTCATCTTCATAGTCTTCAAATCTTATGCTAAAATCACTCATAAACCTTAACTCCGTCTATACTTTCAATCTCAACAAAATCATTCTCAAATGAATTATAGTCTTCTTCCGTATCACAGCGCGATGCATTCACAACAAAACCGCACATACACAAAGAAATAATTATGGAACTTCCACCCAGACTAAAGAAAGGGAGTGGAATTCCAGTAGAAGGCAGCGCACCGCAAACAACCGCACAGTTTATAAGCGATTGCAGTGCAATAATGACCACAAAGCCAAAGGATGCAAAGGCCGCAAAACGGTTTTTACATGACACTGCTATTTTTACTCCACGCCAAATAAAAAATCCTAAGAGAGTAAAGTAGCAGATTACTCCACCAAGTCCCATTGCTTCCGCCCAACTTGCAAAAATATAATCGGCCTGAACTTCCGGGATTCTGTTGCTCTGAACCAACTTTGAACCTATACCTGCACCCCAAAAACCACCTGCACTTATAGCCCTTTTTGCTGCCATACTCTGATAATTACCAGAATCCAAACGTTCATGAGGATTAAGGAATGAAATAATTCGCTCAATTCTATACTCTTCAGAAAGAAGGAAATAGGCAAATCCCAGAAGAGCAATTATTCCGACAAACCAGATCCAACGGATCTTCATTCCGCAGCACCAAAAGAAAAAACAACAGAAAGTAAAAAGAAACGCAGATGTGGAAAAGTCTTTCTGCACAAGAACCATACCGATCAAAAAAAGCATCATTCCAACAGCCTTTGCAACATTTCTGTCCTCTATAACAGAAATTGCAGCCTGCTTGTCAAAATAATTTGCGAGATAAAGTATCACCGTGAACTTAACCACTTCAGAAGATTGCAGCGTAAAATTAAACGGCATTTTTATCCAGCGACGGGCACCATTTTTTTCTACCGAAAGCCCAGGAATAAAAGTCATTATACAAAAAACAACTGTAACAAGCGTAAGCATCGGAAGGATGCGCCTTATTGTAGAAACAGGAAGAAAGGCAAGGACAAAAAAACCAACAAGCCCCACTACTGCACATACAGCCTGACGTCTTATAAAATAAAAAGAATCATCAAATATCCTTGCAGCATAACTCTGAGAACAAAAATACAATGTAAACAAACCAAAACCAAGAAGAAGGATCACTGCAACAGAAAAACCAACATCGCTTTTTCTGTATTGATCAACGGGTCTGTCAGCAAAAAAACTATAACTACCCATTCTGATTTTCCTCTTCACTGATTATAGGTATGATTCTTTCCAATGCTATTCCATGACTTGCCTTAAGAAGAACCATATCTCCTTCTTTCGCAAAATTCAGAATACTTTCAGCAGCTTCCTTCATGGCATTTTCGTCACGGCCAGGAATATACTTTGAATTTACAAATCCAACTTTTACAGCAGCTTCGTAACCGCGTTTCATTTCCTCGCCGATCAAAATCAAAAGCCCTGGTTTTGCCTTTACAGCCTTTTCTGCAACTTTAGCATGTTCCCTTGCAGAATCTTTGCCCAGTTCAAGCATATCACCCAGAACAAGAATTTTTTCATTTATACCTTCAAGAGAGCTGCAAAAATCAAGAACATTCATCATTGATTCAGGGTTTGCATTGTAACAATCCTTTATAAGAGTAACATTAACACCAGTTTTGAGCCTTATCTTTCTTGTTTCCATTCGCCCGTCAACCGGCTCAAATTCTTCAAGTCCAGCTTTAATCTGACTTGCAGAGATCCCTAGAAGTCTGCCGACTGCACAAGCTCCGAGAGCATTCCTATAATTATAAATTCCCGGATTTTTTAGATATACGACTTCTCCCTCAATCTTAAAAATAGTTCCTTCCAAACCGCAGTCTTTTACAAAATGCACAGAGCTTTCAGAGGCCGGAACACTATTCCCATAATAAGTTATCTTTCCTTGCACACCTTTGCCTAAAAAATCTGCAAAGTCATCTTCTGCAGGAATGAAAGCAACGCCGTCCTCTGGAATATAATCAAAAATTTTACGTTTTTCTGCCGCAATATTTTCACGGCTTCCAAGAATTCCAATATGAGCAGAGCCAATGTTTGTAATCAGCGCATACTTAGGCTTAAGAACCGCAGAAATTTCGCCAATTTCATCAACACGGTTCATTCCCATTTCAAACACGCCTACCTCATGTTCCTTTCTGATGTTAAATACTGAAAGAGGAAGACCTGTTTCAGAGTTAAAATTTCCCTGAGTGTATACAACAGTATATTTCTGCTTCAGTACAGAGACAACCATTTCTTTTGTAGTAGTTTTTCCGCTTGAACCAGTAATGCCGATTTTTACAAGGGACGGAAATTTTTCAACATAAGCTCCGGCCGCCTGCTGCAAAGCACGAAGGGTATCCGGCACTACAACAATACAGAGATTCATATTTCTTTCGGAAAGAGACTCATATTTTTCCGAATTCTTATCATATTCAGATCTATTTATAAAAATAACGGAAGCACCTTTTTCAACAGCAGAATCAACATACTTATGCCCGTCCTGCGCAAGTCCTACAAGCGGTACAAACAATGAATTTTCAGAAACATTCCTGCTGTCTGTTACTACAGATGAAAAACCGAAATAATTTTTCTTTGACTCTCCACCGATAATAAAACTTTCTTTTACTCCAGAAAGGATTTCTTCCGTAGTCATTAAACTCTCAAATTCTCTCATTTCTTCGCTCCGTTCATCTCTACTCTGACAATATCTTCAGTTTCTGCCTTGTGCATCCCCAGTTCATCTGTTGCAATCCTTTCAATCCGATCTGTACTGGAAAGCAGACTTATATCGCTTATCAATTTTTTATTCTGTTCAATCAAGCGTTCCTGTTTTTTTTCAAGCTCATTTATTTCCCTGGACAGATCAGCATACCGTTTCGTCTGTATTCCATAAGTAATCAGAAGAAGCGGAATCAGAGCAGCAAGCACAAACGTAATTACCTTTACGAGTTTTTCCCTGGCATTCAGCTTCATCAGAATCCCTCCACTCCAAGAAGATGATGTTCAGTTGCATTGCGCAACTTTCTCACAACGCGAAGTTTTGCACTTCTGCTCGGAGAATTAGCCCTTACTTCTTCTTCCGTAGGACCGACAGGTTTTCTTGTAAGTATTTCCGCACAGGGCTTTCCACCACAGCGGCATACAGCAACCTCCGGCGGGCATACACACTCCCGTCCTAAATTACGGAAATAATTCTTTACAATTCTGTCTTCCAGAGAATGAAATGTTATTACCCCCATTTTTCCGCCTGCATTCAAATTATTAAACGCATTATGAATAGCTTCAGGAATATGACGAAGTTCGCTGTTTACGGCAATCCTTAAAGCCTGAAAAGTTCTTGTTGCAGGATGAATAGGTCCGTAACGGTAATTTCCCGGAACAGAATCAAAAATAATATCAGCAAGAGCTTTGGATGATTCAATTTTTCCTCCGCGCCTTGCCTCTACTATTCCATGTGCGATCCGTCGGCTAAGTTTTTCTTCGCCATACAAATAAATCAAATTTGCAAGCTCTTCCTCTCTCATACCGTTTACAATATCACCTGCCGATTCACTCTCGGAAGCAGGATCAAGACGCATGTCCAACGGTTCATCATAGCGGAAAGAAAAACCACGACCGGAACGTTCATAATGAAAAACCGAAATTCCCAGATCAAAAAGAATAAGATCTGGTTTCGGGTATTCAGCCGGATAATTCTTATGAAAATCATTAAACCAGCCATTATAAAAATGCATTCTGTCTCCAAAAGGAGCCAGTCTCTCTCTGGCACGTGCCTGAATTACAGAATCTGCATCAATACCTATTATAGAAAGTGATGGAAAAGTTGATAAGAAAGCATTTGAATGTCCGCCTTCACCGAGTGTACAGTCTACCATTACGGCATTCTTTTCAAACGGTTCGCCCACAGGACTAAGCCATTTTAAACACGGTTCGAGCAATACAGGAGTATGAACGATCTCCACTTTTTCCACCTTTTTTTAGAAGCTGATGGATTTTAATTCCTCACTGGCTTCCAACAGATTATCTTCGTTTGAAGTCAAATAAGTTTCATAAGACTGATTATCCCAGATTTCAACGTATTTACCGTTTCCCAGAATAGTACAATCCTTAGAAAGCCCTGCATAAGACCTCAGACTCTGTGGAATAGAAAGACGACCGGATTTATCAAATTCGATTTCCTGAGCCGGTGCAATAAAACTACGCATGATAAGCCTGTTTTTTGCACTGAAAGGAGATGCGTTCCCCATGATTTTCGAAGAAAGTTCCTCCCATTCTTCAGGAGTAAAAAGCCACAGACAGCGGTCTACTATTGCCTGCGTAACAATGAGTACGTTACTCGTAATTCCGGTACGAAGCTTAGAGGGAATCATAATCCTTCCCTTTTCGTCCAGAGTGCTATTGTACTCACCTGTAAGCAAATTCAATCCACTACCTACCACAATTTACCACTTTTTCCCACTTATCTATCATTTTAATTAAAAATTTCGTAAAGTCAATGAACAAATTTGCCGAAACTAAAAAAGTTTGATTTTTTTTTATATTTTAGCTGTATACATGTATAGCAACATTTTGTAAGGCAGAAATATGATAAACACTTACAACGAAAGCTCTCTTCACAGAACCCTGAAAAACCTTTACAGTGACCAGCAACCTTCAAAACAAGAAGTTGAACTAGACGGACACATATACGACATACTTACATCCAGCGGAAAAGTAATAGAAATTCAAACCCAGAACATAAGCAGACTTACAGAAAAAATAAAAGACGCATTGGAAAAAGGTCACGAATGTAAAATCGTACACCCTATCGTAATTCAAAAAGAAATCCTACTTCAGGACAAATACGGAATAGAAATTTCTCGCCGAAAAAGTCCTAAAAAAGCTTCCATCTACGACGTATTCAGAGAATTAACTGGAATCTACCCGCTGCTTTCAGACAAAAAAATCAGCATTGAAATTCTTTTTATAAAAATGATAGAAATCCGTACGCAGACAGAAACCCCTGTACAATCAGAAAATAAAAAAAGGCGATTCAAAAAAAATTGGATAAAAAAAGATAAAATATTGAAGGAAATCTTAGACTCAAAAATATTTTCCAGCGCAAAAAGCTATGCAGAACTACTTCCAAAAAAACTTCCGGCAGAATTCACTGTAAAAGACATAGAAAAATTATTAAAAGAAAATGAAAACCTGCCCAAAAGTGCGGCACAGAACGCCTCTGTAATGGTATGGGTTTTATCAAGGATGAAAATTATATTATACACCGGAAAAAAAGGCAGAATGAAAATATACAGATTGGCAGAAGAACTAGTACAGCCGGAACAATACGGTTATTTTTCATAAAAAAAAAGCTGTCCGAGATCCAGAAGACCTTATGGACAGCTTTTATTACACAGACTTCAAACTACCAGTTATCAGCCATATCATCTTCATCATGATTTTCCATATCATAAAGATCGGTTACACAACGAAGGTCATCAAAGTATACATAGTAAGTACCGCGGGCAAGCATCGGATTACAGTCAACACGGAAGCCGATGATGCGAACACCAGGACGATCTCCATAATATGCACTATGCTGAACGATTCCATGCTCTCCATCCGGGCTAGGAGGAACTACAGCTGTAAGTTTTTTCCATCCGCTGAATCCAAGATTACCCATATAAAGCTCATAGCTTCGTCCAAAATAATCTTCGATAAGAACATAAAGGTCATGCCCCTGGTTACGTCCGCAGACCCACATAGAAATAGTCTTTGTAATACCTTCGATTGCAATAGGTCTCTGAGCAGTGATATAGAATGAGTTTACACCACGCTTAAAAAACTGAACCTTAACACCAAGAACCTGAGTGTCTGCATTTTCATCAGCATTTTCACCCTTCACAGGCTCTTTCATTGCAGGCGCACCTTCAAAATTGCGACCAGAAATTACACCGTAATCTGGAGACATATGAACGAACCATGCCCCTTCGCGTTCAAATTTATCAAGAGAGATTTCACGAAGAGCCTGCATAGCAGAATCGTTTCCTACAACCTCTGGATTCGGATCTTCAACAACACTGTTCTGTGCAAATGCTGCACAAGCAACCATTGCTACAAGAGCAGTCAAAAGAAACTTTTTCATTAGTTAGCCTCCGAAGAAGAATCTGATTTAGAAGAAGAACCAGACTGAGCATCATCAAAACTCTGATCCTTGAGTTCGTAACCATCAAAAATAAACGACAACGAGTTAGACATAAACTTCAAGTTATCAATATAGAATGTAAAGTCATCAACATATTCTGCTGCATCACTTCTGATACGGAATCCAACAAGAGAAAGATTTCTTGGACCAGAGCGAAGACGAGAATGCTGAGCAACCCAGCCAGGAATCTTAACGATTATATTTCGCCAACCATTAAAACGGAGATTACCGGCAGGAAGTACATGAACGCGACCTTCTGAATCACGGATCATCACATCGAGGTAATACAGATAGTTTGCACCCCATACCCAGAAATCAAGATGATCTACAGTTCCTACGAACGGAATCTCAAACACCTTTCCATCACGCATAGGAATGATTTCTGCCCAGTTATCGCCCTTGCGGTTATAAGCAAGCTGAAGACCAAAAACTTTAGCCTCTGTATCACCCTTCTGGAACGGTTTAAGGGAATTAGGAATTCCGTTGAATGTTCCGAACTTTGGATATCCTTCTGCAACAAAACGGCTGGTATTTACAGTCCATTCCCAATTTAACGATTCCCCATCATGAAAGTAATTCTGGTTGCCAACAGCATCAAAATTATCGATCAAGAATGTCTCCTGACTTTTTGAACTTGGCTGACTAAACGCAGGGATACAAAGCACAAAAAGCAGAGAAAGATTTACAAAGACTTTTAAGCCCTTTTTCATGTAAAACTCCTTCAACATATTTCATTCCGATTTTCAGAGAAAATCTCATTCTTTTTTTTCGGAAAAAATATCAATTTACTTTACAATTTCTAACTTCATTCAAAATTTTAAATCTTATCTGAACAAGCCACTTACAATTATATTTACACTGTTCTTCTTTGTCAAATTGTTTGTCCGTTCAACCTTGAATAAAAATGATGTTTAACTTACTATAAGGTATAATTGAAATATCCAAGGAGTATTCAATGTTTAGTTACAAAGACATTGGTCTTGTTAATACAAAAGACCTCTTTAAAAAAGCTATGGCTGGTCACTACGCAATCCCAGCTTTCAACTTCAACAACATGGAACAGATGCAGGCTATCATCCAGGCTTGTGTTGAAGCAAAATCACCTGTAATTCTTCAGGTTTCAAAGGGAGCTCGTGCTTACGCTGACAAGTTCATCCTCCGCAACATGGCTCGCGGTGCCGTTGAATACGCACACGAACTCGGATGCGATATCCCTATCGTTCTTCACCTTGACCACGGTCCGAACTTTGAAGTAGCAAAAGACTGTATCGACAACGGATTCTCATCTGTTATGATCGACGGTTCAGCACTTCCATACGATGAAAACGTAAAACTTACAAAGCAGGTTGTTGAATACGCTCATGCACACGACGTTACAGTAGAAGCTGAACTTGGTGTTCTTGGCGGTGTAGAAGATGACGTTGCTGCAGAAGAATCAAAATACACAAAACCAGAAGAAGTAGTAGACTTCACATCTAAGACTGGATGTGACTCACTTGCTATCTCTATCGGTACATCACACGGACGCTGTAAGTTCACTCCA
>JAFOSK010000094.1 GCA_017392945.1 Treponema sp.
AAGAAATCAAACAGTATTTGAAACGGAGTGAGCGCCGAGCAGGTGCGAGGATGAGGTGGCATGGATGCCACCGGAAGCAAACGGAGGCGCCGTGGAGTGAGCAGACAGGAAGTCTGCGACCGTAACGGCAAATCCTGTTTGCCCGATAATATTTCTATATATTACATAGACTTAGGTTTTGTAATCTGCTTCTATATCTTGCATTTGTTTCTACCTATAAGGAGCTACTTATGTTAGATAAAAGATGCAGTTACAAAATCAGAGAGTGTAAAGATTTCTACTTATTCATCAAGTACAAACGAACGCACATTTATTATGCAAAAGATCCCGCATATAACAAGACTCTCTCTGCTAGATAAACTACAATAAAGAAAGCCTATCAGGACGCATATAGGCTACCGTCTACATTTGCAGAAGAAAAAATCTCTTTTCATAAACAGCTTTTAGATACCTATAAAAGTGATTCTACATGTACATATAATGCCGCAAAAAAGCTATCTGAAATATTATCTGATATTACTGCCCGAGATAAAAAGTTCTTGCAAAATGCAGGAACTTTTTTATTTCAAACCTGTTCTCAAAACAATTCAGAAAGAATATAAATTTTTTTTTTATTTCCATTACACATTATTGACAAAAACTTAATATTCGTATAACCTTAGTTTCATCACGCGGGTGTAGCGAAGCTGGTTATCGCGCTGGCCTGTCACGCCGGAGATCACGGGTTCGAGCCCCGTCACTCGCGCTAAGCTTTCCTTAATTGAAGGAAAGCTTTTTTTTTGAATATACAGTTCATTTACAGAAAATTTTATACAGTGACCTTTGCTTCCAAAAGTTTTTATTATCCCATGACGAACCTTATAAAATAGATCCACAAGCCTCAAGCTTTTCGCGAAACATGCCCGTATCATCGATGCCTAGCAGTCTTTTTCTAAAGCATATAAAAAAAATAAAATTAAGAATAAATGGAAATATTATACTGAAAGTCTTTTTTGATGGAATTATTTTGCGTTAGGCTATGGAACACCTGCCGAAAGCAGTTCCGAAGGAATGAGCGTAAGCGAAGTGTGGAACAGCCGACCGCCGGAGGCTAAGCCACCGGCGGTAACGCCCGTATTTTTATTAAAAAATTATGCCTGAAGAGCTGTAACTGCAACTGTAGCAACAATGTCATCTACAGAACAGCCACGGCTAAGGTCGTTCAAAGGTTTTGCAAAGCCCTGACATACAGGACCGATTGCCATCCATCCGCCCATGCGCTGACAGATTTTATAACCGATGTTTCCAGCGTTGATATTAGGGAACACGAATACGTTTGCATGACCTGCAACCTTGCTTCCCGGGGCCTTAAGTTCGCCTACTTCAGGAGCAACGGCTGCATCAAACTGGAATTCGCCGTCCAATGCAAGTTCAGGAGCTTTTTCCTGAGCGATCTTTGCAGCTTCCTGCATTTTTGGAACAGTCTTAAAGTATTTGTCGTCGTTTCCGCTTCCTTTTGTTGAGAAAGAAAGAAGTGCAACGCGCGGTTCAATACCGGCAATTTTCTTTGCTGTATCTGCTGTTGCAATTGCAATGTCGCTGATTTCTTCTGCTGTAGGTTCGATATTAATTGCACAGTCTGCAAAAAGAGAAATTCCTTCCTTAATATATTTATTGCCTGATTCAGGAGCAACCATGATGAAGCATGATGAAACTGTTTTGATTCCAGGTGCAGTTTTGATTACCTGAAGTCCAGGGCGGAGTGTATTTGCTGTTGAATGGCATGCACCGCTCACAAAACCGTCTGCATCCCCGGCCTTAAGGATAAGAGCGCCGTACATTGTACGGTCTTTAAGTATATAAGCTTTGGCAGCGGCTACATCTGCATACTCAGGAGCACCTGTCTTTTTATTGATTTTTCCTTCGCGCGCTTTATAGAGAAGTTCTGCGTACTTATCAACATTTGAGTCAGTTGCAGGATCAACAAGAGTCACACCGGATAAATCTACATTCGGAGCAACAGACTTTACCTCTGATTCAGAACCAATAAGGATAATCTTTGCAATCCCTTCTTTTACAATTCTAGCTGCAGCCTCTACTACACGTTTATCTTCACCTTCGCAAAGAACGATAGTTTTTCCAGCCGCAGCGGCCTTTTTTTTAAGTTCTTCTACAAAATTCATATTTTCCTCTATACAATGAGAATATCACTTAACAGATTATTTTGCTATAGACATTCAGGTTGATTTTAAGATATAATTTGAGATACGTTTACATGAAAAGGGTGTTTTGTAACACTAGGAGGATAGTTGGCATACGCAAATAACAACAACAAAAACGGACAGAGAATCAATGAAATGATTCGTGTTCGGGAGGTCAGACTTATTGATGACGAAGGCAATCAGAAAGGAATCGTTCCTACACTGGAAGCGCTTAAGTTAGCCAAGGAAAAAGACCTGGATCTTGTTGAAGTTTCACCTAATGCTAACCCGCCGGTTTGCAAAATACTTGACTATGGCAAGTACAGATTCGAACAGGAAAAAAAGCTCCGTGAATCCAAAAAGAATCAGAAAGTACTTAAGCTAAAAGAGATCCGTATGCAGCCTAAAATCGGGCCGGGAGATCTTGATACTAAAGCCAAGCATGTACAGGAATTTCTTGATGAGGGTGACAAGGTAAAAGTAACAATCCGTTTCCGCGGACGTGAACTTGCCCACACAGAACTCGGATATGATGTCCTGAATGAAGTTTTGAAAAGGCTTACTTCAGCGTATGTTGTGGAAAAACAGCCGGCTATGGACGGCAAGACAATGTCCATGACAATTTCTGCAAAAGCCAAATAATTTATATTGAGGTAACTGAAATGCCTAAGATGAAGACTAAGAAGTCTGCTGCTAAGCGCTACTCTCTTACAGGTAGCGGAAAAGTAAAGCACAAGAAACAGAACCTTCGCCATATTTTGACAAAGCGTTCACCAAAAAGAAAGAGACAGCTCCGCGAAACTGGTTATGTTGCAGAAGCTGATGCAAAGAAAATTCGTAAGCAGATGTTGCCTTACGGTTAATGGAGATTAAAAAATGGCAAGAGCAATAGACGGAACAAAAAGAAAGAACCGCCGTATTAAGATTCTTAAACTCGCAAAGGGTTTCCACGGCGACCGCAAATCAAACTATAAACCGGCTAAAGATGCTGTAACAAAAGCATTGAGCCACTCATATGTTGACCGCCGCGACCGCAAAGGCAATTTCCGCGCTTTGTGGATCAGCCGTATCAACGCAGCTGTTCGTGACGAAGGTCTTTCTTACTCACGATTCATCGATGGTCTTACAAAAGCAGGTATTACACTTAACCGCAAGGCTTTGTCTAATATGGCTATTGAAGATCCAGCAGCATTCAAAGCTGTCGTAGAAGCAGCAAAGAAAGCTCTTAACGCTTAAGGAAGCTGTATATGATTTCTCTCGATCAGGTTTTAGTTCTTGAACAGAAAGTTGAAAGTGCTGTGAAAAAAATAACACAGCTGCAGGCTGAAAACGATGCTCTTCGCAGAAAATGTGCCGAGCTCACAAATTCGCTTTCCAGCAAGTCGGAGCAGCTTACAACTTTTGAACAGGACCAGGGACTGATCGAGAGTAAAATCAAAAATCTGATTAACCGGTTCAACAACATTGAAAATTCTGTAATGGATGTAATCGGGCAATCAGATTCTAATCCAGTTACCGTTCAGCAGTCTGCACAGCCACAGCCTGTTCAGAACGTCTACACTACCCAACACCAGCAAAGTGCCGTACAGGCACAAGTTTCTGCTGCAGAATCTAATACTCAGGATGACTCTTTACAGCCTGCAGTTCAGGAAAAAAAAGAGAATCCACTTAAAGAATCAACTCAACCGACTGTCCAGAATTTCTTTGATATGAATCAGGTACCGGAAGAATCCTCTGACAATTCACAGCCAGAAGACGGACAATTCGACATATTCTAGCCCATGGGAAACCTTCAGATTGATATTTTAGGAACGTCATTCGCAATAAAAGCAAACGAGGACTCTGAGTATTTGAATAAACTCCTTGGATACTATAAGAGAATCGTTGACCAGATTGAAAAATCAGGCTCATTAAAGACTCCGCTGCAAATTTCAATTCTTTCTGGAATAATGCTCTGTGATGAGCTTTACAAAGAAAAGGGGCGAAATGTAAAATTCCAATCAGCTTTAGAAAAAAACAGCACAGACGAAGAAGCCGACAGAATAACCAAATCTCTTATTGAAAAAATAGACCAGGTTCTTAAATGACGCACATTTGGATTGATGCAGATTCTTGTCCTTCTAAAATCAGAAACTATGTTGTAAATTATTCAAAGCAGAAAAATCTCGAAGTAATTTTCGCAGCGAATAAACCGTTCAAAACAGACTGCAATGATTTTAAAATGATTGTCTGTAATAAAACAAAAGACAGCGCCGACAATTACATTTTTGAAAATGCAGGTGAAAATGATCTTGTAATAACAAGAGACATCCTCTTTGCATCACGGCTTGTTGAACGCAAAATCCGGACCATTAACGACCGCGGAACTTCTTTTACGATCGATAATATAAAAAACAGGCTTGAAGACAGGGAATTCGACTTGCAGCTTGCACAATTAGGTTTCGGCGGAAATAAAAAAACATACGGCGAAAAGGAATTCGCTAAATTCAAGAAATGTTTTGAAAAAGAAATTGAAAGGCTTCTGGCAAATAATTTCTAAAAAAAAGAATTACTCATCATCGTAATCAAGAAGAATACGCTCTACACGTTCCCGTACTTTCAAAAATGCAAGGACAACTTCTGGATCAAACTGAGTTCCTGCAGAATTCTGTATTTCGTTGAAAGCATCATCGAGACTCCAGGCGTCTTTATAGCAGCGTTTATGAGAAAGCGCATCAAAAACGTCGGCAACGGCAACAATTCTTGCAGCAAGTGGAATCTGACAACCAGAAAGCGGTTCAGAAACTTCAATTGGTTCACCTACTATGAAATTTTCAAAATGATTTTTTTCCGAATATGTTACTCCAGGATAACCGTTTTCAGCTCCATCCCAACGTTCATGATGATGTAAAGCAACATCAAGAGACATACGGTCAAGATCAGAATCCGGAGGATCGAACAGAAGGGCTCCGATGCATGTATGACTTTTCATAATAGAACGCTCTTCATCATTGAAGCGAGCAGGCTTCTTTAAGATGATATCAGAAATTCCAACCTTACCGATATCATGAAATTTTGCAGCGATCTTAAGATTGTCACGATAAACGCGACGTTCCTCCTCTGGAATGTTCTGTTCAAAGGCCCATCGGTCATAAATTTCAAGAGCAATGCTGGAAACTCGTTCTACGTGGGCATAGGTCTCTTTCGGATCACGGAATTCCGAAAGTTTAAGCATTTTACGATGTGTATCTCTTGTGTCATAAGCTCTCTTAAGCGCTCTTACCGCAGACAACGCAAAATGAGCAATAAACGAATCATCGTCTTTTGTAAAGCGAACGATATTTCCATCGTCATCAAGCTTATTTATAATCTGAAGGACTCCAAGGAGCATTCCATTCTTCATTACGAGAGGAACTGTATAAATTGATTTTGTTTTGTAATTTGTTGTAAGGTCCGTCTGCTTATTAAACCTGTACGGGCAATCCGGCGAAATAGCGTATGCATCGTCTATAATGAGAGATTTTTTTGTAACGGCAACATAACCTGCAATAGATGACTCATTAATTGGAAATGAAAAGAAAAGATATGGAAGTTTTTCTCCCAAAGGAAGAGCTTTGAGCTGGGTGTCATTTTGGGCATACTTAATCTTAAGATTCTGACCTTCAACTACATAAATTGAACCGGCATCTGCATTTACAATGTTTCTGGTTTCAGTAAGAATTCGTTCCAAAAGGACATCAGCATCTTTTATTTCATCAAGATCTTGTTCGATTTCTATAATGTGCTGAAACTTTAACTCGCGATCCGTGTATTTTGCCTTCATAACCAATTGATTATGATACATTTTCATCATAATTTCAACCATTTTTCCGCAGTAATTTAAAGCACATTCAAAGTTCTTAAATTTAATATTTTTTCACTTCTTTGGTCAAACTATAATTCTTACATTAAAAAAACTGTGATATAATAGACTAAAATATGAAAACAAAATTTCTCACGCTGATCCCCTTATTTTGTATATGCGCGCTTTTTACAGGATGTGCCTCATTGCATGAACCGGAAACAAAGCAGATCAAACTGCTTTTTGGCGGTGATATAATGGCACACAAACCAAATTTTAACATGAAAAACTACAGCAAGATTTGGGACGGAATAAGAACAATCGTACAGGAATCAGATCTTGCATTTGCAAATATAGAAGCACCTGTTGCGGATTCATTACCCTATTCATCTTATCCGAATTTTAATATGCACGGAGAATATCCGGAACAAGCAATTGAAGCTGGATTCAACGTATTTTCTCTTATAAACAATCACTCAAACGATCAAGGATTAGGCGGAATACAAGAAACTTATGAATGGTCTGAAAAAATAGAAAAAAAATATGCAGAAGCTGGCAATCCGCTTTATTTTTCCGGTTTAAAAAAAGAACCAGATGCACCCCTTGAATGCAGAACAATCGATAAAAACGGCTGGAAAATTCTTTTTTGCGCAGTAACGGAAATTCTGAACAGACCGGACTATCGGACATACCTGAACTATGTTGCCTCCACAAAAAAAAGCAGGGAAGCATTTATTGAAAAAATCCGTAAATTCAGAGAAGAAAATCCGTGCGATCTCTTTATAATTTCAATTCATAGTGATGAACCTGAATATATAAGTGAAATTTCAGAGGATAGAAGAAGATTCTATCATACTCTCGTTGAAAAAGGTGTAGATGTTGTATGGGCTAATCATCCGCATATTCCCCGCGAAAAAGAATTTATCGGAAACAAGGCGACACAATGGCTTGAAAAAGCTATAATATACGGAAACGGTAATCTAATAAGCGGACAGCGTTGGGAACCGGACTTCGACAACCCTGAAAATCCAAGGGATGATACAGGAGATGGTTACCTTCTTGAAGTGACATTTGAAAAAGACCTGAAAACTGATCAGACAAGGATAGTAGAACACAAAACGCACTATATAACGACTTACATTAACTCAAACTGGGAATTCATCATTAAAAAACTTGATGATGAATTCATTCAATATTTAGCTGAAAACAAACGCCAAAAATGGAGCAGATACATTCAGCATAGAAAAAAAATAACAGAACGAATAAAGGAAAATATAACATGGCAATAGAATATAAGAAATTACCTGTCTACGAACAAAAAGACAGGATTTTGGAAGCTTTGAAATCAAACCAAGTAATTGTTGTGCAGAGTCCGACCGGCTCAGGAAAAACGACTCAGCTTCCAATCATACTACATGAAGCAGGTTATGATGAAAACGGCATAATAGCAGTAACCCAGCCAAGAAGAATCGCTGCACTTTCTGTAAGTGAATTCATTTCAAAACAATTGGGAACCACCTACCCGGGCCTTGTCGGTTACAAGATGCGCTTTGAAGATAAAACCGATGAAACCACTAAAATCAAAATAATGACAGATGGAATCCTTCTTCAGGAAATGAAGCTGGATCCATGGCTCAGTAAGTATTCTGTCATTATGGTTGACGAAGCCCACGAAAGGAGCCTTAACATAGACTTTGTACTTGGACTTTTAAAACGCGTTCTCGAAGTGCGCAAGGAATTCAAAGTAATCGTCAGTTCTGCAACAATGAACGCAGAGGCATTCAGCAGATATTTCAACTCCTGTCCTATAGTAACTATTGATACCGTTACCTACCCCGTTACAATGGTGTATGATCCTCCGTTAATTCCTGCGAGTACCATGAATGAAACTGCGAGCTCCGCTCTAATTCAAAAAATTCTTTCTACTGTAGAACGCGTTCTAGATAATGAAACGGAAGGCGGGATCCTTATTTTTCTGCCGGGAGAGAAAATTATCAAAGACTGTATGAGAGCATTGGACACTTCTTATTTTGCAAAGAAACTTCATACACTGCCGCTTTATGGCCGTCTTTCAAAAGAAGATCAGGAGAGAGTTTTTAAGCCTGCACCAGAAGGCAAAAAGAAAGTCATCATATCTACAAACATTGCAGAAACTTCTGTAACCATCTCCGACATAACGACTGTAATCGACTCGGGACTTGCAAAACTTAATTTTTACAATCCCCACACATTCACATCAAGTCTTAATGAGACTCCGGTAAGCAAGGCCAGCTGCAATCAAAGAAAAGGACGTGCCGGACGAACTCAACCGGGAACCTGTTACAGGCTTTACCCACGCAAAGATTTTGATACAAGACAGATGTATACAACAGAAGAAATCTACAGAACTGACCTTAGCGAAGTTATTTTACAGATGGCAGATCTCGGAATAACGGATTTTGCAGGCTTCGATTTTATTTCTGCACCCGAAAAAGAAAGTATCTACGGCGCAATAGACACCCTGAACATGCTTGGCGCATTGGACAGAGACAACACTTTGTCTTCAATTGGGAAACTTATGGTTCAGTTCCCGCTTGAACCGCGCATTAGCCGTATAATTGTTGAATCAATAATGCGCTACCCAGATGTCATTGAAGAAATACTGATTGCAGCTTCGTTCTTGTCTGCAAATTCTCCGTTCATTCTGCCTCCGGGAGAGGAACTTGAAGCTCGACGTGCCCACCACACATTCAGGGATATACAAGGCGACTTTGTATCATACCTGAATCTTTTCTATGCATTCCAGAAATGCGAAAACAAAGAAAATTTCTGCAAACAGTTTTATCTTGATGAGCGGATCATGCGCGAAATAGAAAATATTGACTTTCAGCTTCAGGACATTCTTAACCATATGAATATCCCGGTTGTTGGAGGCGGAAACAAAAGCGACTATCTGTGTTGTATTGCAGCCGGAATGATACAGTTTGTATGCGTACGTGTAAAACGCGATACATACAAAAGCCTTACGGCAGACAATATCTTCATACATCCGGGAAGTGTAATGTTCAAACAGGATCCGCTCTATATTGTTGCAGGAGAAATCGTGCGCACTTCGCGAATTTACGCTATGAGCGTTTCTCCTCTTACTAAATCGATTTTAACTCAGCTTTCGCCTGTACTTTTAGAGAAACTCGAAAACGCAAAACCCGTACGAACCATGGAAATGCAAGCTGATACCTATGAAAAAGCTGCAAAAAACAGAAAGAAGGAAAACAAAAAATCTGATGAAAAGAAACCGGAAAATGAAGATATAATATCATTCGGAAATGAATCATTCACAATTAAAAAAGTTCATAAAAAGAAACAGGTACAGCTTTATTATGAATCCTTCATACGAGCCGCGAAGGCAGAATCCGACGAAGAAAAAATCAAAACTATCGGCGGAATAAAAACAAAAGTTATTCTTCCGGACGGTTTTACTTTAATGGATGGGGAAAAACTTTCTACAGCCATAAAGATAGCAAAAGTCTTACCTCTGAGACCGGTTTCCGAAAAAGAGTGGAACAGAAAACTGAATATAAATATAAATGAAGAAAACGCACCTCTAATAATAACTGCGGCTGTGGACAATATCCTTAAAGTCACTGTTGCAAAACAGAAAAGCAGGGAATACGGATTCATCTGTCTTTTTACGGACGGAAAGGGTACATATTGGAACAAAGTAAGCAGAGGCTTTGCTACTGCCCTGAACGAAAGCTTAGCTTCTTTGGAAATTCTTGCCGACGAGGCAAAAGAACTGTTTACAGATGGCCAGCTTGCATCTATAAACGAAAAATACAGAATATTGCACGAACTCTCTGTTTAGACGACTACATCCCCGTCATATAAGTTTATTTTGACGGGGGCTCATCCTCTATTCCGAGAATCTGCTTTGCCCTCTTTCTGTTACCTGCATTTCCAGATTTGGATTCAGCCACTTTCTGTAAAGCATCTTTTGCTTCCGGATAACGACCTGTCCTGTACATATCAATTCCAATCGTACAGGTATCAGTGTCTTTTGAAGAAATATACATAGAACAAACTTCTCCGAATTCGGGATGCTCGTACTTTGCCATAAACTTGCCTAAAGATTTTCTTAAAGATTTGCGCCTATCGTCATCAACAATATTTTTTGCAAGCTCATTGATTTCTGAAATTCCTATATTTTTACTGAATTTGAGCAAAGCCTCCGCAGCCATATTCTTTGCAGAATCGGGAACTTTTGTATCTGTTATTCGTTCAATTAAAAATTCATTGCCCTCTTTTGTATTAAGTTCTGCCAGAACTGGGTAAACTTCTTTTTTTACAGAATTTTCATTATCATTCTTAGCCCGATAAATAAGATACGGAACAGCATCTTTCAGCTTCATTTCTCGGCAAGCTTTTATTGACTGAAGCCTTACCTTTACATGCTCGTCCCTTATCCCCTGTAAAATCATATTCCGTGCTTTTTCTGATTCAGGAAAATTAAGCAGTCCCTTTATGCAGTATTCTCTCATATTTGGATTACCATTTTCATAAAGGCTTATAAGAACTGGAATTGACTCCTCTTTTTTCATATTTCCTAAAGCTTCTGCGGCATACTGACGAACAAAGTCATTTTCGTCTTCATTTTGGGCGATTTCTACAACCTGATCCCATGTTTCAACAGCATTCATCTGTCCAAGAGTGCGCATAAGAGCCTGCCGTACGGGAACATCAAGATCATCACGCTCTAGATATTTTGCAAGATATTTTGCCTCTTTCTTTCCACCTGTTTTTCCCAATGCAGAAAGAGCCGCGTTAAAGTATTCTTCTTTTTCACTTTCCAATAGCTTCACTAAAGCCGGAGCGGCTTCTTTGCATTTTACCGTAGAGACATACTCCATGCATTTTGAAACAAATGCATTAGACGTATCATATGGATCATCAATTATTTCTACTGCATAATCAGAAAGACAAGGATCTTCATTTTTTGCAAAATAGTCAAGAATTCTGGAACGGACATCGTTGCTGGATGTTTTATAAAAGAGTTCATACAGAACATCTATATAGCGTGGATCATCATCGTCTACAATTTTATCAACCACACCATTTATTTCAGAAGGAGTTCCCAGATTCAAGGTTTCCATGTTTCCCTTAAACTCCCTTTCATCTTCATCCCTTTTTTTGGCAGCGGCAAGTTTTTCGCCATCCGCAGACTTAGGATTTTGCTTTGGCGGTATCTTTACCTGAATGGTAAGAATATCATCACCATATTCGTCATCTGCCGGTTCCGTATTCTTCACGCCATAAATAGACTGAACTATCTGATCTGAATCTACAGCCCTCTTTTCGTCCTTTATTTCTGAATTAACGGACATTTCTGAATTTTCAGACAAACTATCATCAAAAGAATCAGACACTCTTTCAAATCCTTGTTCAGATACATCTTCAAGATTCTTTTGAACTGCGGTAGAACTTACTTCCTTTTCTGCATAAGGAGCATCTATTGAGTCATCAGTCTGCCTATCTCTGTATACCTGAACAGAATTATCATCAATCCCTTCATTATATGGATCCGAAATTTCACTGCCAGAAGCAGCTTCTGAAATGGCAGATTCAATTCTATTGAGGAAGTCATCCTCACTTTCCTGAGCAGAAAGCAGCACAAGAGAAAATAAAAAAACAACTACAGCCTGAAACAGAATTTTTTTCATTACAAAATCTCACCTTTTTTATATCTGTTCAGAAAATCCTTTTTATACTGCTCAAAACGATCTTCTGAAATCGCAAGACGTATTTCATTCATCATCTGATGCAGGAATGCAAGATTATGATAAGAAGCAAGCATAGAACTGAGAATTTCCTGCTCTTTAAATAGATGTCTTAAATATGCTCGGGAATAAGTGCGGCAGACTTTACAATTACATTGTGGATCAATAGGCTTAAAATCATGCTTAAAACGTTCCTGCTTGATAGAAAGCTGACCATCATGCGTAAAATAGGCACCGTTACGCGCATTACGAGTAGGGAGTACGCAGTCAAACATGTCTACACCATTTGAAACAGCTTCAAGAATATATTCAGGAGTACCGATTCCCATTACGTAGATCGGTTTTTCTTCAGGAAGATGCTGCATTGTGAAATTCAGGAATTCTGCAAATTTATCGGCCGGTTCACCAACACTCAGGCCACCAATTGCGATACCAGGCAAATCAAGAGCAACGGTAAATTCTGCGCTCTGTTTACGCAGATCTTCATAGAAATTACCCTGAACAATAGGAAAAAGCATTCCCTTATATCCGTTTTCGCGTTCAATAAGCCACTGCTTTTTTGCGCGCTCAGCCCATGCAGAAGTAACTTTAAGCGCATGTTCCGCTTCTTTTTTATCGACCCCAAAGCCAGAACATACATCAAGCTGCATCTGGATATCTGAATTAAACTTAACCTGAGTCTGAACGACATTCTCCGGCGTAAACATATGGTAACTTCCGTCAATATGACTCTGAAATTTTACGCCATCAGGATTGATTTTTCTAAGCTGAGAAAGCGAAAAAACCTGAAAACCTCCGGAATCTGTTAGGAAATTCTTTTTGTATTGTGAAAATCCATGCAAACCGCCGGCCTCCTGAATCAAATCAGCACCAGGACGCAAAAAAAGATGATATGTATTTGCAAGAATAATTTCAAAACCGATTTCATCAAGATCGTCCTTGGAAATTGCTTTTACAGTTGCGCATGTACCTACGGGCATAAATACCGGAGTATGAACTGTTCCATGCGGCAGTTCCAGAAGACCAGTTCTTGCCCTTCCGTCTGAACTTTTGTGTTGAATAGAAAAAATCTTCATAAAAACCTCACTTCTTTACGTCCGGGCATAATGCAACAGAACTATACTGATTATAATGAAAAGGAACACAGGAAACCATGCTCCCATAAAAGGCGAAATATAACCGAATTTTGCCATAAGCATCGTAACCATCTGAAGGACATAAAAAAGAACGGCGGCACTTACAGACAATGAAAGACTTATAAGAAGTACGTTCTTCCTTGATTTTCCAGAAAGTCCGATTGAAAGGAAAACAACGATAAAAACAATCGCAGGAAAAGCGAATTTTTTATAATATTCTGACAATTCCTGATTAAACGGAAGCCCCGTTCTTCTGAGATGGCTTATGTAAACCTTTGCCGTATGAGAATCAACTTCTGCAATAGACACAACGTTATTTTGGAACGTCTCATAAGATTCCGTCAGACGTTCAAAAAAATCCTTTTCCAGCTTAAGAGTCTTTATGGTATTATCTTCATATTTATATTGAATTGCACTCATAAGAATCCAGTGGTTTTCATTTGAATTCCATACTGCTGCATCTGCATGAACTATCGAATCAAGCCGCTTGTTTTCATCCCTTATTACAAGGTAAAGATCAGAAAGCCTTTTCTGAGCGTTTTCATAAAATTTTGCCTTATAAATGATATGTCCGTTATCTGAAATTACAACGATATTATTCTTGTTCAGAGATTTTTCTTCCTTTAAAAGCTGACCTTGAAGCTGCATTTTTTTTGAATAGGTTGGAACAACTAGATAATTTTCAAAAAAATACAACCCGAAACTCATTATTACAGAAAAAAGCAACAGGGGAAATGTAAAATGAAGCAGAGAAACTCCGGATGAGAATATTGCAGTCAATTCATTGCTGGCATAAAGATCACTCAATGTATATGCAACAGCAAACAAGACGCCAAGAGGCATTGCATACCAGCAGGTCTTAGGGAAATACAAAATCATGACCTGTGCAACCTGAGAAGCAGAAGCCCCGTTCTGAAGATAATTCGTAAGATTCATAAGAAGGTCAACCAAAATAAGAACCAGCGAAAAGAAACCGAGAGCACCTAAAAATATCGGAATGAACCTTCTGAAAAGATAAAATACAAGTTTCATTTTCTTTTAAGCGTAAAATACAAAAGACCGCCCGTTACACCGATTATCGTATCGGGTAACCACATTGCAATAAAAGCATCAATACCAATTCTTATGGAAAACATCTGTCCTATAATCATCATTGCCCAATATATAACGCATATTACAAGTCCAAAAATAAGACCGATCGTCTGCCCGTTATGCTTACCGAATAAAAAAGCCAATGGAAGTGCAAGAATTGCAAAAAAAATGGAGCCGAACGGACTAGAAAATTTCTTATAATATTCCATGCGGTAATGATTCAATATTCTTTTGTCCAAGTTTTCCATTTTTTTCATCTGCTTAACTTGACGACCAAGGTCAAAGGAAGTCATTTCACGTGGAGTTGTACGGGCATTAGTATTAAGAATGGCAGAATCAAATATATTCATGGTCATAGTCTTTGCATCAAGAACATCGTAATCTCCTTTTTTGTTTGTATCTAAAGAAGCAACAACAGAATCAGACATGTTCATCTGCATAAGAACGCCTTCATCACGCGCAGAAATAAGATTTGATTTACCAGAAACAATAATGCGCTGTGTATCGCCTTTTTCATCAAAGAAAATCAGATCGCTTACCGCCGTATCCTTTACATCCCCGGTTATAAGAATTGATTTATTGAAAAATTTTATTGAATTTGGTTCAAGCTGAACGGAAGGATTTGAAGTAAGAATCTTTCTATAAAGCTGATTGTACTTAATAGTTCCGATCGGAAGAAGATAATCATTTACAAAAAAAGAAGCCACAGAAATAAGAATTCCTAAAATAAAAACAGGAACCATTACCATTATATAGCTCTGTCCGGAGGCCCTGATAATAAGGACTTCATTATCACTCATAATGCGCCCAAGGCACATTAAAAAACCTACCAATGTAGAAAAAGGAGCCGACTGAGAGATTACAAACGGCAAAGTATAAATCATAAGTCTGTAAGCATCCCTGAATGGAACCCGCTGCTTTAAGAGCTCTCCTATAAGAAGCAAAATCTGATTTACGAAAAAAATCATAAAAAAGAACAGAAAAGAAACCCCAAAATAAAGCAACAATTCCTTACAAATATAACGCACAAGGACATGGTTTCCGAGCTGCCCTTTTCCAAGATATTTAACCTGAAAATCATCAATTTTTTTTATTACCAGGTCAAGCCAAGGCTTTGCATATTTCATAAAAAACTGGTAGCAAAGCTCATATAATGCAAGAACCTTTTTTTCTATATATCCAAGAGAATGATTATATATATCAATAAACTTTTGAACATACTTGAATAAATTCAAGCCTTTACCCCTGTAGAACCGAATCCACCGGCACCGCGTTCAGTTTCATCTAGTTTAGCAACGCGAACGAACTGACCCTGAGTCACAGGAGCAACTATTAGCTGGGCAATACGGTCTCCGTTATGAATGGTAAAATCTTCATCCCCAAGGTTAATAAGAATGACACAGATTTCTCCGCGATAATCGCTGTCAATTGTACCGGGGGTATTCAATACGGTAACACCGTTTTTTGCCGCAAGTCCGCTTCTTGGACGAACCTGAATTTCGTACCCTTCAGGGATTGCACAGAAAAGCCCTGTAGGTACAATTGCACGAGTCCCCTTTTTAATTACGACATCTTTATCAATATATGCACAGATATCTGCTCCAGCAGCACCAGCAGTTTTATAAACAGGAACGCAAACCCCTTCCTTCGCAACGAATTTAATATCAACTGTATTCATATTATAAGTATAACAGTTCATAAACCATGCCGCAATAAGCAACAGCGCAATCCTAACAGAAAAATGCTCAACGAAATTTGAAAACTGTTTTCATATTGACTTTTTTCTTTAAAATTAGTAATTTGATAACCGTTATCAAATTAAGGTAAAATAATGGTCAAAGCCGCTTATAAAACAAGACAACAAGAACTCCTTCTTTCCTATTTGAAAGAAACAAAGGGGAAGCATTTTACAGCAGAAGATGTACGCCGCCATTTTGAAGAAAGGAACCTCTCTCTTGGAGTGGCAACGATTTATCGTCAGCTTGAAAAACTTGTTTCTGAAGGTCAGGTTCAGAAATATTTTATAGATGAGCATTCTGCATCATGCTTTGAATACACAGGCGAAAGTTCTGAAGACAGAACGGAAGCTCATTTTCACTTAAAATGTGAAAAATGCGGAGAACTTTTTCATGTGGAATGCGATGAACTGAGTGAGATAACAGATCATCTGAAAAACGAGCATGGATTTAATTTAAATCCATTTCGAACCGTACTGTACGGAATATGTGACAAATGCGGAAAGGAAATGAAACTCTCAGACGGCAAAAAATCCGAGGACTAATAATGAAAAATATTACACTTCCGGCAAAAACCACCAGGATACTTTGCATTGCTTTCATAATCGCATTGCTTTCGATACTTGCATTTGAATCTATTCATGCAGTTCATCATTGTGCAGAAAAAGAATGCCCTGTCTGCATTGTTCTTTCTATTATAAAAAATCAGCTAAAATCATTTTTGCTCAGCGGAATCGGAGAAGCCGTTTCAGCATATTTATTTTCTATATATTTTTTTCATGTATTTTTTGCAAGTGTACTTCCATGCTGCTCTCTTGTAAGGCAGAAAGTAAGGCTGAACAATTGAATTCCTCTGCAGCTTGAACGATTTGATAATTTTTAGAGGAATAAAATGAATAAGACAAAAAATAAAAAACCGATTATCCTTATAACCGGATATCTTGGCTCTGGAAAGACAACTCTTTTGAATAATCTGCTCCGTCAAGAAAAGCGACAGGTTGCCCTGATCGTAAACGACATGGGAAGCATTAATATCGATGCAGAAATCCTGAAAAAACAGGGATCCAGAGTAGCACAGGCTTCTATGTATGAGCTTCAGAACGGTTGTATATGCTGCACCCTAAGAGATGAATTCATTCAGAAAATGGAAGAAATTTCCAACGAAAACACAACAGAAGCTGTTTTCGTGGAAGCGTCAGGAATCAGCGATCCCGGGGCAATTGCAGCAAGCTTCCTTGCTTATGAAGAAGACAATCCGGACACAAATGTTTACCTCAGCTCAATCGTAACAGTTGTTGATGCAGACCGTATTTACAGGGAATTCCTGAAAGACCTTTCATCTTATGATGAAGAATCAACTGATGAACAGGACATTACCACCCTCATCGTTGACCAAATGGAATTCTGCAATCACATTGTCATGAATAAATGCGACTTGTTGAATGAAGATCAGCTTAAAGCCGTAGAAAACTGCATAAGAGACTTTCAGAAAAAAGCTCCTTTGATCCGATCTATAAATGGTAACGTTGATCCTGACCAGATTCTTTCTACAGAAAAATTTGACTTTGAAATGGTCGATTCCTCATCTGCAATACAGAAAGCAATAAACAGCCTTGACGCAAACAACAAGGGCTGTGTTGATGAATACGGAATCAGTTCGTTCGTTTTTGAAGAAAAACGCCCGTTCAACAGAAAGAAATTCATGGAGTATGTTAAGTCTGCTTACCCTAAGTCACTTATCCGAGCGAAAGGTTACATCTGGTTTTCAGACGCAGAGGCCGACATCCAGCTTTTTGAACAGGCAGGTCGCAACTCTTCTGTAACTGAGGTTTCCTATTGGATTGATGCCCTTGTTGAAGAACAGAAACAGGCTTACCTTGAACAGAATCCTGACGTAAAAGAAAGCTGGGATGAAGAATTCGGAGACCGCTTGAATCAAATTGTATTCATCGGAAAATCAATTGATCAGAACAAAATTAAGGACGAACTTAATGCCCTGCTCGACAGTAAGGCAACAGCATAAAAGCAGGCAAAAACTTTTATAGGAGTAAAGAAAATGAATTTTAAAAAAATATTTTCATTTGTATTCATTATGACAAGCCTTACAATGGCTTCATTTTCAAAAACAAAAATTGTAACAACAATCTTTCCGGAATACGACTGGGTGCGTCAGATTGCAGGCGACAAAGCAGAAATTACTATGCTTTTGAATAACGGCGTAGATCTTCACAGCTTCCAGCCTAGTGTAAAAGATATCGCATCAATCGGTAACGCAGACATCTTCATTTATGTCGGAGGTGAAAGTGACGGCTGGGTAGAAGGAGTCCTAAAAAATGCAAAAAACAAAAAACTTATTGCAATCAACCTTCTTGAAGTTCTTGGTGAACGCGTAAAAGAAGAAGAAAGCGTTGAAGGAATGGAAGCAGAACATCATCACCATCATGAAGAAGCCGAAGAAGAAGAACATCATCATGAGCTCGATGAAGATGAAATAGAATATGACGAACACGTGTGGCTTTCTGTAAAAAACGCAAAAATCCTTTGCGAAGCTATTGCTGACGCACTCTGCAAGACAGATTCAGCAAATTCAGCAGTATTCAAAAAGAACCTTGCAGCATATTGCACAAAACTTAACACTTTGGACAAAGAATATGAGGAATGCGTAAAGACAGCAAAACGCAAAGTTGTACTCTTCGGCGACAGATTCCCTTTCCGCTACCTTACAGACGATTACGGAATCAAATACTATGCCGCTTTCAAAGGATGCTCAGCAGAAACAGAAGCAAGCTTCAAGACTATCATATTCCTTGCAGAAAAAATTGACGGGCTAAAATTACCTTATGTTCTTCAGATTGAAAAAAGTTCAGGAAAAATTCCTGCAACAATCATCAAGAATGCAAAATCAAAGAACATCTCCGTTCTTACAATGGATTCAATGCAGGCTACAACCAGTCTGGACGTAAAGAAAGGCGCAAATTATTTTGACATCATGAAAGCTAATCTTGAAGTTTTGAAGAAGGCCTTGAACTAGGAAAAAATCCTATCTGAATAGCCTGACAGGGACATGCATCAATACATTCACCGCACATTATGCAGTCCGGACTGCCAGGCTTTTCATATACCTTTATATCAAAAGCACAATTCCTCTGACACAAACCACATTTCACGCAACTGTCATGGCGGACTATTAGCCTGCACACAGAAAAATTATTAAAAAGTCCGTAAAACGCACCGAGCGGGCAAATATAACGGCAGAACGGTCTGTAAATCACAACAGAAACAAAAAGAATAAAAATCAGAACAAAGATTTTCCAGCGATACAAAAAACCCGCAGCCTCCCGCATTGCAGGATTAAGAAGGACTAAAGGGATCCCTCCTTCAAGAGTTCCTGCCGGACAAATATACTTGCAGAACCACGGCTCGCCCATCCCCGAAATATCAACCACAAACATAGGAAGAATTATTACAAAAAGCAAAAGGAAAAAATATCTAAGAAAGCGCAGGAATTTTTCACCTGGCAAACACCTGATTTTCTTAAAAAATGGAATCTTATTAATAAGATCCTGAATAAATCCAAAGGGACACAAAAAACCGCATACAAAACGCCCGAAAATAGAGCCGAATAGCACCAACAGACCAAAAACATAAATAGAGAAATTAAAATTTCTTGATCCAAGCACAGATTGTAAGGAACCTATAGGACAGGCTCCAAGTGCCCCAGGACAGGAATAGCAGTTCAATCCGGGTACGCAGACAGCCTTTGATTCTCCCTGAAAAATATGTCCCTCTGCAAACCCCTTTATATATCCGTTTGAGAATGACGAAAAACATGCCTGAACGACACTTCTAATAACCCGCTTATTTTTTTTAGCCAATACCAATACACTCCATGCAGATTCTTGAAGCTTTTTCTAAAACAACAGCAATCTCCCCTCTATATATTCCAAGGATAACCATTACTAGAGAAAGAACAACCAATACAATTCCTACAAGATTCTTTTTTTCTATCATTCGGATTTTATATCTTTTAATAATTTATCAATAATTTTCTGCCAATCAGCTTCAGACTTTGCCCCTAGATACATTTTACCAATAATATTACCGTCTGAATCAACAAAAAAAGTTGCAGGAACAGCCTGAACATTTCTCAGGAAACCAGAAAACATTTCAGCCGACGGAACCACATGCAGATAATCAGCTCCTGTAGAAGCAATTATTTTTTCTGCATCTTTTTTTAGCAGAGGATTAACCTTCCCGTCTATTGTGCTAATATCGATAGGAATACCGATGACAGCTACCCCCCTGTCCTTATTATTTTTATACAGTGCTGCAAGATCCGGCATTTCCCTTATACAAGGAGGACAAAAAGTCCCCCATACATTCAGCATTGTGATTTTATTTGAAGAAAACATTTTTTCAGAAACTGCCTGCCCTCTCAAATCACAGGAATTAAAAGTTATCGATTTTGATTTTTGAGCAAAAAGCAATGCACATAAAAAAAACGAAAAGAAAGCCAGAAGATTTTTTTTCATATCTACCTCAAGAATTATATTTTACAGTTAAATAATAATAATAATCCATCAATTTTACAAATTTAAAATCTGCAAAAAAAATTTACAAACAGACAGAACGGGCTCAACGCAAAGAGTCCGGAACATGCCGTCTCATAAACAATTTTAGTCAGTTCATTTTTTTTAGCATGCACCAGAAGTTTTATTCTCCGCACGGTCAATAGAATAAGACAGAAGATACGGACTCTAGCAGAGTCTTTCCGTTTCCCATAAGCATATCAAGAGACGTTACGCATACAGAATTTACGTTCATCAACTTTCCTGCCGCAATATCTTCCTCCGACTCATAATAACCGGACGTAGCATGAATCACATAGTGCCTTTCATCAGAACTGCCAAGATACAGCATTACATGCCCTGGAATTTTCAGAACCGCACCCGGCATAATCCCATTCAGTAAAACTGTTCTCTGTTCATAACCAGACGCTCCGTCAATCTTAATGGACTTTGCAGGAAACAAAGCCTGTTCAGAAGAATTACGAGGAAGCTGAAACCCCATGCATCTGTATATTTCCATAACCATAGAAGAACAATCACGAAGACCGTTCTTTCCACCCCAACTATAAGCCTGCCCCAGACATTTAAATGCCAACGTAAGAATATTCTTCACAGTGAATGGTAAAAAACCTGAGCATACCGCACTCACAGGAACAGCAGCATATGCAATTCCTAAAGTTCCGTCTTCTTTTCTAAACGGAATTTCAACAGCATAGGAGCAAAACGGAAAACGATCTTCAGAAAAATAAACCTGAACAGTTTCCCACTCAGTACAGAAAAAACGCTCCCCCATTCTTAATTCTGTATAAACTTTTTTCCGTCTACAGAAGCCGTTAAATCACCAGAAGGAATTATATAAAGGCTTTCTGTAACTGTAACAAAGGAGCCGTTTTCTTCGGTCAAAAAATAGAGACGCTTCTCAAAATCATTATCAGAACTCAAGGCAATTGAATCAGACTTTACCCAGCCATAATCATATTCAGAACATACAAAGCACCATTCTTCATTTTTAGAACAAAATAACATAAGAACAGGATCATTGAATAAAAGTGAACTTTCCTGATTTATATCATTGTACCAGTCATAACCGTTTGCAGAAAATTCCTCGTCAGAAGGGACGATCCTCATATCAGTCCGTTTATTGCATACAGCTTTTTTTGGCTCAATAAGCACTTCAGAATCTTTCAGGGCATTTATCCCTGTTTTTTCAAACAATGAATTCCAATATTCTGATGTACAACAAACAGGCTCATCAAGAATACTCTTTCTATACCATTTTCTTCCAAAACATTCTGATAGAGTTAGCTGAAATAAATCAGATTCAGAGATCGAATTAAACTCTGCAAGATTAAACAAAATTGTTTTTTTTCCATCCCTTTTGATTTCCATTGATTTTTTATTGAGTCCCACAATTTCTTCATGTCCAAGCCTTATCTTTTCTGGTTCATCAGACATCGAAATCCAGAACTCTGCATCCAGCATTTCAGGCTCTACATCCAGAGAAAGGCGTAGGCTACCGTTTTGAGAAAAAATAGTAAACCGAGAAAAAATAATCAAAAGAAATACAAACAGAAAGCTTTTCACATCAAAAAATCCTAAAAATACACTCAATACAAAAACCGAGAGTACTTCTACATGCAAGACTCGAGTCTAACTCAATTAGAATTCGTCTACAGCAGCAAAGAAAAAAAAAGGCTTTTTTCTATGAGTTTTCATTTTCACGAACATATTGCATTTTGCCGCTCAAAAACATGAAGACCTCTCAATATTATCTTGCTATTATAATGAACCATCTACGTAAACTGTGCAAGCTATACTATAAATAGGTAAAATAAAAAAATCGCTAAAAAAAAGTGTACTACAGTGCAATTTTTTGATTCATCGATAAAAAAGCTCGGAGCGAGACTTGCGAGCACACGCAACAATAAATGTATTCAAAGGCTGTTTTACAGCCTTTGAAACTCGAGTTTTCATTTGCTAACATAGTTCGCATTTTTGCTTTCGCAAAAACCATGAAAACTCGCACGGCTGATCAACAACAATAAAAAAGCACTCTCCTCTCTGGAAAGTGCTTCTATGATTTGTACCGCACGTAGTGTCGGCACGAAATTGGTTTCGCCCGC
>JAFOSK010000095.1 GCA_017392945.1 Treponema sp.
ATTTCTGAAAACTTATCTAAAAATCGAAACTTTAATTTAAGACAGTATAGGATCATGTTTTTAAGTCAATTGATCGAATGAGTAGCGCACTAGGTTAAGGAACTGCTGCTTTAAAACCGGATTGAATTTTAATTGTTTTGCGGCGGTGAAAAACTCTGTTTCGGCTTCGTCAATATAATTCGGGATTTCTTTTGATTTTAGAGGAAGTCTTAGACCCAGCATGTGGTTTTCCAAGGATATGCAACGGAAAGTTATTGTTCCTGAGTACGCTATGCGCATATTTGTGATTATTCCCTTTTCTGAATCAACTAGAAAAGCAAAACTCGCTGAACTTTCTGTTATGGTGTGACTTGGTCCAAGTCGTTTGAAAATACTTATATCCCAGTCGTTAAGCGGAACTCGTATATTTGTAAGAACATGGTTTTCTGGAATTTTTGAGTAGTTCTGGATTGTAATATATTTGCTTTCTGCTGGTGATTTAAATTCAAGAATTGTATCCATTGCCATTAAGGGTGCGTAGAGCGTGTTCTTTCGTTCTGGATCCATTATATTTCCGCCTATCGTGGCAATGTTCCTTACGAATGGATTTGCTATTGTTTCGATTGCATCCAGAAGGATTTTTGGAAGATGCCGTTCTCCCAATGCCTGAATTTCTGCAAGTGTTGTGGCAGGTCCGAATTCAATGTAGCGTTCGTGTTTTTCAATGTGGTTGAATTCCCGGATCAATGTTGTAGAAATCATTTTTTCAGGAAGTTCTGAGATTGCTGTGCAACTCCCTACGATTTTTAGATTTGCAATTGTTTTAAGCTGGTAGAACAGTTCGCTCAGGTTTCGTGCATAAAATATATTTGTGGATTTTTGATTCATGGCGCTACATTCCTATACGTTTATTGTATGTTTCTACTGCATATAAAATTCCATTTATAAGCGTATCAATGTCTGTACAGCATGGCGAAAGATGCGAAATCCTTTCGCGGATAGAGGTTCGGGTTGGTTTTGTTTTTTCGGTAAGGACTGATGCAGCTGCAAATATCTTTCCGGCATTGCAGTAACCGCATAGTTTTATTCCTGCTTTTGAAAATCCCTTCATTATATCCTGATAGGCTTCTGTTGCCGAAAAATGTTCCAAGGTCTCTATTTCTTGATTCATTGTAATTGCAATCGGTATCTTGCAAGAAGGAACTGGTTTCCCGTTAAAAAGAACTGTACAGGCGCCGCAATTTCCTTTTCCACACCCCAATTTCACCGAAAGAAGGTTGTACCGCCTTAATACCACCATAAGGCTGTCTGAGGGGGAGGCCTGGATAATCTGCTTTTTTCCGTTTAAAGTTACAGTAAAATTCATTTTCCTTCCTCCTTTGAATCCGTTTCTTTTGAAGTTTCTTCTTTTTCTTCCTGTCCCTCGGTTTTCAAACTTCCTTCTGGTTTTTTATTCTGTATGCTTTCCTCATTAGAATCTGTATCTTCTTTAGAATCCGATGCCTGAGATTTATTTTCTGCGTTTTCTTCTCTGGCTGAATTTTCAGGTTCTTCGTTATAGGATTCTGAGTTTTCCTGAAGTTCAAAATCTTTTGCAGGTTCTTTTTCTGTTTTTTCAATAGATGATTCTTCGTGCTGTTCAGAATCATATTTTGTAAGCTCAAAAAGATCCTGCTCTGTGCACGGAAGTTCGTTTACCTGCCTGAACAGTGCAAGGGAGAGCGCAGATGAAAATGCGGACGGAACAAGGTTGTGAATAAGTTTTCCAATCTGACATGGAGGATTTTTTGATTCAAGAAATGAAATTCGTATCTGATCGCAAGGGACAGTTGTATCTTTTACAAGTCTTTCAAGTTCCTGCTGAATTGCAAGCCTTACGGAACTTTCCGCAGCTTTTATTGAAAGTATTTCTCCGCAGTCGATTGCAACCCAAATGCCGTTTATTTTTCCCTGATAAGTATCGGCATTTAGTTCCACTTCAACTATAGCGGCTCCGAAGGAAGCTGTCTGGAACGGGTAACCAGAAAATTTTTCTTTCTTCCATTGATTTTTCATTGAAGTGGTTACTGCTTTTTTTGAAGTCAGTGGCAGTGGCTGTGTTTTTCGTTTTTTGTTTATTTCTTCGCAGGCACGCTTTAACAGAACTGTCATGATGCTTATATCATTATAGAAGCTTTCCGGCATAAATGTTTCTTCTGTAACTGCAAATTCTGAATTGATCGTTATATTGCCTGGATCAATTTGAAGCGCTTCAGAAGCTGTTTTTTTCCATATTGCAATATTTGTTTGTGACGGACTGATTGCATTTATAATAAGGGTCTCGTCCTCATTCAATGTTACTTCCATTTTTTCTTCTGTAAGAGGAAACTGTGTGCCATAAAAGCAAGCTCCGTCATAAGCAATGCTTAGTCCGATTCCCCGTCTTGGAAGAGAAAAGAAAGTTGTGCCTTTGTTGTTTCTGTTGGAAAGAGAATTTAAGCGGAATGATGAATATTTCCTATTAAAATCACTCTGCTTTATGATTGCTTCTATTGTTTCTGCAGGTTTTGAAAGCTTAAAATAATATGGAGAAGCAAAGGTTTTTCCTTCCAGGCTCATATTCATAAGCCTGAGTTCATCAGGGAGTATCGCTGTTATTTCGGAAATCTGCTGAATATGATTTTCCAATGCAAAGAATGCCTGTGAGTCTATCAGTTCGGAATATATTGATGACGGCGGATTCTCAGAAGAGTGTATGTTCACTTCTATGCTTAGATTTTCTATATTATACAGTCCGCAGGCTGCGATTGCGATTCTGTCTGCAATTTCTTGTGCAAACGGATTTGCATAACCTCCGTCGCATTCAGCCTTTATTTCCATTGCCTTTATGATTCCGTCTTTTGTTACGGCAGTTTTGTAGCTTATGGTTGTATTCAGGCCAGGATACATGAACTGCTGTTCTTCTTCCCTTGTAAGGATCAGTTTTATAGGCCTGTCGCAGAGGATTGCAGCAAGCGAGGCCTGGGCCGCAAGCGTAGTACATCTCCAGATTCCGCATTTATTTTCTGATTGGGAAAGAGTTTTTTGAACGATTATTTTATCTTCATCGTAATTAAGTACGCGGGCAATGTTTTTAGAAAGGTAGCTTGACCATTGTGTAGTGGTTATTACGTTCAGCTTTGATCCTTCTTTAAAACAGAATGCTCCGCTCGGTTCCATCCAATCAGGAGATTTTTCCGTAAGTTTCCAGCTGTCAGAAACATGGAATTCACACTCTGAAAACATATCCTGAATTACATCCGGGTTGTCGGCATATTGGAATAAACCTGTCTTTACAGTACGCGACGCAAGAATTCTTTCCTGATGTTCAAGAGGATTTATATTCTGCATTGCTTTTTCAATCTGTCCTGGCTGTGTGTAACTGGATACTTTATTTTCTGTTGGAAGTTCGTCCAGATCCGGCAGGATGTTCATCATGTCAACTAGATCCGCAATTTCTCCGTCGTTTGCGGAAGTCTGATTAGGAATTTTTATTACCGGATGGCGATAATTCTTTGAGGCTTCCTGAAGTGCGGATTCGATCGTAGTAATGTCAAAAGTGATTTGAATTTCTTTTGTAAGTCTACGTGCTGTTTCAAGATCTGGACCGCATATAATTCCGACCGGCTGTCCTATAAAATGAACCCTCTCATTGCAGAATACGCGTGTAGTCGTATCCATTGTTACTATTTCGTTTTCACCGGGAATGTCCCGTGCAGAAAAAAAGTAGTATCCTTCCGGAAGATCAGAAAAATTAATATTCGTAATCTTTCCGGATGGCAAAGGGCTACGCACAAGAGCGGCATAGAGCATGTCTTCTTTGCTGCAGTCTATGAAATAATTTTTGGAGAGGTAGGAATTGCGAGATACTCTTTTTTTTGTTCTGCGAGTTTTTCTTTCAGACATGGTATTCACTTCCTGTTTTTTTTACAGTTTCGATCACAGTGTCTGCCATTTCTGGTGTCATGTCCGGCCAAAGCGGAATAGTTATCGTCTGTGAGTATTTCTGTTCTGCCTCCGGGTAATTTTGAGGCGTAAAATCTTTATATAGTTCTTTCCAATATGTAAAATGAAAAAGCGGAATAAAGTGCATGGAGATTCCGATTCCTGATTTTTGCATTAGTGAAGCAAATGTATTGCGGTCAATCTTAAGTTTCTCTAGCACAATGCGCATAAGGTAAAGGTGCCAGCTGTTTCCCTGTCCATCAGGCGGAAGCTGAATAAAATCAAGTTTTTTAAAAGAATCATTGTATCTGGCAACTATTTTTTTTCGTCGTTCAAAGAAATCTTCTGCTTTTTTCAGCTGTTCAACGCCGATTGCAGAAAGTATGTCAGGCAGATTGAATTTATATCCTGGAGCAACAATGTCGTATTCCCAGCTTGCGCGAGGGGAAGTGTAGCGGTCCCATGTTGATCTGTCCATTCCGTGCATACGCATCTGTGTCATTCTTTTTGCAAGTTCCGGATTTCGCGTGCAGACCATACCGCCTTCTGCCGTTGTTATTGTCTTTGTAACGTAGAACGAAAATACGCCTATGTCTCCGATTGTGCCGCCATACCCAAGTTCGGTTTCTGATGGAAAGGAATGTGCTGCATCTTCAATTACTTTTATGCCATATTTCTTTCCAAGACGGCAGATTTCCTTCATGTTGCACATGTTACCTGCAATATGTACGGGAACAATTGCCTTTACGTTTTTTCCTTTTGGCGATTTCAATATTTCTTCTATTTTTTTGGGATCAATACTGTAGGAATCTTTTTCAAGATCTGCGAAATATACGTCTGCGCCAAGATGACGGGCACATGTTGCAGTAGAAACAAAAGTATATGGGGTTGTTATTACCGCTGTCCCCTGTGTTACGCCACATGCATCCATTGCAAGAATCATTCCGCTGGTATTAGAATTTACTGCAAGGCTTATTACTTCTCTTGTATCAAGACCTTCCGCTTCGCGGCCTTCAAGCATATACGGCTTTTTGTTCATAAATGCAGAAAAGGATTGTTCGAATTCCTGTGTGTATTTTCCCGTTGTAAGCCAGCCGGAACGCAGTACGTCCAGAACGGCTTTTTCTTCTTCATTTGAAATTGACGGTCTTGAAAAAGGGACTTTCAATGAATCTGCATCAGACATATATTTCTCCGGTTATTTATTGTAGAATTCCTTCAAAGAAGAAAATTCACTGCAAAGTATTTTAATAAGGTATTCCTTGTTTCTGTATTTCTCTGGATCATAGGTTCCGTTGGAGTCAGCAGCCTGACATACTGGCTTAAGATTTTCCAGCAAGGCGGAAAGCCGTTCCGGAGTAAAATCAAGATTCTTCAGTTTAAGAATCTTAGGGAATTCCGTCTTCTGCGGCATTTCTTCATTCAGCCATAGCGGTTCGACAGAGCGTTCTCCCTTGCGCTTCCCGATTATCTTTATATCAATGTCTTTGTAAGGTTCAAGCCCGCTGAATTTTATTATCTGTTTTGCAAGGTCGATTATTTTTATGCGGTCGCCCATATCAAGAAGGTATGATTCGCCGTTTTTTCCGACTCCTCCAGTCTGTAGAACCAGAGAACATGCTTCCGGTATAGTCATGAAGTATCGTTCCATATCTTCTGAGGTGATTGTTACCGGTCCTCCATTTTTAATCTGTTCCATAAAAAGAGGAAGAATTGAGCCTCTGCTTCCAAGTACGTTTCCAAATCTGACGAACATAAACTTCTTATCGACGTCTGCTTTTTTTGCTGTGTCCAGTACAAGTTTTTCGCATATAAGTTTTGAAACGCCGTAAACGCTGGCAGGATCAACGGCTTTATCTGTTGAAATCAGGACAAATCTTTTTACGGAATGTTTGAGACTTGCATCAAGAAGGTTTTTTGTACCAAAGACATTGTTGTTTATTGCTGCAACAGGGTTTTCTTCCATAAGCGGAACATGCTTGTATGCTGCGCAGTGGAATACGACGTCGCATTTTGTCTGTTCAATGATGTAGTCGGTGTAGGCTTTGTCTGCCATGTCCCCGATTATAGGAACGATAGTGGCTTTTTCTCCTACGCCTTCTGATTGCAGCATACGTAGTTCGCGGTCTATCTGATATATAGAGTTTTCACCGTGACCGAAAAGATAAAGCCTTTCAGCACCACCGCTAAGAAGCTGACGGGCAAGCTCTGAGCCGATTGAACCGCCGGCACCTGTTATAAGAACGCGCTTACCGCGAAGGTATGCAAGGCTTTCCTTTAAGGAAATTGTAACCGGTGTGCGTCCTAAAATGTCAAGAGGATCGATTTCCCTTGTCTGTACAAGATGAGCGGAACCGTTAATGACCTGAGAAATTCCTGGAAGAATTTTTATGTGAGGAAAGCCGCATTCTTTTAAAAGTTCATATATCTCCCTGATGCGTTCAACAGGTGCGCTTGGAATTGCGATGATTGCTTCGTCCTGTTTGCGGCAGCGCAGAAGCGAAGCTACGTTTGAAATAGGGCCAAGAACAGGAATCCCGTCAATTTCAGTTCCGATGAGTTTTTTGTCGTCGTCAAGGAACGCGCCTACGCTTCCGAATACTTTTTTACGTTTTATATCATCGGCTATAGTCTGACCTGCAAATCCGGCTCCGATGATGTACAGTTTTTTGTCTATGCTGTTCATTCCAATTTCCGTGATTTAATTCTATCATAAATTGAATAAAGAAAAAATATAAAAAACGCTAAACATGAACATTCTGCTGTCCGATTAATAAAAAGAGAATAGAAGTTGTTTCAGATGAACGGCTAATAATTCTTATTAAGGTGGATTTCTATGATAAAAAGATTTATGACAGCTTTGATTTTTATGGCTGTCAGCCTTTCTGGAACTTTTGCCAGCAGTCTATCGTTTCATGTAGTTCAGCATAACGACAGCCTGTCTGAAGTGTGCAAGTCTGCTTTGGTGATCGAAGATGAAATACTGAATTATTTCTTCGATGCCGGGTACATAGTGACGAATATACCGGCCTGCATATCCAAGTCTGATGAACAGGACAAGTCTTTTTATCAGAAAGGATATAATGAAGCTGCTGACGGTTCGTTCGACGAATTCGTTCAAATTAAACTTTATTTTTCCGGTACTGAAGTTGAAAATTCTCAGGTTTGTCTGGGAAATATGCGTAGAATTGGCTGGAAAGTGGTTTCTGTTTCAAACGGTTCTGTCCTTGAAGAAGGCAGTTCAAAAGTTGAGCGGGAAGTCATTTCGGATAACGAAGCGAATGTCCGCGAATTTGCAAATGAGTTTGCGGTTCACTTGAATAAAGTATTGAAAAAAAGATCTTAAGGACAGATTAGGAGAAAATATGAAAAGATTTATCGGAATTTTATGTTCAGTTTTATTGTGCGGAACAATTTTCACTTCATTCAGTCCGTCCTTAGACGGAAGGGCTGTTGTTGCAGATAAAGATGTTCTTCCTCAGGGACTTTTTGCCCGTGCATTTGGTTATTTGCCAGGTGATTCAATCAGTGTAACAAGTCTTTCTACAAAACAGACAGTTGATATTCTTGTAATCGGTGCGATCCCTGCAGAAGAGGGAATTGCAATTCTCCTTTCACCGGAGGCGGCTGCAGAACTTGGTCTTTCAAAGGATTCGAATAATGTAGTAAAGATTACAAAGCGTACAGGGCAGCTTGATGAAGCTGTTGCCGGTACTGCTGTTATTGGTTCAGCAATCGAAGAGGTTTCGTCATATAGTGATGAAATTGATGCGGACGAGGATCTTGAGGCAGACAAGCCTTTCATGGCAGATAACAATGAAGAGTCAGATCCTTTTGATGTAGCTACAGAAGTTGTCGCAGATGAAAGTATTCCTGATGAGGAATTAATTGCAAAAACTTCAACTGATCCAGATGCAGAGCTTGTTGAAGATGATATTGTATCTTCTCTGATTGAAGAGTCTCCTGAAGAAACTGTTGCTCCTGCCTTTGATGAACAGAATGTCTCTTCTGATGAAGGTGGTTTTGCAGAAGAATCTGAAAAAGTGACTGTGATTAAACCTACGGAGGAGGTTGTTGCAGAGACTGATGCAGCAACTGCTGATTCAAAGCCTTACACAATCATTGATAATGAGGATGTTATTGCTTCTGAATATGTAGAAGCAGACGATCTTGCAGAACTTGATAATACAAATGAAAAAGTTGCAGAGCCTTTTGATGAAGATTTGAATGCCATTGGAAAATATGATAATTCATATTCTCCAGAAGAATCTGACGATGTTGTTTCTGAAATTACAGAGGGATCAGATATTTCTGTGCCTGCCGATAAAAATGACGAAATTGCTGCTTCTTCTGAGTCTGAAACTGATTTTGGAGATGAAGTTTACGAACCTATCGTACTTGTTCCTGCCGGTGCAAACCCTCCGGTAAAAGCAACGGAAAAATCTGAAGTTGCCGCAGACTCTTCCGATTCGTATGTTGTCCCTGAAAAGAAAATGGCTTCTGCTGATAGCGTAGATCTTGAAAAATACAAGGTTTCGAGCATGGCTGATCTTGAAAGAGGTAAGTATTACGTTCAGATTGCTATGCTTGGTGATGAAAATAATATCCGAGCAACAATCGGTAAGTACGGAAAGCAGTATCCGATTACTTTGGTTCCGCTTTCAAACGGAAAAGGCTACCAGTTCCTGATTGGTTCGTTATCAATGGATGAGTATGGAACTGTTTTGAACCGCTTCCGTTCCTACGGTTACAAAGATGCATTCTTAAGAAAAATAAAATAAAATATGTACGGGGCGTTCGAAATGAATGCCCTTTTTTATTGAAAAATCATTTCGTAAGTGATAATCTAAAAAAGTAATCGCACATTCTGCGCGACTAAGTGAGGTTAATAAAATGGGAAAGAAGAATCTTGACTGGGGCAATTTGCCATTCGGTTACATGAAGACAAACAAAAGTTTTGTTGCTAATTTTAAAAATGGTTCATGGGATGCAGGAAAACTTACAAAAAAGCATGAAATTACAATTTCAGAATGTGCAGGCGTCCTTCAGTATGCGCAGACTTGTTTTGAAGGTCTTAAGGCATATACAACAAAAGACGGTAAGATTGTTTGTTTCCGCCCGGATTTAAATGCTGACCGCATGAAGGACAGTTGTGAACGCCTTGAAATGCCGGTTTTTCCAAAAGAAAGATTTATTCAGGCTGTAAAAGATGTTGTTAAAGCAAACGTTGGTTTTGTTCCTCCATTTGGAAGCGGCGCAACACTTTATATCCGTCCATATATGTTTGGTTCAAATGCAGTAATTGGTGTAAAACCTGCTGACGAATATCAGTTCCGCATTCTTGTAACTCCTGTAGGACCTTATTTTAAGGGTGGCGTAAAACCTATTACAGTACGTATTTCTGATCTTGACCGTGCCGCTCCTCATGGAACTGGTGACATCAAGGCTGGTTTGAACTACGCAATGAGCCTTCATAACATCGTTGACGCTCATAAAAAAGGTTTTGCAGAAAATATGTACACTGACCCTGCAACACACACTTATATTGAAGAAACTGGTGGAGCAAACATCCTTTTTGTTACAAAAGACGGAAAGCTTGTAACTCCTAAATCAAATTCAATTCTTCCTTCTATTACCCGCCGTTCTTTGGTACAGGTTGCAAAAGAATATTTGAACATCGAAGTCGAAGAACGCCAGGTAAACAAGAATGAACTTTCTGACTTCGTTGAAGTTGGTCTTTGTGGAACTGCTGCAGTAATCAGTCCAATAGGAAAAATCGTTGACCACGATAAAGAAATCCTTGTTCCAAGCGGAATGGATTCAATCGGACCTGTTCTCGGAAAACTCCGCGAAACTTTGACCGGTATCCAGATGGGAGAAATCAAAGCTCCTGAAGGCTGGGTTTGCGAAATCTGCTAA
>JAFOSK010000096.1 GCA_017392945.1 Treponema sp.
AAGCAGAACCGTTTTGCCGTTAGAATCTGTAGTCTTAAAACGTACGTAATAAATGCCGTTTTTGTCTTTGCGCTGAACTAAATGGAACGGATAGGCACTGAATTTCGTCATTAAAAACCCCGTAAAAGTACAGAGAAAGGGCATTTTTGTTTAAAAAGTACCCCTTTCGGTACCCCTCTACAGTTTTTTAATACTTTTCAGGTCTATTTAAGTATAAAAACGAAAGGAAATAAAAATTGTTCGGTGCTTATTTACTTATAATATAAGTAAATAAGGTAATGCCGGGAACCAGACTCGAACTGGCACGGCGTTTGACCGCCGAGGGATTTTAAGTCCCTTGTGTCTACCATTCCACCATCCCGGCGACCTACTAATTCTATATTAAAATGGAGACTTTTACAAGTAGAACTTTTAGTATATTATCTAAACATGTACTCAGACACTCATTTTCATTTTGAACACACATTTATCAGAGACAATAAAGAAAAGGAAATAAATGGCTCCGAAATTTTGGAGTCCATGGCAAAAAGAAACTGTTTTTTCGGGTTGGACATAGGAACAGAACCAGAAGACCTTATAATGCGTCAGTCCTGTCTTGATTCAGCCATAGCCGGAATCAGTGACTCGTGGCTTGCAGACAAAGTACGGAAATTCATATATTTTTCTGCCGGAATATGGCCGTCCGTAGAAGACATAAAAAACCGCCACGAAAGCATGAAAAAATTAATAAACCAGATTGAACTTGCCGAGAGTTCGACAGACAATGATACTCTGAACAGAAAAATCATAGCTATTGGAGAATGTGGTCTTGACCATCATTGGAATCCTAGCGGAGTAGACGGCCGTTCAGAAAGTGATTTCAACAGCGCAATGTACCATGCAGAACGCGAACTTTTTGAAATGCACCTTGAATTGGCAAAAGAAATGAAACTTCCAGTAATAATTCACAGCAGAGATGCCTTTGAAGATACTCTTGCTTGCATAAAAAATTCCAGCTACGACAACGGAATAATCCACTGCTATTCTTATGGAATAGACGAAGCCCGCGCTTTTTTGGACAGAGGGTGGTATATAAGTTTTTCCGGCGGAATTACATATACAAAAAAGAGCAAACTCGAGATCGTAAAAGAACTTCTCAACTTCATTCCAGAGGACAGAATCTTGTGCGAGACAGATTCACCTTACCTTGCGCCAGTTCCTTTGCGCGGTACACTGAACACACCGATCAATGTAGAACATACCTATAAATACATAGCTGAAATGCGAAATATTGAATCTGAAAAATTAAGTGAGATAGTGGATCAGAATATTTCACGCCTTTTTAATCTGAACTGACGTATCTAAAAAAAATTTGATAAAAAAAGCACCTCTTAAAATTGAACTTTATTTATCCAACTTTAAGGGGTGCACTTCAATGATTAAAAATCAGACAGTTTTTTTATTCAACCTGACTGTATAGACTACTCAACTCATCGCGCCAAGATGCACGTTTATCCCGGTCTTCAATTTCAATAATTTTTTTTATCTGAAAATGACGTTGATCCCTCATATTTTCATAATACAGAACCGCAAAACGACCTTGTCCGATGTATGCAATTTTTTCGTTTTGACCAATAGTTTCGGAAGATTCCAGCATTTTCATTACACATTCAAAATGCATAGGCTGCCCGGAAACTTTATCGCAAATTGCACTAGCCATATCAGTTATACGTTCGTTGCATTTTGGACAAATAACTTCTCTTGATTTTAATTCTTTTATAGCATTCTCTTTCTGCTGAAGAAGCTCTTCATTTTCATGAGCTACATAGTGAAATTTCTCACGGGTATGAAATCCCGCATCATGATTATTACGATTTGAATTGCGGTTCTTATTATTCTGTCCCTTTGAATCATTCCAATTACGATGTTTCCGACCGTGTCTGTTTTTTTCCATAAACTATCAAGCTCCCGTTCCGAGCCGACAAATCAGTCACGGAACTGTAATTCATCAGGATCCTCAACCAATTTACGGCTGATTACCTGAGCTATCCTAAAAATTGCGTTATTTAAATAATCCTCATCATGAATTTTCTCTCTCAGTTCTAGCAACCGGGGAGAAAGGCATTCTTCGCGCTCAAGCACTAATGTTGAAACGGCATCTCTTCTTTCAGAAATCATAAAAGCTCCGAAAAAGCATTTTCTATATGATAGACATCGGGAAATCCCGGCATATCAAGAACAATTACATCAAAACGAATATAGCTGTTACTATATTGTCGATGATTTAATAGAAAACGTTTAGCCGTTTTTATAATTCTTTTTTGTTTTCCTATATCCAAAACCTTTGCCATAAGTTCCGGAGTTCCATTAGGAAGAGTCTTTACTTCAGAAAAGACAAGCAAATCGTCTTTTTCAAGAATTACATCAATTTCGCCTGTCTGAGTTCTGAAATTTCTGGCAACCACAGTATAACCCAACGATTCATAAAAAGCCGCCGCTCTGTCTTCACCATTATTTCCAATCTGCTTTTTTGATAACTGCAAACCTATAACTCTTCTATTTCGCTTACATCTTCCTCTTTGCTACCAGCAGCAGGAGTTTTAGACGGAACATAATCATAAGGATTTATTTCCTTTCCATTTGTAAGCAAATAAGGAATCTTCCATTGCTTAAGGGCTGCAACATGATATGCCTTTGCTGTTTTTCCAGCTGCAAGGAACATATTCTTACCATCTTCAAAATAAACAGGCTCAGAAAAGCATACTCCAAGACGAATTCGATTTATATCAAGCTTTGCCAGCTCCTTCATTTCACTCTCCTAAATACTTTTTTTATTTTATAATATTTTTTCATTCTCCACAAGAATAGAAAATATTTCGGCAACAATTTTCCATGTTGACTCGGGTATCATGCTTCCGATTTCCTGTACAGAAAGAATATTTGCTGCAATATCATCCTCGGCAATCGGAATATTATTCTCTTCTGCAATTTTCAAAAGACGTTCTGCAAGCTTTCCTTTCGCGGAAAAAGTTATGAATGGGGCTTCTGCTCCTTCAGGATATTTTAAAGATACGGCCTTAAGATTATCCATCACACTACTCCATTTACAAATCCAATATCCGCCGGTTCTGTATAAAATTCACAAAATTCATTGTCCCTGCAAAAAAAAACTTCAGAATCTGGAAACTTTTTTTTAAAATCCGTGGAAAGTGCAAAATCCATTTCAACATCACCAGTACTGGATATAATAATTTTACAACACCTTTCATTCTTCAGAAAAACAGCAAATCCGTAAATATGACCGCCATAACTCATGGACAGCGTAAAATGATCTAAAATTTTTGAATAAGAATTCAAAAAACCACAAAAACTACCGTTTCCGGCTTTTTTATTAGCCTTAGAACTAGAAAACTCAAATGGAATTTTTATCCAGTTGCCTTGAATACTAGCTCTACTATAAGAAAACCCCAAATGATTGAATAAGGTTACTACACCTTCTTTTGCAGATGAAATTTTTTCACCATTTAGAATCATTTTAAAAAAATCTCGCACAGGATTTTCTCTTGTATTATTAGAAAAATCAAAATCTTCGGAAAAAGACATTGAATTTTCCCCGCCGCTCATAATTTCTTCCACTGACTTTTCGCTTGCCTGCAATCCCTTACATTCGATTAAATACGCAATTATAGACGCATTTTTTTCACGCCCCTTAAATTTCATTCCTATAGCGCGGGCTTTAATGAACAAAGTCCTTTCAAAACGAATTCCAAGGTTACGCATTTGATTGTATAAAGAAAGTGATATTTCATCTGGAATTAATCCAATCCTTTCAAAATAACTTATAAGTTTTGGATCAGAGATTTTACCTGTCATATCAATGACAGAATTGATTTTTTGCAGGCCTGCATCCTGTACAATCATTTTTACATTCTGCTGCTGCAAAACAATACGATTATTTTCCAGCATGATTGTAGTAAAAAAGCCCATTCCAGGCTTCAAAGGCAGTTCAGATTTTATAGAGAAACGCCCCCCGCCAAAAGCCGCAGTATAAGAATTATTTCCGTCTTTTTTAATTATACGTACATAAACAGAACTGCCCTCACTTAAAGTCCGTTTTTCAGACCTGTTAGTGAGGGCAGCTGAATGCACTACAACATCAGTTTTCATGCAGTATGCTTATTAAGCCTGTGCAGCACCTGTGTGTTCAGCAGACTTTTCAGCCTTGATTGCTTCTTCCTGTGCGTGAGCAGCAGCCTCTGCAGCTTTATTCTGTTCGTTGATGAAGTTAGAAATCTTACCACCAAGCAATTCTTTAACTTTCTTATCCTTACCGATTTTATCGCGAAGATAATAAAGCTTAGAACGACGTACTTTACCAGCACGAACAATTTCTACCTTTACAATGCGTGGGCTGTTTACAGGGAATACACGTTCAACACCTACACCATAAGATTCCTTACGAACTGTGAATGTCTTGCGAGCACCAGTATTCTTAATGCAAAGAACGATTCCTTCATAAACCTGAATACGTTCTGTTTTACCTTCGATAATCTTGAAGTAAACCTTTACAGTGTCTCCTACTTTGAACTGAGTTGTAAAAGCTCTTTTCTGTCCTTCTTCAATTGCTTTAATAAGATCCATTATAAATCTCCTGAGTCAGCAGGCTTTGAGTGTTTTTTCTTTTTCTTTGAACTTTTCAAAGAATGAACCTGCTCTGTTATTTCCTCAATCATCTTTTCGGCTTCTTCAGAAAGCTGTCCGTTCATGCGTGCAGTCCAAATCATATCAGGTCTGTTGCGCAATGTTTTTTCCAAACGTTTCTTAAGCCTCCACTTTCGGACATTTTCATGATTACCAGAAAGAAGAACCTCCGGCACTTCCATGCCCTTAAATACACTTGGCCGTGTATACTGTGGATATTCAAGAAGCCCGTCGCTATGACTTTCCTCTACAAGAGACTCACTTGAAATTACGCCGTCCACCAACCTATATATGGTGTCCACCATAACTGTTGCAGCAAGTTCCCCGCTTGACATTACATAGTCACCGATAGAAATTTCGTCATCTACGTAATAGTCAATTACCCGCTGATCAATACCTTCGTAACGTCCGCAGATAAATACGAGTTCATTCTCGCGACTTAATTCCTTTGCTTTTTTCTGCGTAAAAGGCACACCGCCCGGAGTAAGATAAATCACTCTCTTGCGCTTTGCATTTACACTGTCCAAAGCCCGGCTTAACGGTTCAGTCATCATAAGTTGACCGGCACCACCACCGTATGGAGCGTCATCACATTTATGGTGCTTATCTAGGGCAAAATCCCTGATGTTCACCAAATCGTAGGCAATAATTCCCTTTTCAACCGCTTTGGCCATGATTGAGTTTTCAAAATAAGCCTTCGGAATCTCCGGGAATAAGGTCAGCACAGTAAATTTCATGGAATTACTCCAGAATCCAGAGGTGCATCAGTTGAATAGTCTTGTTTGTCACATCAACATTCTTAACATGCTTCAATGTCAGCGGCACAAGAGCCTTTCTAACCTTTCCAGCTGAAGAAAATTTCATGTCATCTGCAAGAACAGTGCAACTCTCGGAGAGAGAAACTTCTAGTAAGTAACCTGCTCCGCCTTCCAATACGTCTGTGATTGTTCCGACTATTTCTGTCGGCGCAGTCACCGCTGCCGTTCCATTGTCACCCTTCCATATTAAAGAGCAACCTTTTAGATCTTCAATATACCACTCATTCTCTTCAAGAGGATGAGCAAACTTACGGTCAACTACAAGTTCCCAGCCATTGTACTTGCGTACATCTTCAGGAGTTGCAATTTCCTTAAGCTTCATGTACAAGGTACCGCATCCTTCTTCTGCACTTTCAACAGTACATTTTCTTGAATCAGAACCGTGCCTCAAAGTCACTTCCTTTAATACCGCGATATGTTCGTAGTCTCCAGAAGCACTTTCAACTTTAAATTCTCCGGAAACGCCGTGAGCGCCACGGATGAAACCAACAACAAGCTGCTCTTTACTCATCTGTAAACTTAATCCAGAATATCAAGGCTGTAGCGCTTTCCGTCTTTTGAAGCAGAAGCACTAAGAACTGTACGCATGGCTTTTGCAATGCGACCGTACTTTCCGATTACTTTACCGATATCACTTTCAGCAACTTTAAGTTGAAGAACCATGCCTTTTTCGCCTTCAGTTTCGTCCACTGAGACCGCAGATGGATCATCGACCAATGATTTTGCAATGTATTCGATCAGGTCTTTTTCCATTTTCGTTCCCTTATTAGACTAGTTAGCAGACTTTTTAGCAGCGATTTTCATCAACTTAGAAACGATGTCTGTAGGCTGAGCACCAACACCAATCCAGTAATTAGCACGATCCATGTCGATAGAAACCTGACGTTCTTCTGCTTCAACTGGCATAAAAGTACCGATTTCTTCGATGCAAACACCGTCACGTGGGTTGCGTGAATCCTGAACTACAACACGGTAGTAAGGACGCTTTTTTGTACCGAATTTCTTAAGTCTGAGTTTGACCACTTTATAACCTCCACAGAACTCAACCGAATCTAGCCGAGTTCCGAAATTTTAAAAACATACAATGACATCCATTGTGAGCTTGAGCACTTATTTTATAGAATTACAGATATTTAGTCAATGTAAGAGCCGGCTTTATCAAAATCAAATGCACTATAAAATTTGAAACCTAAAAACCGGCCGCCAATAAAAAGCCTATTGACAGGGAAGGAATTTTACACAGCTTTATAAACACCCTTTATCTCTGCAATGTACATAACATGCCAATCGTTGTCGCCGTAAAAAGTTCCAACCAATTCTTTTGAAGAACTTGCAAAGAATTCCGAGGCCATTTCCTGGCAGTAAAGTTTTTTACAGGTAAACACAAGGCGGCTTTCTCTAAAGTATGGAACAGAATCAATATGATCGACCGTTAATCCCGTTGCTGAAACTTTATCTTCATTGCGACCGGAAGTTTTTCCGCAATATGTCAGTTCCTTGCGGTACTTTTCATCAAAGAAGCACAGCGAAAAATCATCAGAAGAATCCAAAAACGTCTTTGTGTAACGTGATTTTCTTACATATAAAGTCACAACATTTTTATTCCATATAAAGCCAAGACCGCCCCAGCTGGCAGTCATCATGTTCGTTCTGCCGTCTTTTTCAGAGGTAATAAGGAACCAGTTTTTTGAAATCATTTTAAAAGGATTTTCGTTCAATTCTTCTACGCTTATCTCGTTCATATTCATTCCTATATTCTGCATAAGGACGATCGCAGGCCGATTATCTGCCCCGCCCAAATACAAGATTTTATAAATTGTAAACTATGCTTGCTTTTTTGACTGCATCTGCAATCTTAATGTCAATTATGGTTGAATCTTGACAGGAATGCCTTTGTGCGTTCCTGCTGAGGATTATTGATTATATCAAAAGGCTTTCCCTCTTCCACAATGACGCCTCCATCCATAAAGAAAAGATAATCGCTTATATCACGGGCAAAAGCCATTTCATGAGTAACTACGACCATCGTCATTTTTTCCGCAGCAAGATCTTTTATAACGGCAAGAATTTCACCGGTGAGTTCTGGATCAAGAGCACTGGTCGGTTCATCAAAGAAAAGCACTTCAGGACGAAGAGCAAGGGCACGGGCTATTGAAACGCGCTGCTGCTGACCGCCAGAAAGCTGGCACGGATAACTAAATGCCTTGGATTCAAGTCCCATTCGCTTTAACAGAAAATATGCTGTTTCCTGTGCTTCTCCCACAGTTTTTTTAAGCACACGAACCTGAGGATCAACGATATTTCTAAGGACAGAAAGATGCGGAAACAAGTTGAAATTCTGAAACACGAGACCTGTCATAAGACCAATCTCATGAAGCTCATTTTTAGGAGCATAAATTCCGTTCTTTACGAGTGTCTTTCCGCAGATGGTTATATCTCCGTCCGTCACAGTTTCAAGCTGACTTACGCAACGTAGAATTGTAGATTTTCCTGAACCGCTGGGACCAATTATAGAAAGCACTTTACCCCTGTGCACAGAAAATGAAATATCATTTAAAACCGTCACGGTACCAAAAGACTTCTTAAGATGTTCAACTTTGATAATTTCTTCCATAATACGAGCCCTTATTAACGATAGTAAGACATTTTCTTTTCGATCTTAATAAACGCAAAAGAAACAAGAGCGTTCATCACAAAATAAAAGACGCCGGCAATAAAAAGAGGCATAAACGAGAACAACGCACTTTGACGTTCCTTTGCAACAAGAAGAAGTTCTGCAACCCCGATCACAGAAACAAGAGCCGTATCCTTAACGAGCGTAATAACTTCATTTCCCATAGCAGGTACAATCCGTTTTACAACCTGCGGAAGAACTATAAAAAAGAATGATTGAACTTTTGAATAACCCAGAACCTTACAGGCTTCGTACTGTCCTTTTGGAATAGATTCTATACCGCCACGGTAAATTTCCGCAAAATAACATGCATAATTAACAGAAAGTGCAACAATTGCAGCAGGAAAACGTTCCCAACGCAGATTCACCTCGTAGCCAAGAGAACGCAGCCAGTTAAAAAATATTCCCGGTCCGAAATAGACCACCAGAAGCTGCAGCATAAGAGGGGTTCCTCTTATTATCATCAGAAATACATTAGTCAAATAAGAAACAATTTTACTTCTCGACATCCTTCCAGATGCAATCAAAACCGCAAGAGGAAGCGAAAAAATCAATGTCAGAAAAAAGACTTCAATTGAAGTCATAGAGCCTTCTGCCATAGCTCTAAGCATTTTTATATAACGTGTGCTCATAAGCTGATTATAAAGGCGATTAAAAATCTACTCAATAGAGTTTAATGATAACACGCATCGTGAATTTCAATTTCTTCAAGGATTCAGAAATTGCATTTTAAACGAACGAAGGAATGCCTAAGAAACCACGCAAGAACCATCTCCATCGGTTCCAATTTTACAATTCAAGTCAAATGCAGCTATATAGTCCGCCGATTACAAACCGGAGAGCAAAAACACCGCATTTTATTCTTATAAGGCATTCCCTACATTTTCTTTTGATAAGAGGTTACCAAAACTAAAAAACTTTTATCTAGCGTAACCTCCTTACGTTCTTTTATTTACCGATTACAGTAATATCTGCACCAAACCATTTTTTTGAAATAGCTTCAGCTGTCCCATCTGCTGCCATCTCTTCCAAAACTGACTGAACGGCGTCGCGGAGCTTAAGATCATTTTTTCTAAAAGCGATTCCATAAGCCTCTTTTGCAAGTACGTCATCCACAATAACAAGGTCCTTTCCGCTCTGTGTAATGTCGTATGCAGCAACAATACTGTCCATTATAACCATATCAACACCGCGGGTTTCAAGATCATTCATCGCTGTAAGGTTATCTTTAAAAGGAACTATATTTTTAAGGGAGGCCTTAAAAGCAGGATTATGTTCCAAAGCATCCTGTGCACTTGAACCATTCTGAACTCCGGCAACTTTTCCAGCAGCGTCAGAAAAAGATTTGATTCCGCTGTCTTTTCTTACAACAAGAACCTGATCATTATTAAGATAAGGTTTTGTAAAAGCAAGTGCTTCAAGTCGTTCAGGAGTAATTGTAAGACCGTTCCAAATACAGTCAATTTTTCCTGTAGAAAGCTCAAGTTCTTTTGCATCCCAGTCAATAGGCTGAGCCTTGAATTCCACCCCTAATCTTGCAGCAACTTCTTTTGCAAGATCAATGTCAAAGCCCACAATTTCGTTGTCTTCATTGCGAAATCCCATTGGAGGGAAAGAATCATCAAGACCAAGCACAAATACATTACGCGCCTTAAGATTTTCCAATGAATTATCTGTTTTCTGAACCTTTTTACATCCAGTAAGAGCAGAAACCAACATACATGCCATTACAACAAAGGCAATTTTCTTCATATTTTTCTCCCATAAAAAGCCAGGAAGAATACTTAAGCATCCACCTGTTTTTTGTACCGTTCCACAATATAATGAGGGACAGAATCTTATATATAGATTTGCAACGCAAACCCAAAAGATAAAAACCGACGTTTTTACGACAGTTTTTACCTTAAAATTCCAAGTTTTTAAGCGTTCTTCTTCAGAAATGACTTCAAAACATTAATTTGTTCCATAACTTTTTCTTCTGCAGGGCCACCGTCTGTCTTGCGCGCATTTACGCAGGCTTCCGGCGGAATAATATCAAAGATATCAGACTCAATAAGTTCTGAACAGCCCTTAAAATCTTCCAGAGAAAGATCTTCAAGCCTACAGCCCTTTTCTATAGCAAGACGAACTGAATGAGCACTTACTCCATGAGCAGTTCTGAAAGGCATCCCTTTGCGCACAAGGTAGTCTGCAACATCTGTAGCATTAAGGAATCCGTCCTGACATGCTTCGTTCATTGCCTTAAGATTCCACTTTGCAGAAGAAATCATGTAAGTAAAGATTGAAACGCAGGAAATTACTGTATCGCAGGCATCAAAAAGGCTCTGCTTGTCTTCCTGCATGTCGCGGTCATATGCAAGCGGAAGCGCCTTCATCATTGTAAGGAGTGCCATAAGATCGCCGTAAACACGACCTGTGCGTCCGCGAATAAGTTCTGCAAAATCAGGATTCTTTTTCTGTGGCATGATGGAAGAGCCTGTAGACCATTTTTCGCTTAAATCAATAAAAGAAAATTCTGTAGTAGACCAGAGAACAACTTCCTCGCAGAAACGCGAAAGATGCATCTGAATGAGGCTCAAGGCAGAACATACTTCTATACAGTAGTCGCGGTCAGAAACGCTATCCAAGCTGTTCATTGTAATGCTTTCAAAACCAAGCTGAGAGGCTTCAAATTTGCGGTCAAGTGGAAGCCCCGAACCTGCAAGGGCGCCGGAACCGATAGGACTGATCTTTATACGCTTTAAAGAATCAGAAAGGCGTTCAAAATCGCGTACAAGCATCCAGCTCCATGCACACAGATGATGAGCAAGAGTTACCGGCTGGGCATGCTGCATGTGTGTATAGCCCGGCATTATGTCTTTTGTATGAGCTTCTGCAATTTTTACAAGGGAATCCACAAGAGTAAGGATTCTGTTCTGAAGATCCGGAATAAAGCGGCACAAATAAAGACGTTCATCAAGTGCAATCTGATCGTTACGGCTTCTTCCAGTGTGAACTTTTTTACCAGGCTCACCAATGCGGTCCGTAAGAGTCGCTTCCACAAATGAATGAATATCCTCTGCCGAATAATCAATCTTAAGAGAACCGTTGTTGAGGTCTGCTTCAATGGAATTAAGGCCTTCAATAATTTTTTCTGCTTCTTCTTTAGAAATAATTCCGGCATGACCTAGCATGGCCGCATGAGCACGGCTTCCCTTTATATCATCTAAAGCCATGCGTTCATCAACGTGAATTGATGTTTCAAATGCAACTGCTTCGGCATCCGGGCCTTCTGCAAAACGTCCGTGCCACAAGGCAGCATGATTATCCTGTGTATGAGTTCCGTGTTCCATATAACAACCTTTAGAAATTAGTTTTCATCCATCCACTTTTTGATGCCATTAACAATATCAGCATCAATTACGTGTTCAATGCGGCAGGCATTGTGTTCTGCCTGTTCTTCATCAACTCCGGTAACCTTTACTAAAAAGCACGTCAGAAGCTGATGTCTGTCATAAATATCCTGAGCCTTTTCCCTGCCCTTTTCAGTAAGGTTGATATGCAGGTTTTCATCGACAAAAATGTATCCTTCATCACGGAGTATTCCCATCGCTCGACTTACACTCGGTTTAGAAACATTCAGTTTGTGAGCTACATCAACAGCATGACATTCGTTTTTTTCGTTCCATATCATGAGAATAGCCTCAAGATAATCTTCACCTGATTCGTACATACAGCTCCCGTTCTAGACAAAGCCGCCTGATTGAAGCAACCTTGCCTTATAGCTTTTTTTTTCTTCAGTTAGAACTTAAAGTCAGTCGTTGCTCATTACTTCCTTTGAAAGTTCCATAATCATATTATAAATCGGCTTTCCGCCCGGTACCATTGGAAGAACCATTTCATCGCGGTCTACGCGTGCATCAATGATTGCTGCCTTGCCGGACTTAAATGCCTTGTCAAATACTTCTGCAAATTCCTTTGCGTTGGTTGCCTTATAGCCCTGGATTCCATAGGCATCAGCAAGCTTAACCCAGTCCGGACCGATATCCAGTGTTGTCTGGCTGAATCGTTTTCCGTAGAAAAGGCGCTGCCACATGCGTACGTTTCCAAGCGCATTGTTGTTTTCTACAACGATTACGATAGGAAGATTGTAGTGACCGATAGTTGCAAGTTCGTTGCAGTTCATGCGGAACGAACCGTCTCCGGCAATGTGAACTACGCGGCTTCCCGTTTTTGAAAGGGAAATACCGATTGCAGCACCTGTTCCATATCCCATTGTTCCAAGACCACCGGAAGTAACAAAACGGCGTTTTTTTCCGAATGGATAGAACTGAGCAGTCCACATCTGATGCTGTCCAACTTCTGTAGTAATAAAACAGTCATCACCTGCAACTTCGTGAATATGTTCACAGATAAATTTTGGATTTATAGAATCCTTTGGATTCTTGTCATAGCACGAAGGATACGTTTTCTTCCATTCATTAATCTGACCAAGCCACTCTGCATGGTCTTTTTTTTCTACAAGCCCGATAAGTTTTGAAAGAACATCCTTTACATCGCCGACAATACTTGCAGTTGAGCCAATATTCTTATTGATTTCGGCAGGATCAATGTCGATATGAACAATCTTTGCATGCTGTGCGAATTTTGAAGCATCTCCATATACGCGGTCACTGAAACGCGCACCAATTGCAATTACAAGATCACTTTCTGTAATTCCCATATTACTTGCGTAAGTTCCATGCATTCCGACCATCCACGTACAAAGAGGATGGCTGGAAGGGAAACAGTCGCGTGCCATGAGGGATTCGCTTACAGGACAGGAAATTTTTTCTGCAAACTTAAGGAGCTCATCTTCTGCACCGCTGATTTTCACACCGCCGCCGGCATAAATGATAGGACGTTCTGCAGAATTAATAAGTTCAGCAGCTTTCTTTAAGTCAGCTTCCTCCGGCTTTGGAATAGAAACAGCTCTTTTTATACTAGCCTTATTCAAAATCTTTGAGGCAATTTCATCAGGATTTTTACTTGGCTCAAATTCATACATATTGTTTAGAGCTGTTACATCCTTAAGAATGTCTATAAGAACTGGTCCCGGACGGCCGGAACGTGCAATGTAAAATGCCTGACGGATTGTATCTGCAAGTTCAGAAATATCTTTAATAAGGAAATTATGCTTTGTAATAGGAAGAGTAACACCAGTAATATCGATTTCCTGGAAAGAATCGCGGCCAAGGAGAGCCTTTCCAACGTTACATGTAATTGCAACCAGAGGAATTGAGTCCATGTAAGCTGTTGCAATTCCAGTTACAAGGTTTGTTGCACCAGGACCACTTGTTGCCATGCAGACACCAACTTTTCCGGTTGCACGTGCATAACCATCTGCCGCGTGGCTTGCCCCCTGTTCATGAGCAGTAAGAATGTGCGTAATTCTGTTTGAATTCTTATAAAGCTCATCGTAGATATTAAGGATACATCCTCCAGGATAACCAAAAACTGTATCTACTCCCTGTTCAATAAGACATTCAATTACTATCTGAGATCCATTAATCAACATACCCTTTTCCTTTTATTTACTATGTTTCGTGTAAAAGAATAGCAGATTTTTGAACAGTGTACAATGACCAGAAAACAGGAACAAACAGAAGCTCTGCTCATAATGCATATAAAATTCCTAGTTGTGCGAAACATATTTTTATATATATACTTAATGCATGATAGATACTGATCTGATTGTTATCGGCGCAGGCGCAGCCGGACTTAGCGCAGGTATTTATGCGGCAAGAAGCGGAATTTCCGTAATAATGATTGACGGTTCTGAAACCGGCGGACAGACGGCGCAAATTGACTCGTTGGAAAACTACCCCGGTGTCTTTCCTGCAACAAACGGTATATCATTTACAGATACGCTAAGAAAACAGGCTGAATCATTCGGTGCAAAAACCGTTTTTGACCAAGTCACTTCTATCTATAAAAAAGGAAATCTTTTTCATATTGTAACGACAAAAGGAACATATATTTCGCCGGCAGCTGTATACACAACAGGAGCTGAACATTCAAAACTGAACGTACCGGGAGAATCAGAATTATACGCAAAGGGAGTTTCCTACTGTGCCGTATGTGACGGGCCGTTCTTCAAGGGCAGAAATGTTTCTGTTATTGGCGGCGGGGACAGCGCATGTTCAGAAGCACTTTATCTTTCCGGAATTGCTGGACACGTAGATCTATTCCACAGGAGGGGCGCTCTTCGTGCTCAAGAGGCACTTTCTGACAAAGTTCTGGCTGACCCGAAAATTACAGTTCACTTTAACCGCGCAGTAAAAAGCATAGACGGATCCGACAGAGTAACGGGAATTACTGTATACGACCCGGAAACTTCTGAAGAAGAAAAAGTTAATACGGACGCTGTATTCATCTTCGCCGGAATGGTACCCAGAACCGAACTCCTGGAAACGCTACCAAAAGACAAATTCGGCTACATAATAGCTAACGAAAAGATGGAATCCTCTGTAAAAGGGCTGTACATTGCTGGCGACGTAAGATCAAAACCCTTAAGGCAGATTGTGACCGCCTGCAGCGACGGTGCGATAGCAGGATTTTTTGCCGCCGAATATGTGAAAGAAAAGAAATTACAGAGCTGAATACCAGTCTTTAAAGCGTTTACAAAATCGCAGAAATAATCCAATTATGGGGAAATTTTAGTTTTTCAGGAAGGACTGCGCCGAGCATGGAAGGGTGCGGAGCAGGATTTTAAGGGACGCGGAGCGGACCTTAAAAGACCAAGCGCAAGCGGGCCCTGGAACGCGAGTTACTGAACCAGCTGCGCCATTATCCCCGGTGCATGGCACCAGGAATAAGAAAGACATCCAGAAACTATCAGATTGCGGCAAACCCGCGTTCAAGATCGGCAATTATATCGTCAGCATGTTCTGTTCCGATCGAAAGCCGGATTGTACTTTGACTAATGCCCTGATCAGCGAGTTCAGCATCTGTAAGCTGACTATGAGTTGTTGTTGCCGGATGAATTACGAGAGACTTTACATCGGCAACGTTTGCAAGAAGGCTGAAAATCTGAAGGTTATCAATAAATTTCCATGCAGCTTCTTTTCCTCCTTTGATCTCAAAAGTAAAGATCGAAGCTCCGCCGTTCGGAAAATATTTCGTATAAAGTTCATGATCAGGATGATCTACAAGAGAAGGATGATTGACTTTTGCTACTTTAGGATGGTTCTTAAGGAATTCAACCACCTTCTTTGTATTTTCCACATGGCGTTCAAGGCGCAGACTCAATGTCTCTACGCCCTGCAGAAGCAGGAATGCATTGAACGGACTGATTGCAGCCCCCTGATCACGCAAAAGAATTGCGCGGATATATGTTACAAAAGCAGCAGGACCTACTGCATCGGCAAAACTGATCCCATGATAGCTTGGATTCGGCTCCGCAATAGGCTTATATTTTCCGCTTTTTTTCCAGTCAAATTTTCCGCCGTCAACGATAATACCTCCGAGAGAAGTTCCATGACCTCCGATGAATTTTGTCGCAGAATGAACGACAATATCCGCACCGTGTTCAAGCGGTCTGATAAGGAACGGAGTTCCGAAAGTATTATCAATTACAAGCGGAAGACCATGACGATGGGCAATTTCTGCAATCTTATCAATATCTGGAATATCGCTGTTAGGATTTCCGAGAGTTTCAAGATAGACAGCCTTTGTTTCAGGACGAATTGCGTCTTCAACTTCTTTAAGATTATGCGCATCAACGAAAGTCGTTTTTACACCGAACTGAGGCAGTGTATGAGCAAGAAGATTATACGAACCGCCATAAATCGTTTTCTGTGCTACGATGTGGTCACCAGCCTGCGCAAGAGCCTGAATTGTATATGTAATTGCAGCTGCTCCGGAAGCAACAGCAAGGGCTGCGACACCGCCTTCCAATGCCGCAATGCGTTTTTCAAGCACATCCTGAGTTGAATTCGTAAGACGGCCATAGATATTTCCGGCATCAGCAAGACCAAAACGATCTGCAGCATGTTTTGAATTATGAAAAACATAACTTGTTGTCTGATAAATAGGAACCGCGCGGCTGTCAGTAGTCGGATCAGCCTGTTCCTGTCCTACATGAAGCTGCAATGTCTCAAAATGTAATTTTTTTGTATCTGCCATATTGGTCTCCTGTAAAAAGCAGAAAGAATGCCCCTGCACTCAACCGGCTTTTTGTACTGTTCATCAAAGAAATGAAGAACAGCGGTTAGTATTAAAGTCTGCAACGCAAACCTGCATAGCTAAACACCGACAACACTACGTCAAGTACCAGCCTGCATTTTTTTTCCTACTTACCTAGTAGGTTTATAAGATATATATACAGGTAATTACCTACTATGTCAATAGGTTAACAAAGAAATTTTACTTTTCCTAAAAAAAAGCCCATGCATCCAAGAAGAAAATCCTTCACTAAATGCACGGGCGATTATACTAACCGGTAGATGCCGGAACATATTCAATACGGTATTGTCTGTAGAACTCTTTCATCAGATTGAATCAAGAGCCTGCTTGATATCATTTACAAGGTCATTCTTATCTTCAAGACCGCAACTTAGACGAACAAGTCCTGCAGGAATTCCGGCAGCCTTAAGCTGTTCTTCTGTAAGCTGTCGGTGTGTTGAAGTGGCCGGATTCAGACAGCATGAACGGGCATCTGCAACATGAGTTTCGATTGCAAAAACCTTAAGAGCCTTCATGAACTTTTCAGCCTCTTTACGTCCGCCCTTGATTTCAAAACTAACTACACCGCATCCGCCGTTAGGGAGATACTTCTGAGCAAGTTTATAGTATTTATTTGAAGGAAGTCCTGAATAATTTACTTTTGCCACCTTAGGATGATTTTCAAGAGATTCTGCAACTGCCTGTCCGTTTTCTACATGACGAGGCATACGTACATGAAGACTTTCAAGCCCCAGATTGAGTATAAATGCATGCTGAGGAGACTGGATACAGCCGAAATCGCGCATAAGCTGTGCAGTTGCCTTTGTAATGAATGCACCTTCTTTTCCAAAGCGTTCTGCATAAGTAATTCCGTGATAACTGTCATCCGGAGTTGTAAGTCCAGGGAACATATCTTTATGAGCCATCCAATCAAACTTTCCGCTGTCTACTATACAGCCGCCTACGCATGCTCCGTGCCCATCCATATATTTTGTTGTTGCATGAGTCACAATGTCTGCACCCCACTCAATCGGACGGCAATTAATAGGAGTCGGGAATGTATTGTCAATGACAAGAGGAACATTGTGCTTGTGCGCAACGCGTGCGAATTTTTCGATATCCAGAACCGTGAGAGCAGGATTCGCAATAGTTTCACCGAACATTGCACGTGTATTGCGCTGGAAAGCCTTGTCCAATTCTTCTTCGCTTGCATCAGGATCAACGAATGTTACATCAATTCCCATTTTCTTCATTGTTACAGAAATCAGATTGAACGTTCCACCATAAATCGAAGATGATGCAACGATATGACTGCCGGCTTCGCAAATATTAAAGAGCGCAAAAAAATTAGCTGCCTGACCGCTGGAAGTAAGCATTGCGGCTGTTCCGCCTTCAAGTTCTGCTATTTTTGCGGCGACATAATCATTTGTAGGATTCTGAAGACGAGTGTAAAAATATCCGCTTGCCTCAAGATCGAAGAGCTTTCCCATATCTTCACTTGTGTCATATTTAAAAGTCGTAGACTGTACGATAGGAATCTGACGAGGCTCTCCGTTTTTAGGCGTATATCCGCCCTGTACACATGTTGTATTAATTGATTTCTCCATAAAAAACTCCAAAGAACGAACCTTAATGCAAACTCAAAAGGAAACATTCTGTTCGCTGTTGTATTATGCTGAAAGTATAGAACATTGCAGGTTCTTAGAAAATAGAACTTTCACAAAAAAATTTTGACAAGATTAAGAATTCCCATAGAGACAAGTATTATCCCGCCAAGAATTTCTGCCCTGAAAGAAAGCAGAGAGAGCGATTTCTTCACAAGGAAAATTCCACCCAAACAGATCAAGAAAGTTACAACGGAAATTATAAGCGAAGCGCTCAGTGCCATAAGAAAATTGTAATCAGCAATCGTAAAACCTACCGACAGAGCATCTATAGAAGTTGCAATTCCCTGAATCAAAAGGATGAGAATTCCTTCTCCAAATAGAGTTCCTTCCGTTCCAATTTCAGAGAATGAATCAATTATCATTTTGGCACCAATGAATATAAGAGCAAAACCTGCAATCCATGGAACAAAGGAGTGAACAGCAGCAAAATAATCCACTACAATGCGGACACATGTCCAGCCGGTCATAGGCATAAAGAACTGAAAGAAGCCGAAACAGACTGCAATAGCAAGTGCCCTTGGAGCCTTCATCTTAGGATTGAACATAGCATTCGCAACTGATACTCCGAATGCATCCATAGCAAGGCCTATGCCAAGCAAAACATTACAAATAATAAAATTAATCATAGCTTACGGATGGGGCATATACCTTGCACGGCTTGTATCGGTTTCAAAAACGTCAACAGCATAAAGCCATGCAGACCCACGGCCTCCTTTCCAAGACAAGTCCTCGCCTTCCTTTTTTAAAAGATTCAGAATATTTTCATATATATATACAGCAATCCGTTCTGCACTCGGATTCTGGTCAAAATACTCAATGTCATTAAGATTAGTATGATCAAGCTTTCCGATAACCGTACGAAGCACAGACTTGAGCTTTGTAAAATCAAGCAGCATTCCGCCTTCATTCAATGTTTCACCACGCACATGAGCATAAACCTTGTAATTGTGTCCGTGCAAATTCTCGCACTTACCGTTATAATCACGCAAAAAATGAGCCGCTGCAAAATCGGCCGTTACCCTTACTTCAAACATAATTTCTCATTATAAAAAAGATACAACCCTTTGTCACATCCTTTATTTAATGATACAATTATATATCATGCTTAACAATATAAAACTGTCAATTTTATCTGGACTTATGATCTGCGTAGGCGGAACAATTTATCTTTCATGCGTTGCAAAAGGCTGGGCTCCGCTGGGTGCTGTTTTATTTGCAGCCGGACTTTATACAATATGTGTATATGGATTTAATCTGTATACTGGAAAAGTAGGTTACATTGCATATCACTTCAAAGACGCAGAATATATAAAGCTTGTAATTCTAATTCTCATCTTTAACCTTCTTACAACCTACCTTCTTGGAATACTTGCTTCTTATGCATTTCCGTGTATAGTCGAACCGGCAAAAAAAATATATGACGCAAAACTTTGCTCCCCTCTTCCTCGACTTCTTATAACAGGCATCTTCTGCGGCCTTCTTATGTTTCTTGCAGTTGATACATGGAAAAAAGGCTCGCCTTTTGGATGTTTCATATACATACCGGTATTTATTCTCAGCGGATTTGACCACTCGATTGCAAACTCTTTCTATAACGGGGTTGCTAACGGATTTCAGAATGCTTTTACAACAGAAAATGCAGCTGTAGTTCTTACAGTTATAGCCGGGAATGCAATAGGCGGAATGCTGGTTCCTATGCTTACAAGAAGCTGGAAAAAAGTTTAATTGCAAACTGACTTTAAAAACGATACACTAAAACAAGGTCTGCGGCTGGCGGACACAATCCTTTAATTCCGGGTTTATATATGCAGAAGTTATTATCACAGTTACTGCCATCATTTAGTCATCAGGCAGTTGCAGCAGACGGAGTTACCGCCGTTCAGGAATCTGATATAGGTCACATTTCAATAAAGAATCTTGTATTCGACTCAAGGGAAGTTTCTGAAGGTTCCCTTTACTTTGCGTTGCCGGGCACACATACGGACGGAAAAGAATTTATCCCGCAGGCAATTGAAAGGGGAGCCTCTGTGATTGTATTTGAAGGCGAAATCCCTTCTGCAGTACAAAAAAAAGCGGCTCAAATAATCGCAAAAAAATATATAGATAGCTTTACAGGCGAAACAGCCGACGGAAAGCCAGTTGACAATGCATTTTCGAAGGGCGTGAATCCTGCGTTCATAAAAGTTAACAGCGCGCGATACGCAATGTCTCCAGTTTCCGACGCATTCTATGACTATCCTTCAAAAAAACTTATAGTAATCGGTGTTACAGGGACAGAAGGAAAATCCTCTACGGTTTCTTTCATCTGGCAGCTTCTGCGCCAATGCGGACAAAAAGCAGGATTTATTTCAACTGTAGAATATTCTTTTGGAGCAGAAGCTCTTCCAAACCCTCAGCACCAGACAACGCCAGAAGCACCGATTATTCATCATCATCTTAACAAAATGCTTGAAAACGGATGTAAATACGCAGTAGTAGAATCTTCAAGCCATGGTCTTTCTCTAAAAACAAATAGGCTTGGCAATGTTCTTTTTGACTGCGGTGTTTTTATGAACGTGACTCTGGAACACCTTGAATTCCACAAAAATTTTGAAACCTACAGAAATGACAAGGCAAATCTTTTCAGGGCATTAGACAAACACAACCATATTAAGACTATTGCAGGAGAAGATACAAAAGTTCCTTCCATAGGAATAGTAAATCTTGAAGATCCAAGCGCAGAATATTTTATAGGCTCGACAAAAAAACATGTATACGGTTTTACAACTTTAGGAAAAGCTGGAAAAGCTGCTGCAGAATCCGGGGAAGAAGCAGAAGCGTTGCCAAAAATACCGGAAAATCTGCGCTACATGAAGGCCCTTAATATTGCCGCCGCAAGATTCGGGCTTGACTTTACCATTGAAGCAGACGGCAAAGATGCTTCATACCCCGTAAATTTTGATCCTGTGATTCCAAGGGAAATCAGGCGCATTCCTGTCAGAGCTAATCTGCCAGGAGCCTTCAACGCTTATAATATAATGGCAGCCATAACAGCCGTTTCTTCCGTAACAGGACTGGCTTTTGAAGAAATTGCAGAAAAAGTTCCTTCTCTTACACCTGTAAAAGGAAGAATGACCGTTATCGACAAAGGCCAGCCATTCGAGCTTATCATTGACTATGCGCATACACCGAGTTCATTCGAAACTATCTTCCCTCCGATACGAAAACGCTGTACCGGACATATTTTTGCTGTATTTGGAAGCGGAGGAGAACGAGATCTTACAAAACGCCCTTTACAAGGACAGATAGCAGCAAAATTCTGCGACACAGTCATTCTTGCCGATGAAGATCCTAGAGGAGAAGATCCTGTAGAACTTCTTAAAATGATTGCTGAAGGCGCAGAAAAAGAAGGAATGAAAATGAACGAAGACCTTTTCATTATTCATGACCGGAAGCAGGCAATAAGGGAAGCGTTTAAAATGGCAAGAAAAGGCGACATTGTCCTGCTTTTGGGGAAAAGCCATGAAAATTCAATCATTTATAAGGACCATGTAATGCCTTATGATGAAATCGCAGAAGCAGAAACCGCATTAAAAGAAGCGGGATTCTAAAAATAAAACATATATCACAAGGTGGGAAAATATATGAATATTGCACTAATCTACGGCGGACGAAGCGGAGAACACGAAATCTCCCTTATTTCAGCAGCATCCGTTGCAAGAGGAATAAAAAAACAGCATTCCGTAATATTGATTGGAATTACAAAAGACGGAAAATGGTATCTTCAGGACAATGCAGAATATGAACGCATTTTAAATGACAAGTCTGCTGCTCTTACAATAAGCGAAGCTCCAGAAAAATCAGTTTCTATTATTCCGGGGAGCGGAAAAAATGCGTTCTCTGTAAACGGAAAAGCTCTTTCTGTTGATGTAGTATTTCCTATCCTTCACGGAACATACGGCGAAGACGGAACCATTCAAGGACTCCTGGAAATGACCGGAATTCCTTTTGTTGGCTGCGAAACAATGGCCTCATCACTTACAATGGACAAAGAAAAGACAAAACAGGTTCTTCAGGCCTCTGGCATTCCCGTTGTTCCATACATCTGCATAAAAAGATCAGATCTAAACGATTCACAACGCTATGATGAAATTTTCCAGAGATGTATAAATGAACTGAGCTTCCCTCTGTTCGTAAAACCATGTTGCGCAGGTTCATCAAATGGAGCAAATAAAGCCTCTACTCCCAAAGAATTTTCATACGCGCTTATGGAAGCATTCTCATGGGACAACAAGGTTCTTGTCGAAAAAGCAATAAATGCACGCGAAATAGAATGCAGTGTTACAGGAAACTCAACGACAGCCTCTCCTGACAACGAGAGCGAAGCTGTAAAGGCTTATATTCCAGGAGAAATTCTTCCTACCCACACATTCTATGATTTTGATGCAAAATATAATGACCCTAACGGAGCTGCACTCCGCATTCCTGCAGAGCTTTCTCCCGATCTTATTGAAACTGTACGCTCAACTGCTGTAAAAGCATACAAAGCTCTGGATGCATCAGGATTCAGCCGAGTAGATTTCTTCATTGACAAAGATACTAACGACCTTTACTTCAATGAAATAAACACAATCCCTGGATTCACGTCAATCAGTATGTTCCCTAAAATGTGTGAAGCCGCCGGCCTTGAATTTTCCGATCTTACAGAACTTCTTATCAATGAAGCCGTATTAAGATTCAATGCAAAGGCATCGCTTACAACTTCAAGATAAAATCACTAATCAAGGAGATATATATGTACACATACAAACCGGGCTGCACATTTGAGACACTTTCAGACATTAAGAACAAACATATTGTTGTAATGGGGCTTGGACTTAACGGCGGCGGCGAAGCATGTGTACGTTTTTTCCTTAAGCACGGAGCATATGTAGTTGCAACGGACATGAAGACTGAGGAGGCACTGAAGCCTACTATTGACAAGCTTTCGTCAGACCCCTCGTTGGATACCTCAAAACTTACTTACAGACTTGGGGAACACAGAATAGAAGACTTTGAAAATGCAGACTGCGTTATAAAAAATCCCGGAGTCAAAATAGAAGGGAACAAATATCTTGCCGCTGCAAAAAACATCGAAACAGACATTTCAATTTTCCTTCACTTTACTAAAGCTCCTGTAATTGCAGTTACAGGGAGCAAGGGAAAATCTTCGACTGTAAGTGCAGCTCATTACGGACTGAATCAGGCAGGATTCAAGGCTTTCTTAGGAGGTAACATTACGGTAAGCCCCCTTACATTCCTTGAAGAAACTAGCGAAAGAACACCTGTAGTCCTTGAGCTTTCAAGCTGGCAGCTTGCCGACCTTAGGGGTCGAGGCTGTCTTAAGCCGAAGATCTCAGTGATTACAAAGATAGTTCCTGATCATCAGAATTGGTACCATGCCATGGAGCCATACGTAGCCGACAAACGCCTAATCTACGCAGAGCAGACCAGCTCAGACTATGCCATATTTGACATGGAAGGCGACGAACCGGGAACCGGCCCTGAAAATGCCAGTACATGGGGAAATCTTTTTGCAGAAGAAACAAAAGCAACTGTTCTCCGCTATGCAAAAAACAGGCTTCCTTCCGAAACCTACGGTGCATATCAGATGACCGAACCGGACGGTTCTTTCTGCGGAAAAGCGATTCTTCCAGGAATGAGTGAGCCTGAGACCATTATGAAAGATCTTATCGTGCCCGGAGAACACATGAAAATCAATGCGCTTAACGCAGCACTTATTCTTTTCATTATGGGAGTTCCGGCAAAAAAATGCGTAGAAATAATGTCAAAATGGCCGGGGATAGATCACAGGCTTCAGTTCTTCCACGAATACAAAGGCATAAAATTCTACAATGATTCCTGCGCAACAGTACCGGAAGCGGCAGCTGCTGCAAGCCAGTCCTTTGGAAAACCGGTTCATCTTCTTACAGGAGGGACAGACAAAGGTCTTGAATTAGATCCGCTTACAGACACTCTTACAGGCAAAATTCACGGCTCAATTCCTATAAAATCACTGTACTTACTTTCAGGCACTGCCACAGAAAAGCTGCTTCCTGCACTCAATCAGTCAGGCACAAAATATAATGGACCTTACGATTCTCTTGAAAAAATGCTTGAAACTCTAAAAACAAATCTAGATAACGGAGATTTCACTGGCGATATCGTAGTTTTCAGTCCAGGAGCAACAAGTTTCGGCATGTTCACAAATGAATTTGACCGCGGAAACAAATACATGATCGCCGTAAAAGAGATTTTTAAAAACTTCTGACAATCACGCTAAGCTAAAAAGTTTTTCTCTACTGACTTTTGAAAATGAACATTAAAAGGAGCTGATTTTCTACATGAATTATAATTTTTGCGGGCAATTTAAATTAATTTTGATTTCATTTTGTATCTTCCTCTTTTCTATACCGTTTGCCTGTGCCTTACCCGCTAAAAAAAACATTCAACCTATTTTCCTTCAAAAAGAACCCGAACTGCTTGAAATATTCAGAAGGGCATACCCAGACGTACAATTCATTTCAACTTACGACAAGGCTCACAACGACTATCTGATCACAATCAGCGTAAATTCTAAAGAATCAAAAAAAAAAGAAGCATGCCTTTATTGGTGCGATGCAAAATTTTTACCGGAACAGGAAATCGCAAACAAAGAAAAATATAGGAGCATGCTTTATCTTTACAGCACAGAAGTTCCTGATCCAGAAGATTTTACCGATGCAGACATTGAAGAAATAAAGGATTTTACATCTTCAGAAAACCGGAAGAACGGAGCAATAGAGCCCCCTTTTCTTTATGACATAATCTATAACTGCATAAGCCGGGCTCTCACAGAAGAACAAATTGTAAAAGTTGATTTTGTTACAAAATCTATAAACGTTCATAAAAGTATTGCTGAAAGAATATCAAAAATATCAAAGAGAATAATGGCTCTTCCTTCTGACAGCGAGCTGCAAAATTTTTTTTCAACCCTTTCGAGAACAGACGGATATGCCTGGCGTTCAGTACGCGACACTCAATCAAGATCATTTCACAGTCTTGGACTTGCAATAGATATACTTCCAAAAGGATACTACCAGAAAATAATTTATTGGGGCTGGCAAAAACAACTTCGTCCAAAAGACTGGTACATGACTCCAATTTCAAAACGGTGGACACCGCCGGAACAGATAATTGAAATTTTCCGCGAAGAAGGCTTTATTTGGGGCGGAACTTGGATAGTATGGGACAACATGCATTTTGAATACCGTCCGGAACTGCTTGAATACAAATATTATTGTGAAAAAATTGCCCGATGATAGAATTACATTTTTTTTTCTGATATATTAAATCGATGTCAAGAAAAGCTCCTCAGCTAAGAAAAAAAATAATAAGAAATCTCAAATATTCGCTGAAAAACCCTTTTACATGGTTTTGGTTCAGCATTGCAGTTATTCTTTGCATCATCACTTATGTAAACTTTCTTACAGAACAAGAAGCCGGCATTACCACAATATGGGATTCAATATGGTTTACTATTGTTACAACAATAGCAGGTTATTACGAATTCTCTCCGGGTTCTGTTCCAGGACGAATCGCGAGCCTTCTTCTTCTGATTTTTGGAATGCTCGTTCTTTCTGCCGTAACAGGTAAACTGGCATCGTACTTTATGGACATTCAAATAAAAAAGGAAAAAGGACTTATGACTCTACGAAATTTAAAAGGGCACTTCCTTTTGTGCGGCTGGCGAAGCGGATTTGAAAAGATTCTGGACAACATTATAAATCAGAATCCAGAAATAACCCCGGATCTTATTGTTATGATAAACGATGCACCATCAGAAAAAATTGAAGACATAATGGAAGAAAGCCGTTTTAAAGGAATTCATTACGTCTTCGGAGATTTTGCAGACGAAAACATTCTAAAACGAGCTCTTATACAGAAAGCAGAACGCGCACTTATAATCTCTGACCACTCAAAAAATTATTCTGATCTGGAAATTGATTCACGAACAGTTCTTGCTGCAATTTCGATGTCAAATCTTAATCCAGGAATGTACATAGCAGCCGAACTTATTGATTCAAAATTTCAGAAACATCTTCACATGGCTCATTGTGACGAAATTGTTCTTACAACTGATTATGAACACAATCTGCTGGCAAGCGCATCCAGCGGAATGGGCTACAGCAATGTAATGCGCGCGCTTATAAGTGATGACGCAGATTCAGGAATCCTTATTGAAGACATCCCAAAAGCTTTTGTCGGAAAAACTTATATTGAATACCGCAGGACTCTGAAATATCCTATGGTTCTTATCGGACTCCTGCTTAACACAGGTAATTTCCAGCAGCGCCGAAAAGATGCACTCCGAGAAGCTCAGAAAAACCCGAACATAGCAAAGATTATTGATAACCTTAAAAAGGTAAAAACATTTAAAAGCAATCAGCCTGTTCTTACACCCCCGGACAATTTTATTATCCAGCGGAACACGAAAGCTATCTTTGTAAAAGGTAAACCAATGGAGGATTAGAATATGGATGAATTTTCAGTTGTACTCGAAAAACTTAATTCCATTCCTCTTTTTTCAGATTTCGATATAAAAAAGCAGGAAGACGTTAATATTCTGCATAAAGTTTATGATTCAATAACTGTTAAAAAATTTAAAAAAGGTGATCTGATTATTAAAGAAGGTGACGAAGGGGATTTCTGCTACATTCTTTATTCAGGTCTAGTAAACATAACAAGAACAACACCGGCAGGAGACATTATTGCATTGGCAAATTTTTCTTCTGCGCAGAACGTTTTTTTTGGAGAAAATGCTCTGATTGGCAACGATCCGAGATCTGCAACCGTAATGGCTGAAAGCGACTGTACAACACTTGCGCTTTCGGGGAAAAAATTCCTTCACCTATGTGAACAGGAACCAACGCTTGGATTCAGGGTAGTTTTATATCTTGCCAAGCAGATGGCGAAAACAATCAGAGAAATAAACAACGATAAAGCAACCTTATTTGAAGCACTTTACAACGAAATAGAGGGGTACCATGAATAAAACCGTATATATTTTCGGTCACAAAAATCCAGATACAGACTCAGCTGTTTCAGCAACAGCGTACGCAATGCTGAAGCAGCTTCAGGGATTCAGCAACTACAAAGCAGCAAGGGCAGGACATTTTAATCCACAGACTGACTACATTTACAAGAAATTTAACGTCACGTCCCCAAAATACATGTCTAACCTTACTCCAAAGGTTGAATATTATATGCAGGACTCATGTGAAGTCGTTCAGGAAGACGAATCAGTATGGGCAGCTCTTGGAAAAATGCAGACTTCCCAGCTCAGGGCACTCCCTGTCGTAGACAAAGAAGGGCATTATAAGTCACTTTTGCACTACTCTGCATTTGCACAGCAGCTTCTTCTGGTTTTAAATCCGGAACTTCAGACAAATATTTCTACAAGTATAGGCCTTATAATCCGCACAATGAATGCCCAACCTTTGGTCGTTCATAATCAGGAAGATATTTTTAAGGCTTCTATTCTTGTAGGCGCTGCAAGCGACGAAACTTTTACAAAGATGCTTAATGCTCACTCAAGCGAAAATCTTATTGTAATCACAAGTGACCGCGAAAGCATTTACCGCCAATGTATAGAACAGAAAGTCCGTCTGCTTATCATTACATCCGGCTACATGCTGGATAAAGAGCTAAAAGAAATGGCTCAGAAAAACGGTGTAAGCGTAATCATGAGTCCATATACAACAAGCGACACAGTAATGATGATTGCATACTCTACTCCAGTTTCAATTATGGCCGACGCTGAAATTCATGCCGTTCACCCGGAAGACACGATTTCCAGAATACGACAAATTCTTCAGGATTCCCCTATACGCCGTCTTCCTGTAGTAGATGCAGAAAACAAGGTCGTAGGAATCATTTCAGAGCATGATCTTACAAACGAACCTAACATTCGCCTTGTACTTGTTGACCATAACGAAATGACCCAAGCTGTAGAAGGTGTTGAAAACTACAAGATTCAGGAAGTAATTGACCACCACAGAATCGGGCCTCTTTCTACAACATATCCGATTACTTTTATCAACAAGCCGATTGGTTCTACATCTACAATCATAACAGGTCTTTACCAGGAAGCGAAAATCCCCATCCCGAAGGATATTGCAAGCCTTTTGCTCTGCGGAATTTTAAGTGATACACTCATCCTTCAGTCTACAACAACAACGGAAATTGACCGTCAGACTGCAGAATACCTTTCAAACATTACAGATCTTGATATTCAGACAATCGGAAAAGAAATCCTTACTGCAGGAAGCAGAATTAAAGGACGAACTGCAACAGAAGTAATTCATCAGGATATGAAGGAATATCAGGAAGCAAAATCTGCATATACAATCAGCCAGATTGAAGTAGGAAATCTTAAAGAAATTCTTGACCGTAAGAAGGAATTTCTTGAAGAACTTGAAATTGAACGCCGCTCAGGAAAACACCTGTTTGCTGCTCTGCTTGTAACAGACATTACGCAGCTTTCTAGTGTCCTTCTTATTGAATACGATCCAAAATTTGAACCATTCATCACATTCCCTAAGCAGGAAAACAATATTTACTTCCTTAAAGACGTTGTAAGCCGCAAAAAACAGCTTGTTCCTCTGATTACAGAGCAGGTTGAAAATTATCAGCGGTAAAAATTTTAGGGCTGATAAAAACTGTAATTTCAAATGTAGAAATTATAGTTTTTTCTCAGCCCTTATTCAATTTTAATTATCTTAACATTATTACTTTCGCACGACTTCCGGGTGCTCCTGGTGATACTTTGCCTTGGCTGCATACATAACCTGCTCAGCTTTTTCTACCAAGGATTCAAGTGAAACCGGAAGAATTCCGTATGCTGATCCTACAGATACAGATGTATCCTTAAGAGCCTGCGCACAAGAAATAAATGAAGAAGTACGGGCATTGAATTCTTCTTCCGTACAGTCCTGGATTATAGTTACGAATTCATCGCCACCAATACGGTAGCACGAATTTGTCCTGAATGATTTTTTTAGAAAATCCGCAAAGGATTTAAGATATTTGTCGCCGGCAGCATGACCAAAATTATCATTCATATACTTAAGGCCGTTAAGATCAGAAAAGATAACGCCACATGAACCTGACGTACGTTTTGAAAGAGCCTGAACTGCTTGATTATATGCCGTCCTGTTTTGTAATCCTGTAAGAGAATCCTCAAAACTGATCTTTTCAAGTGACTTCTGACGGCGCATCTGCTCTGCATACTCATCTTCAATATCGCGAATATAAATCATTATGTTCTGACTCTGCAAAGTAAAATCAGGGGACGGAACGGCTTCAAAAACAACCCAACGGAATTCACCGTTTGTCCTGCGCCTATATCGGATCCGGAGGTTTCCCCTCTTTTCCAAAAAATAACGACGCATATAATCAACTTCTGTCATTCTCTTGAATACGTCGGAATCGTCTGCGTGAACAATTCCCTCTTCTACGACTTCAAGAAGCCATTGAGAAAGGAATTTTTTCGCACTTTCGCCGTTAGGCACTTCTCCATCACGGACTTTAACAATGGAATAAGTATCAAAGAAAAGATCTACCTGAAGGATCTTATGAAAATCAAAGTTAAGCTCACGTACAGCAGTATTTTCGTTGCAAATCTTTTCATCAGCAAGTTTTCTAGTAAAGACAGCTACAGGATTCTGCAGCGAAAAATCTTTTGGCCGGATAAATTCCGAAGTCACCCAATGATATTGATTTCCTACAATACGTCTGTAATTAAGAGTATTTCTGGACGACTCAAAAATGCTTGTAATAAGCCCCTTTCTTGCAATAAAACTTCTGTATTCCGCAAGATCGTTTGCATAAACTTGAGAAAGGTTTTCCGTGCTTTCCAACATCGTAAAAATATCAGGAAATTCCCGGACATCATCAGAAGCCTTTAGATAATTGTAGGCACCGGAAACAATATTTACCTTTACGATATCAATGAAATCGTTCCAAAGAACGTCCATTGCAAATTCTTTATCGTCCATTTATTCATACCTTCCGCTCACCGGCATCATTAAAAAAAATAATGCCGGTAAGTAAACAGTTACTAGAATTTTTCCAGAGTACGCTCAATGCGTTCAAGTGATTTTTCAACCCCAAGAATCAAAATTGAACCCATAAGCGGAGGAGAAACGCGGCTTCCTGTAACAGCCATACGGATTGGCATCATGAAATCACCAAGCTTGACTCCAAGTTCTTCTGCATATTTTTTTGCAAGTTCTTCGCTTGCTTCGTGATCAAGTTCAGGAAGAGCCTTTACAAAATCTTTAGCCTTTTCAAGCACTTCCTTCGTCTTAGCTGCATCAATTTTTTTAGGAATAATCTGCTCTACAGGAGGAACAGCTGGTTCTGTAAACAAGAAGTGAACCATTTCTGCAGCGTCCGTAAGATACTTTAAGCGCTCCTTGATAAGTGGCATAAGAGCAAGAAGCTTAGCCTTTACGTCTGCGCTTGACATGTTCATGCTCTTGTCTACGCAAACAGGTTCACCGTCTTCACCCAAAGCAATTCCTGAATATTCAGGTCCAACTTTCGGAGCCGGCTGAGGATTTTCTGGGTTGATTTCAAGAGCAGCATCACCGGTTCCTGTAATGAACGGCAATGTCCACTTATATAGTTCCTCATCGCTGAGCATGCGGATATAATTTCCGTTGAAGTATTCAAGTTTTTTGTAGTCAAAAACAGCAGGAGCCTTGTTCAAATGTTCAAGGTTAAAGTTCTTTGCAAGTTCGTCAAGAGTGTAGAATTCCTTTCCTTCTTCGTAAGAACAGCCGAGCATTGCAACGTAGTTTACGATTGCCTGCGGAAGGTAACCGCGTGCACGGAATTCGTTTACGGAAGTTGAACCGTGGCGCTTAGAAAGTTTTTTTCCGTCCTGACCGTTTACCATAGGAAGGTGGCAGAATTCAGGATGTTCCCAGCCGAATGAGCGGTACATCTGAACATGGAGAGGAGTTGAAGGAATCCATTCCTGTGCGCGCATTACATGGCTGATTTTCATGAAGTGGTCATCAACAATGTTTGCAAGGTGATATGTAGGGAAGCCGTCTGACTTAAGCAGAACTGGATCCGGAGAAATGTCTTCGTTTTTCCATTCAATGTCGCCCAAAATGTGGTCATGGAATTTTGTTGTTCCTTCCATTGGAACCTTAAGACGGATTACATATGGTTTTCCTGCATCAAGATTAGCCTTTACTTCTTCTGGAGTAAGGTGACGGCAGTTTCTGTCGTAACCAGGAGCCATTTTGTTTTCTGTCTGAATCTTGCGGATGCGGTCGAGGCGTTCTGCATCACAGAAGCAGTAATAGGCTTCTCCCTTTTTTACAAGTTCCATTGCATATTTTTTGTAAAGCTCAAAGCGTTCACTCTGAACGTAAGGACCGTATTCACCACCCTTGTCGCCGCCTTCATCCCAGTCAATGCCAAGCCATGCCATTGTGTCATAAAGGTTTTTTACATATTTTTCGTCATAACGTGTGCGGTCAGTATCTTCAAGACGAAGAATGAATTTTCCGCCCTTTGAACGGGCATACAGGTAGTTAAAAAGTGCAGTACGAACACCACCGATGTGCTGCATACCAGTTGGAGAAGGTGCGTAACGAACACGAACTTCTTTTGTTTCCATAAATATCTTCCTTTTTTGTGTAATAATTTTATTATATGTAATAACTCGCACCGTGCGAGTTTATGCAAAGCAGAAACTCGGTAGTGAGCAAAGCGAACGGAGTGCGTAACGAACACGAACTTCTTTTGTTTCCATAAATAATTTCCTCTATATAATAAACTAAATTTTCGCCGAAATATAATCATATATTATAGTGAAAAGCATAATATTTCTCAATCACCGGAATTTTCTGATGAAGAAAAAAATCCCCCGAAAATAAACCATTTTCAGGGGCAGTCCTAAATTGAGGGTAATATAAGACAATTTTCAAAAAACTGCCGTTACTCCGCGCTACGCGCAGAACAGCGGCAGGGCTTGACTAGACCTTCATGCGGCGTGCACGTACGTCGAAGAGTACGGCTAGAATAAGTATTGCTCCACGTACAATGTACTGATAAGAAATACCGATTCCCATAAGGTTCATTCCGTTTGTAAGGGCAGACATTACAAGAGCACCGATAATTGTACCAGTAACGCGTCCAGAACCACCAGCAGCAGAAACTCCACCTACATAACATGAAGCAATTGCATCCATTTCGAATGCATTTCCCGCTGTAGGTGTAGCAGACTGAAGTCGTGCTGTAAACAGAATTCCGGCAAGACCAGCAAGGGCACCCATTGAACAGAATACGAACATTGTAATTTTCTGAACGTTGATACCGCTAAGTTCAGCAGCTTCAGGGTTTCCTCCGACTGCATAAATATGGCGGCCAAGAACTGTGTTGTCCATTACAAAGGCATACAGTGCAAGAACAACAAGAACGATTACTACTGTCCATGAAAGACCATGATAAAGAGCAAGCTTAACGGCAAAGAACATGATGAGTGCTGTCATGAATGCAACCTTTGCAATGAAAAGCTGGACAGGTGCATCCTGAAGAAACATATTCCTTCAGCTTTTTTCTTA
>JAFOSK010000097.1 GCA_017392945.1 Treponema sp.
GCAAAGACTGTCGCACTAACAGAACAGTCAGAAAATAACCAGTAAAAGGAGGCAACTCTGTGCATTATTGGTTATTTTTCTTTGACTAAAATTGGTTAATTCTGCCTGACTCTAAATGGCGATTTCCTCCCGACTCTAACAGCAGGTTGATTCGATGTTTGAAACAGAAAAATAAACTTCACTTGGTAGGAATATTTGCAAATACTTATGAACAGAAAATAGTACCGTCTAAAATTAAGGCGATATATCTGCTCTTAAATTTCATGGTAGTGATGCTATAGTATTGATATGAAGCAAGGTCTCTACGGCAGAAGGTCGAACTTATAAAAAGTAACTCTTCATCATGCCTTTCCCTTTTACGTTGATTTCTGTGTTTTCGGTATAAGAAAATAAGTTTGCAGTCTGAGCTTTTGTATATTCGGTTACATGGATTTTCATCGGAAGTCCAGTGCTTTCCATCCTGCTTGCAACATTTACGGTGTCACCCCAAATATCATAAATGAACTTTGTTTTTCCGATGACGCCTGCAACAAGCGGACCAGAATTTATTCCGAGCCTGATTAATAGCTTAACAGCTGATGTCTCGTTGAAAGAACGTACATCATTTAGAAGACCTTTAGCAAACCGGACCATTTTTTCAGCTCCGTCATTTTCTTCATTTTGAGTAAGACCTGCTGCCGCCATGTAAGCGTCTCCGATTGTCTTGATTTTCTCGATTCCCTCACGCTGTGCGCGTTCATCGAATAGGGTAAACATTTTGTTCAGCATCGTAACGACTTCTTCTGCATTCATTTCACCACTTATTTTGGTAAAGCCAACGATATCTGTAAAAAGCACTGTTACATTCGGATATTTCTTAGCAAGCGTTCTGTCCGGATGCTCTGTAAGTTCTTTTGCAATTTCTTTTGGAAGAATATTCAGAAGAAGACTTTCTGAGTGATTCTTTTCTTCTTCAAGTTCTTTCGTGCGTTCTTTTACAGTATTTTCAAGTTTTTTATTTTCTTCTTCAATGCGAATTAGTTTCCCCTCAAAAATCATTAGCGTTGTTGAAATGATGAATATTACGAATAGAATAGCGAGAAAAACATCAAAAAGAACATTTGTAAGCGGTTTTAATACACTCGAATATGTAAAAACGATTTTTTTCGAAAGTGGATCATAGTTGTGCGGAGTGTACATAATGCAGCCAAAACCAAGTGTTTTTAGCGGAGTAATCGTGTAAAAATCTTCTCCGTGAATATTTTCCTTGTCGCCGGCACGAGGTTTTATGACATTCAATGTATCTGCGGAAAGCGAGAATGTTCCGTTCCAAGGTCCCGGATCTACAGAACAGCCGGCAGGAACTAAAATTGAAAATTTCCAGTCCGTAATGATTGTGCTTCTCATATTGTTATAAATAACTCCGTCGTATTGGGCACCTGTTCTATCTGGATCAGCTTCATCAATCCAGTGTTTCTCGGCGTTTCGGACAAAAGTTACGCACACGCTTTTTGAAATGTCATTATTTGAATATGGCTCTTCGATTGTCAGAGATTTTTCAGAAAGAGACAGGCCTTTGATAGAAACAATCACAAGAACTAAGAGCAGACCGCCCAAACTTACGGAAAGAGTCTGCCAGAAATGATTTCTCATTAGCCTTTTTTGATTTTTTGTGTCATCTGTTATGATTTTATAGACAGGACTTAAAACAGAAGATTTACGTTCTGCTGAATAAAATTCAAGTTCCAGCAATTTTATTGAAGAGAAAAAAAGATGCAGCGCACCAAGTCCAAGAGATATGTTTATCCATGAAAATCCATAGATGACAAGAATCAAAATCACGCCGATTACGGGAAGAATAAAATAAAACAAAAGCGAAACAAAGACATTCTTCGGGAGTTTTTTTCTGTTTTGAAAAAACATGGTAAGCGTGATGAGTCCCGGTAAAAATCCAAGCGAAACACTTATTGGGTAAAAAGTATTTCTGTGATAAATATTGTTTTCATCAAAATAATAAAAAAGATTCGTAAATTGACTGACTGTGGTAAGGAGTGCTCCAAGAATACATAAAAAAAGTACTATAAAGAGTTGTACGGGAATTCCTTCTTTTCTAATTGAAGATTTTGGAGTTAAAAGAAGCGAAAAACTTAATCGCGACTGTTTTATGAACTCACAGACATAAAAGCAGAAGAAAAATGCCGCTGACGAATTGCATATGAAGACAAGAAAATTACAGAGGCGAACCATATACCAGCCTGACGTACTTATGTTTCCTCGATAAATATAGGCAAGAGCATCAAAAAGAAGAAGAAAACCTGTAAAAAATTCAATAAAAATGAGCGTACGTCTGTTGTTTTGTTTTAAATTGGGACCTGAGCACAAAAAAATTCCCGCCTGAAAGCAGGAAAGGGCAAGAAAAAGAAGGGTAGAAATACTGATAATTTTTGTCAATTCAGTCATGTATATTTTCCTAAATTAAATTCTTAAGGTAATTTTCAGCTACCTTGATTATAACATTAGAAAGTGAAATTCAAAGAAAAAAGTTTCAATGCTTCATAAAGTGAATTATCTATGAAATATTAAATATAAAATCCTGAAAAAGGTAAAATCTTACTGGGGCGTGCCGGCAACTTGTTGCCGGCGGGGCTTTACAGAGAGCTTCGGCTTTCGCCTTCGACCACGCTCCGCATGTTTTCGCTATTTTTGCAAAGCAAAAATGGCTCTCCCTTTCAATCCCTCACGCATCTGAAAATAAAATTGTGTAATTGCCCAGAAAAGCGGCGGTAAAAAAAATTTTCTTTGTACATTGTTTTCTTAATTTTTCTAAAAATATCCAGTCGGATTGATTCTATTTTTTTAGAGACGGGAGTACTATAATCGGACTGTAATATGTAATATTAGGAAAAAAAAGTAACTGGGTTATACGGTAGACAGAATATACATTATAAACAGACTATAATAATATGGGATAAACAAAGCAGTTAGGTTTTGATTATGTTTTAATATAAAATAACCTAACTACTTTGTTTTTTTTATGCTATTCTTTCAAGTTTTTCACGGATAAATTCGCTTTTTTCTTTTAGCCCGATTTTGCCGATATTCAAGAATATCATGTTTGGTTTTGCAGGATCAAGGCGTACTGCACCTGCTGCTTCTGATATCAGCCTTAGAACTTTGTCTACCGAAATATCGCTTACTTTTGCAAATTCAACAGCTACAGTTCCATGGTGTTCTTTTATAGAAGCGATGTTCAGCTTCTTGCATAGAATCCTGATTTCAGCAAGAGCAAGCAGACTTGAAACTTCGTCAGGAACTGGTCCGAATCTGTCGAGCAGTTCGCTTACAACCCCGTCAAGTTCAGCTTGAATTTGAACTGCTGCAATTTTTTTATAGATTTCCATTTTAGTCTGCGGGTTTTGTACGTAGGAATCTGGAATGAATCCTGTGTATTCCAATTCCATAAGAGTTTCTGTCTGAGATTTGTAATCTTCTTGAGCTATAAGATGGTTTACGGCTTCGTTTAAGAGCCTTACGTACATGTCAAATCCAACGGAATATACGTTGCCGGACTGGTCTCTTCCAAGAAGGTTTCCGGCACCTCGAATTTCCATATCTTTCATGGCGATCTTAAAGCCGCTTCCAAGTTCTGTGAAATCACTTATTACCTGAAGTCGTTTCATTGCGATTTCGCTAAGAGATCTGTTTCCTGGGTACAAAAGATATGCGTATGCTTTTTTATCGCTTCTGCCTACTCGTCCTCTTAGCTGGTAAAGCTGGCTTATTCCATACATATCGGCTCTATCGATGATTATCGTGTTTACATTAGGGATGTCGATTCCGTTTTCTATTATTGTTGTAGCGACCAGAACATGAAAACCTCCCATTTTGAATCTTCTGAAAATATCGTCAAGTTGTTCGCTTGTCATCTGTCCGTGTGCCACGTCAATCATCATTTCCGGAAGCAATCGTTCTAGTTTTATGCGGGTTTCGACTAATGATTCTACCCGGTTGTGCAGGTAAAAGACTTGCCCGCCCCGTTCTACTTCCTTACGGATTGCGGCGGCAACTTTTTCCTCGCTGTATGCGTCAATGATTGTTTCTACAGGTTTTCGGATTTGAGGAGGTGTTGTTAAAAGGCTCATGTCCCTGATTTTTAAGAGGCTCATGTGCAGTGTTCTTGGAATTGGAGTTGCAGACATTGCTAGACAGTCTATGTTATTTTTGAATTCTTTTAGCCTTTCTTTATCTTTTACGCCGAATCTTTGCTCTTCATCTATTATCATTAATCCAAGATTTTTAAAAGCGACATCTTTTTGGATTATTCTGTGTGTGCCCACAAGTATGTCTATTTGGCCTTCTTTTGTTTTTTGAAGTATTTTTTTCTGTTCTGCAGGCGATATAAATCGCGAAAGTTGTGCAATTCGTACTGGAAAATTATGGAATCTTTCTACACATGTTTCATAATGCTGCTCTGCAAGAATTGTTGTCGGAGCAAGAAAAGCAACCTGTTTTCCTCCCATAACGGCCTTGAATGCGGCTCTCATTGCGATCTCTGTTTTTCCGTAACCTACGTCACCGCAGACAAGTCTGTCCATTGGAATTGGTTTTTCCATATCAGCTTTGATTTCTGCTGTAACTGTAATTTGGTCGGGTGTGTCTTCGTACGGAAATGCCGCTTCAAAGGCTGTCTGCCATTCAGTATCTTTTGGAAATGGAAAGCCTCTGGCTGCTTTTCTGCGTGAATAAAGACCAATAAGTTTTTCCGCAAGGTCTTCAACGGCTTTTTTTACTTTGTTTTTTCTGTTTTCCCAGGACTTGCTTCCGATTCTGTCTAAAGCCGGTTTTTCGCCTTCGTTTCCGATGTAACGCTGAACAAGATTTACCTGCTCTATTGGAACGAATACGAATTCTTCATCCGCGTATTCTAGCTTTATGTAGTCCCTTTCGTTCCCAAGTGATTTTACCCGTTCGATTCCTTTGAATATTCCGATACCGTATTGTACATGTACGACATAATCTCCTGGATTGAGTTCTACAAATGTATCTATGACCTGACTTTTTGCTTTATGCAGAGATTTTGGAACATACTTGCGTCTTCCGAATATTTCGTTTTCCTGAATTACACGCAGTTTTATGTCGGGAATTATGAATCCTTCTGAAATTGCATTTCCAAATATCCGTACTGGATTTTTACAGTCTTTGCCAGTGAAATCTTTTAGTATTTCGTTAATTCTTAAAGACTGATTTTCGTTATCGGCATAAATAAAAATTGACCAGTTGTCGTCCTGCATTCGAGAAAGTTCATCTTTTAGGAATGTCAGGTTTCCGAAATAGCTTTGTGCTGGTTCACAAGGAATCTGAATTTGTTCAAGATTATGATCAATTAAATCTAAAGATGTGGAATTTTCTGTTATAAGTGTCTTAAATTTTATACATCTTGATAAAGAGTCTACTAGCTTGTTGAATTCAAATGTTAATTCTTCAGGCGGAAGTACCGGATAGTCAACCCGTACTTTCCTGTACATTCCGTTTTGCTCGCGTCTTGTGTTTTCAAGAGCGTTTTCCAACCTGTCAAAATCAAAGAAAAAAACAGTCGTATTTTTGTCTATGTAATCAAAGATTGAAGTTCTTTTTTCCCAGAGAGCCGGATAGAATAACTCTTCACCTTCTGCTTGTCCAAAGTTTTTCAGGTTGTCAATCAGCTTTGTTCTGTTTTTTTTCGCTTCATCCGTCAATGGTAGCCTTGGCACGTTTTCATCAGTGTTTTTAGTGTCATCGAGAATTTCTTCCAGTTTGGCAATTAGTCTGTCATCCCATGTAATTTCTTTCATCGGATAGATAAGTACGCTGTCAATTTTTTCAACCGTTGTCTGTGTCTCTGGGTCAAATGTTTTTATTTCTTCTATTTCGTCGAAGTCAAATACGATTCTAACGGCAAGCTCTTCCGACGGAAGGAAGATATCCAGCACTTCTCCTCGCAGACTGAATTCTCCCGGAACACCAACTCTTGGGACTCGAGTGTAACCGATTTTTGTAAGTTTTTCTGCAATATTGACGGTGTCGATCTGCTGTTTTCTTTTCAGCTTAAAAATTAAGGATCTTATGTATTCCGGTGGAGGCAAAGGCGTTTCTGCGACCCGCTGTGGGATGATAAAAATTCTTGGCTTAAGGTCAAAGGCTTTTGCAAGGTCTGTATTTTTATCTGCAAGTTTTGCAAGTGCACCGGAACGTTTTCCGAATATGATGGAACCGGGAGACACCGGTCTGTAAAATAATGTGCCCCATGTAGGGATTATGGTACATTTTGCTTCCGGAAAAATCGTGGCAAGATCTGATTTTAAGGAATTTGCCTCCCGTTCCCCTGGAACGATTATTATCAGATCGCCTGCGCCTGATGTAAATTCAAGGCTTCCGTTTCCTTTCAATGCTTGAGAAGAATAACCGGCTGCATTGTATTTTAGCTGGTTCAGCCATTTTGCCGAGTTTTTTTTGAAGTATTGCGATATGAAATAGCTGTGAAGGCAGCCTTTTATGCCGGTTATTTCTATGTGATGACATTCATTTATGTTTGCAGCTTTGTCTGCTGCTGCCAAGAATGGTTCGAAGTTGTTTAATTTTTCCATGATAGAATTTGATAATAATGATTTCATAAAATTATGCCGATAAAAAATTAAGGGTTATCAATATAAACCTTGAAGGAGCTTACATTGAAAGGAAAATTTCTTACAATTATATCAGTTTTGTTTTTGTTTGGACAGATTGCTTTTTCACAGAACGGAGCCGATCCTGAAAAATTCCAGAATATGTCTGTTTCCATAAAATACTTTGACAAAACTATGTACTATCCAGAGCCTGATGCAAGTCCTGTTCAAGTGCATATTTCAATTAAAAATAATTCAAAAGAAACTCTGAGGTTCAAAATTGCAGATGACAGGCGTTTCAGCTGTGATTTCAACGTTTTTACTGTAAAGAACACTCTTCTTCCGCAGACAGAAGACCTTAAGCGCAAGCGAACTACAAATCAGACTGTATATTTTAGGGAAATAAGCCTTGAAACGGGCGAAGAATATGCCTTTGTAGAAAACCTGAAGGATTATGTTCAGATTACGGAGCCTTCTGTTTATTATGTTGAGCTGGCTGTTTATCCTGAACTTTATAAATCAAAATATCTATATAAGATTTCCAACAGACTTACACTTGAAGTTCGCCCTTCTCCGGCGGCTGCGGCATCTACGGTTCTTCCTGTAAAAAATCATACGGCAGAACTTCTAAAACCTGAAGAAATATCTCCTGATAAAGTTGTTGAACAGACAATAATTGCGCGTCAGAAGTCACTTTGGGATCAGTTCTTCCTTTATCTTGACGTTGAATCGCTTTTTCTCCGTAATTCAGCTTTAAAACGAAAATATGTGGCCGTTTCTGCAGAAGAACGTGAACGTATGCTGAAGCTGTATAAAGCAGATCTTATGCAGTCAAAAATTGATAATGACATTGTTTCTATCCCTGAAAGGTTTGAAATTGAAAAAACGGTCTACACAAAGACAAAGGGAACTGTAACTGTTACGGAATGGTTCAAATACCCTAATTATCATGAAAAGAAAAGTTATGTTTATATGGTTCGTCAGCGCGAAGGTATCTGGCAGATTTATGATTATACGGTTACAAACCTGGGAACAGAGTAAATGAAAGCATTGATTATTGCGGATAATGAAGATGTCGTAAAAAAAATCCAGGATGTACTGGAATCTGACGGCTGTGATACTATTGTATACAAATGGCTTTTAAAGGCTTTAGACAATATTATTGAAATCGCGCCTGATGTCACTGTGATAAGTGCGTTTGACTACCCTCGTCATTGGAAAACTCTTGTCCAGTTTGAAAATGCAGTACTTGAAAAGAGACCTGTGATCATTCTTTTCAGACCGGAAACAATTTCTGAAGATGAAATTGAAAAAGAAATTGCGCTTGGCGTAAAAGGTTATATTTCAGAACTTGATGAAAAAGGTATAAAAAAACTAACTAGTTTGGTTAATGAAGAAAAAGCCCGTCATCTTTCTACTGCTGCTGAAGATATTGAGGATGCTGCATATGTTGAAGAACTTGATACCGATGAGGTTCCTACTGTAGACTCTCTTCTTGGATCTGAATTTGTTGAAAATAATTCGGGTTCAATTAATTCTGTAAAAGAGCTTCTTGAATCCCTGGAGCTTCCGACTGTTGATAATATTATTAGTTCAGAGCTTGATGGTTTTCTGCCGACAGTTGATGATATTTTACGACCGGGCGTTTCAGAAGTTATTACTGAAGACGAAAGAAGCAGGAATGTTGAGTATTCATCTTCAAAATCGATCGATATAGAAAACCTAAAAAATATTTTAATCCCGGGTATTGATTCAATTCTTGAAGCTGTTTCGGAATTGCCAGTGAATGGAATTCCTTCTGTTGATGATTTTATTGAAAAGTTAAACATAAGTTTAATTGATATTCCAGAAACTCATGAAGAACAGAATATTTCTTCTGAACATGATGAATCTGGTGAAAAACCTAAATCTGAAAGTTTGAACGATGCTTGTTCTGTGCTTGAAGCTTCAGATTTACCGACTGTAGATGATCTTTTGGGTATGCATACTGAAAGTAGCCTTATACCTACTTTAAGTGATATTGAAGAATATCTTGATTCACGGATGGACGGCGTTGCTGATGTAGCAGGTTATAAGACTGAAAGTTGTGAAGAAATTCCTGCCGTTGAGGCAATTGAGGCTGCATGTTCAGAAATACTTCCCTCTGTCGCAATTCCTTCGGTAGACGAAATTGCAGTGAATGAACATGTACAGATTCAGCACCGCAGAAAACATTCTTTGCTTGCAAGGATTTTGGAATTATATGGCGAATAAAGGTAAGGAAGCAAAGTTTTTTTGCGAAAACTGCGGTGCAGAAGTTCCAGAAAATGCAAAACTTTGCAAAAAATGTGGAAAATTTTTTATTTCGGTTCGCTGTCCAGTTTGCGGACATACAGGAACTTCTTCTGAATTTAAACAGGGCTGCCCGAACTGTGGTTATGCAATGAAAGGCGGCTATGCGGGGGCTCAGACTTATGATAAGGCAAAGGCATTGGCTTCAATTCTTGCAGGTGCAAGTAAAGATGTTCGCAAAAAAAGGATTCTGCGGCATTCTGATTCTCTTCCTGTTTGGATTTATGCTGTAACAGGCGTTCTTTTTGTTTGTGTTATGTTTGGAATTTATAGCTGTATGAAAGCTACCGGATATTGATTAAAATTATAATAACTGATATTATTGAATGCACAAGCCCGGTTGGCGAAATTGGTAGACGCGCCTGGTTCAGGTCCAGGTGGAGCAATCCTTGCGAGTTCAAATCTCGTGCCGGGTAATACCTAAATGATTGTTCTGCAAGGAATTGCAGGACGAAGTGTTTTTCTCAAAAAAATCTGATTTCCTAGCGATCGCGAAAATTGCAGAAAAATTCTGTAATTTCTTATCTCTGTTTCTTTTTACAATTAACTTTTTTATTTGTCAATATTTTTTTTTGTTTGAGTGTGAAGAATTTATTCATTATTTAAATTTTTTCCAAAAATTCTCTTATCATCAGATGAATTGTTAGCGCACATGTGCGCTAACCGGGAGAATTTATGTCTTTTGGTAAGAATTTAAGAATCGAGCTTTATTATCATGGTCTGCAGCTTAAGGAATTTGCTGGAAAGGTTGGCATTGCCTATCCTACTCTTTTGACATATGTGAACACTCGCCAGCATATCATTCCTAAGGCTGATGTAGCTCTGAAAATTGCAAGGGCCCTGAATACAAGCGTCGAATTTTTAGTTGACGGCATTGAACCTGATTTTTCAAAAATCATACCAAACTATCCGACTTTGGAAGAGCTTAGGATGTTGCCGCCTAATATTCAGAAGAATATTACAGAGCTTATACATAACCTTTCCGAAAAATACAAAGATCAGGATTGATCATGAGAGGTATGCTATGGATATTAGAATCATTCAAAAAAGAAACAACGGAACCGATGTATTTTATTATACTTATGTTGATTCTTCTGGTAAGAAACACAGAAAACTTTGCCATGATTGCAGAAACTTGAGGGAAGCGAAATTATTCGTTTCAAAACTTAAGATTGAAACTGATTCTCAGTATTTGATCAGGAATATAGCGGCGGATATGTATGTTTTGGGGAGTGAACATTTGAAACGCAGGAAAAGTTTTGGAAAAGAAAATTGTCCTATTACGATATCACAGAAAAGATATTTTATTGAATTAATTATTTCTGATTTTGGCACTAGAAACATCAATACTCTGAAAATATCTGAAATAGAACAGTTCCTTATTGATGATTCCAGGCACAGCGGTTCCTGGAAAAATTTCTATCTTGATACATTCGGCAATATCTATGAAGAGACAATTTGGAAATGTGACAATCCGGTTCCGAGACCTAAATTTCAGAGATTCGCAAGAAACAGCAAAAAAGCTGATGTATTGACTGCAGAAGAGGTTGAGAGCTTCTTTTGCAGAGACAACTTTAAGAACCATGATGACTGGCTTATGTTCCGTATTATTTTTACATGCGGGCTTAGATTGGGTGAAGCCCGGGCTTTGCAGGCTTCTCAGTTTCTGTTTGATTATAAAGTTCTTGTCGTTAATGGATTTTGTAAAATTAACGGCGAACGGACTTTTTACAACAAAAAAGGTTCTTTGTTAGATCCTAAAATCAGGGTTGTCCCGGTACCGGATAAAATACTTAATGAGGTGAAATCATACATGGAATTGTATGATAAGAAAGGCAACGATTATCTTTTCATGAGATTCGGAAAGCCTGTTAGAAAAGAATATCTGGAAAATGTTTTCAAGAAAATTGTTACAAGCTTAGGCTTTACAAAAGACGGAAGACGGTTGATACCGCATAGCCTCAGGTTTACTTATGTTACCATGATGAGGCGGGATGTAAATATTGAGCAGGTTCAGAAAATCGTTGGGCATACATCTCCTGAAATGACTGAATATTATACCAGGTTTTCGTTGTTGGAGACGATTCAGTCAATCAGATCTTCGTTTTATGCTGCAAACAATCTTGTGGAAATCCTTTAATTAGCGCACATGTGCGCTAATTGTTTGAAAGCTATAAATGAATCTTCGGGCTTATTCTTTTCTGTTCGAGTTACCCACAAGTTTTGACACGCTTAAGGCGTGCGCGCATTTTTAAGAATGCTCTGCACCTTATGGATAACTCTCTCCCCTTGCGTTAGCGCACATGTGCGCTAACGTCTTCAAGTTTAATTTACAGATGCATAAAAAAATACCGCAGCACGATCAAGTGCAAAGTTTTTTCGATTCGAGGTTTTCTTTTCAGATATTTTTTTTGTAAAATGTATTGACATAAAACAAAAGATGTGTTAATATAAAATCATCAAGTGGCAATGCCAAGGAGGTGATTATGAGTGGCTAAGAAAAAGAAATGGTCAAGGGCTGACAAGCTCGCACTAATATCAGTAGTGCTTGCTTTTGTTCAAGTCGCCCTCGCCATTATTTCGATGATGTTGTAACACATCGGGCAGGCTCTCGGAGAGAGTGCCTGTCCTTATAATAGAGTCATCTATAAGGAGTTGTCAATGCTTTCAAGATTTGAAAAATTAATGATCGTGTTTATTGTTTTACAGTCAATTTCAATAATTCTGTCTGTAATCTCAATAATCCTAAAGGTGGCATAATATGTCAGAAGAAAAAAAATACACAGGTTACGGTTATCACGGCGGCGGCCGTAAAGCAACGGGCATTAAAAGAACTTTTCTGTCTGTAAGCTGCCAGCCTGAAGAAGCCGAGCTTGTAAAGGAACTTGCCAAAAAATCAGGCAAGACATTAAGTGCGTTTATCCTGGATGCGGTACTGCCGGACAGGAATAAAAACTGATTGAAAAAAGCTCCAGAAGAATATGAACAGATAAAAGCAAAGATTGATGCAAGCGGATTAAAGCCTTCTCATTTCTTTGTAAAAATGTGTTTAGGTTAGTTTTAAAGGCGGTTACATTTTGTAGCCGCTTTTTTAATTAGCGCACATGTGCGCTAATTGACTGCTATACTTCCCTATTGCCACATTCCATTTCGGTTTTGTTTTGCTTTTTCTTCTGCTTGTGCAAAGTCTGTCATTCTTTTTGAATTAAAAGCGAAGTTTGAATAGTATTTTCCGTAGCCTTGTTCAATAAGCTCTTTATTTAGAAGTCTGTA
>JAFOSK010000098.1 GCA_017392945.1 Treponema sp.
AGCTGCTTTGTTCTTTCTGTAAGAAGAGCAATCTGAACCTTTACGTTACCAGTATCGCCTTCTTTTGCGCCGAACTTAGAAATTACAGATGATGTTGTTTCTTTTGTAAGTGCCATTTTAGAACCCCTAAAAAAATTATTGATAATCTGAGTAAGCGGCTTTTATGCAGGTCATAATTCGGGTTTTGAACTATAATCACACAATAACCGTAAGACAGACTTCTGTGAGTTTACAAAAAAAACAAAAAAAAATCAACGCAATATGCTATAAAAACATAAAAAGAGTATTGATCATAACGGACAATTAAATCAATATGCCTACTATACGGTTAAAACAAAACGTACTTCAAATGTCCCACAGTTGCAAAATCAGATTGGGGATTTTCTTCAGCGAGAGAAATCATCAATTTTTCTGAAGCAGCAATCAGAACAGCCGGAACAGAACCGTTCAGAAGAACTTTATAACTTCCGGTTTCCGGCGAAACCTGATACAAAAGACTGCGCTTTACGACAAATGTCTTTTTTTCTATTAGATATGAAGTTTCCGGAATTTCCAGCAGAAACGGCCGCTCCAGGAGTTCAGTAACCAAAGAAAAATTTCCTTTCTGAATCTGCCGGCGTACCTCTGATGAACTGATTCTTTTTCCGTCGGTCTGAACCAAATCTAGAAATTGCGCCCGGATTCCATTTTGCAAAATAAAGTCCGTTATTTCTGCCATTCCATAGGATCCCTTGTAACCGCAGCGAAAATCTTGCCCCTCTGCAATAAAACGCATATTCAGTTTATTCATAAGGACAGTAAAAAAAACTTCTCCGCCCATACGGGAAAAAGAATCATCAAAATCCACAAGAACAACAAAGTCAAACCCTTTATTCTTATACTGATTAAGCCGCTCGGAAAGAGTTGCTATATCCCCTGCATAAGAGACAGGATGCTTTATTCCAGGAAGAGCTTTTGTAAAAGTAACAATTCCCGGAACAAGAGATTCTTTTTCCGCAGCAGAAAACACAGCATTAAACAGCGCACAGTGCCCCCTGTGAGGCCCGTCAAAAGAACCAACACTAAGGGCCGTGCCCTGCGGAAACAACGGCTGAGCCGAATTTAAAACATCATTCCAACTTAATACAGTCAAGAATTACTTTTCCCAAAGCTTTTCTGGATAATATCCACTGGTAATTTTCTTGGCAATTTCTGATTTTACGACTTCCCGGTCTTCCGGGTAAGTCATGCCGAACCAACTTTCTTCAGAAGTATAAACCTTAAGTGAACCACGTCCGGTCCTGATAATGTCGCCGGCAACTACAGGAAGCAACGCCTCTTTTTTCTCTGCAGTTACATTTTCTTTTATAAAGTTTTCCCAGTATTCGTTGAACTGCTCGAATGCCTTTGGACTGAATCCAAAAAGATTCATACTTACAGTCTCTTTCCCCGTAAGCTGGATTTTTTTATCATCAATTTCAGAAATTACCTTATCGCCTTCAAAATAAATTTTAAGATTTTCAACAATTGATTCAAGGCGTCCGTCCTTTACAGTACACACGCCACGGCTTACAGAACCATTACGACTCATTGTCTTATCAAGAACATAACCTACCATTGCATGTTCTGTAGAATCATTATTAAGAGCCGCAAGGTGTCTTCCAAGAGTTTCAAATGCAGAGCGTCCGTAATAGTCATCCGAGTTGATCACAGCAAAAGGTTCATGAATCTGTTTTTCCGCACAAAGGACTGCATGAGCAGTTCCCCATGGCTTTGTTCTTGCAGCAGAAAGCTTTATCTGTTCCTCTGTAAGAAGACTTTCGTGACTTTGGAATACGTATTCTGCGTCCATATTTCTTGCAACACGGTCAAAAAGGCGTTCTCTGAAATCTTTCTCTATATCTTTTCGGATTATATATATAACTTTTCCAAATCCAGCCTTGAGTGCATCATAAGCCGCAAAATCAAGCAAGCATTCTCCATTCTGTCCAACTGAATCAATCTGTTTTACACCACCATAACGGCTACCCATACCTGCTGCCAGAACCAAAAGTGTAGGTTTCATATATTCTCCCATTTTTATTTCCGTAAATAAACAACGGATTTTATATCATTCAATTTTACAAAGTCATTATAACACATTTTTGATTTTTTGTTCAGTAAAAAATCATTCCGCAGACTGCGCCAGCAATTACAACAAAGAACGGATGAATCTTAAACTTCTTTCTGAAAAAAAAGAAAAGCAGATAAAACGCAACACTCATCCAGTTGAACAGATCTTGCCGTCCTGCCAGAGTACAAAGCACATTCAAATCTTCAGGAACATTTAAAAGCACATTTGTAAACATCTGTACAGCAACAACAAAAATCATTCCGGTTCCAGCCGGCCTCAGAACATTAAACACGGTTCTTACTGACTTGCAGTTACCGAACTTAATTATAAACCGCGCAATTATTAAAATCGTGATAAGCGAAGGAAGGACTTCCGCAAAGCTGGTTATTATAGCTCCTGGAATCCCGTAAAACTCATATCCAAGAAAAGTAGCCATATTAACGCCAACCGGTCCTGGAGTACTTTCAGAAATTGCTATCATATTGTAAAACTGCTCAGTAGAAACCAATCCTCGTTCTACAATAGTCTGCTGCATAAGCGAAATTGCAACCAATCCGCCACCAATCGTAAAAAGTCCTATATAAAAGAAAACGCAGAATAACCAGAAAAGACTTACATCACAGTTCATTTCGCCCTTCTCTTCTGAATAAGATAAATTATAATACCTGTTACTGCGGCTCCTGACACAATCGCATAGGAAGGAACTTTAAAGAAATATATGAGACTAAATGACATTGCAAGGATCAGAAAACTGAAAATACCTTTTAATGTTTTGCGGATAAAATTTAATGTTGCATCAGTAATAAGGGCGCAGACTGCAACGTTGATTCCTTTCATTGCCTTTTGAACCAACGGATATTCATCTATTGAGCTTATAAGTCCTGCAAGCGCTGTAATTACAACAATACTAGGAGTTATAATTCCAAGAGTCGCAATTATTCCACCGACAACACCGCGCTGCTTATAGCCGACAAAAGTTGCAACATTTATTGCTATAATGCCCGGAGTAGATTGTCCAACTGCATAATAATCAAGAAGTTCTTCATCTGTTATCCATTGTCTATATGAGACCAATTCGCCCTGCATCATCGGCAGCATGGCATAGCCACCGCCAACTGTAAGCGAACCGATCTTCAAGAAAGTGAGGTATAAATCTAACAGCATATTCTTCATTGCTATCAGTATAGAAAACAATAAGAAATATAGCAACAAGCAGAAAAACGTCCTCGTGACAACGAATTTCTACCCCTTTACAGCTCCGGCTGCAATTCCTTTTATGATATACTTCTGAAGGAGAAGGTAGAATGCTATAATCGGAATTGAGGAAATTGTAAGGGACGCACACATCGGCCCGTAATCTTTCATAAACTGACCGTTAAAACGCATCTGAGCAAGCTGAATTGTACCCTGCTTTGCAACAATCAAAGGCAGAAGAAAGTCATTCCAGATCCAAAGCGCATCAATCACGGCAACTGTTGCTATAATCGTTTTTATCAGCGGCAGAACAATTCTAAAAAATATATAGAATCTTTCCGCACCATCAATAGAAGCCGACTCTTCCAATTCCTTAGGGACGGCCTTTATAAATCCATGAAACATAAAGATTGCGGTCGGACATCCCAACCCCCAATACATAGGAATAAGCCCGTGCACATTCATAAGATGAAGGTCAGCGGCAAGAACCCCGATCGGAACCATAATAATCTGAAACGGAATTACAAGAGAAAAAGCAAAAAAAGCATACAATATACCCGAGATTTTCCATTCCGAACGAACTAGTCCGTATGCACACATTGCAGAAGTAACAATAATTCCCCCCGTTCCCAAAACTGTAACTAGCAGAGTATTAAAAAAGACTTTAGGAAACTGCATTTCTTTCCATGCCTGAATATAGTTTCCGATAAACATCTTTACAGGAAGCCCCGTAGGTTTAAGAATAATATCTGCATTTGGGCGGAAAGAATTTACCACAACAAAAAACAGCGGATAAATAAAGAACACAGCAAAAACTATAAGTGCAACAGTAAGACCGGTTCGTTTTGCAGATTCAGATCTTATATGAGAAAATTTTATATTCATTACGCTTCAATCTCCTTTCTTTTCATTATATACAGCTGAATTCCTGTAATAATAACAATTGCAAAGAACAATACCATGGCTTTTGCAGTAGCAAGACCAGCCTGTTTCATAGAGAACGCATCAAAATAAATATCCATTACAAATGGTACAGTACCAGTTGCATATCCAGTCTGTCCGATCATTGCATAGATAAGATCAAAACTCTTAAGAGCATTCGCAATAGTAAGGAACAAAGAAATCGTAAGTGACGGAATCATCAAAGGCAGCGTAATATAGCGGAAACGCTGCCATCCAGTCGCACCATCTATTTTCGCAGCCTCAATTATTTCTGTAGGAATATTCTGAAGTCCGGCGAGATAAACGATCATATAGTATCCACACCCCTGCCATACAGCAACAAGAATAAGAAGCCACGGCGTTTTATTTGGATCAGAAATCCATTTTTCTACACCAGTAATTGCAGGCAAAAGCTGAACAAAAAGCATAGACCATATCAAGGCAACAATAATCATGGAAAGGACATTCGGCAGAAAGAAAACAGTCCTTAAGATTTTTTGTCCGCGAATCCCCGTATCAAGTGCAAGCGCAAGTGCAAAAGCAATCACGTTTATTCCTATTACAGAAAAAAGCGCAAAAAATAGTGTAAAACCAACAACCCCCATGTTATGACTTTTTACAACCCACGCAGATGCAAGAGCATCCTTTACTCTGGAAATTTCAACAAGATTCTGCCGAGTTTTTCTTACGCTTTCGGAAGAAGCTGACGAAAGTTTTTTTTCACTGACAAAATCAGAAACAACCTTATCAATGAGAACGTCATCTTTCTCCAAAACAGCAGATTTAAGTTCTCTGATAAAGTTATCTATTTCAGGCTCTGAAAGAACGTTCTGAAGCTTGACTTCATTCAACTCCCAAAGCGGAGTAAGGGCATCAAACTCATCATAAGATGGATCAAGCACGTAACGGTCCCGATCAGGATTATATATATATACTGAGGAAAGCAGTTCAGAGTCTTCTTCAGAAACTGCATTCTTTAATATTTCTTTTTTAAATTCAGGTACATTAATAAAAGACGGAAGTTCAGAAGAACGTGTAAATTTCTGAATTTCTGATGTATGAGGATAAAACTTTTTTGCAACCTGACCAGTAAAAATCTTCTTATAATTTTCAAATCCGACGAATTTATTTCTTTCAGGCTCATACCCGGTTTTTCGTATAACTCTTTCAAGTTTATATTTTTTTAATCCGCCAACACTAAGTCTCTTATAAGAATTATCCGATTTATCCAGCGAATAGAATTCTAAAAGCAGCTTCCTATCGGAATCTTTCAGACGGGTACTGTTCAGAATTTTCGCTTCAAAATCTTCTTTTTCCATAATGATAGGAGACTTTGGTGTAAGTCCATCCCAGTTTGTAAGCGAGATTCCTACACCACGTCCAAACGGAACAATAAAAAATATCACATACAAGATTAAACAAGGAAGAATAAATGCAAGAAAATAGGAAATCTTTTTTGAACGAGCTTCAACCATGCCGACAACAAACTCCTTTATAATTTCAAAAAACAAGGCTGTTCAAGAGAACGATTGTCCAATTCCCTGAAACAGCCCTATTACAACTGCCTGTAATTAAATAATTATTTATTTACGGAAGATGCCCACTGAGCATCAATATCTTTGATAACATCAGCAGATGTTTTCTTCTGGAACATATACTGCTGAGCACCGTTTTTGCAGGCATCTTCAAATACGTCCGTAGGATACTGAGAGAACGCCCATGGAGAAGAACCTTTTACTTCAACTGATTTCATAAGATCAACATACGGACCGCCGAATGCAGAAACATCCACACCCTTGAATGGCGGAATAAGTTTATATTCGCTCATCCAGAGTTTCTGTCCTTCTGCAGAAGTGAGCCAGTTTACAAATTTAACGGCCATAGCCTGTTTTTCTTTTGATGACTGAGAAGACACACCGAACGTAGAGTCTACATCAGCATAGAATGTATTCAATTTTGCATCATTGTAAACAGGGAAAGGAATAAATCCCGCATTAAGAGAAGGATTAAGCTTAAGGGCATCAACATAAGCCCAAAGTCCCTGAACCATCATAGCGGATTCTCCCTTTGCAAATGACTGCTGCTGTTCCCCTCCGCCCATTTCTGCTGCGTTAGAGTTAAGGTTAGTTCTGTAGAAATCAAGAATGCTGAAGAGTTTTGCTGTATCAACATCTCCGTAGGAAGCCTTAGAAGAATTCATAAGATCGATGAATTTTTCCGGATCCATATTCTTTTCTTTCAAAAGAGCTGTATGGATCATTGTAATGAAGTGCCCCATAGACCAGTTTTCTTTAAGAAGACCAGCAAATGGTACAACACCATTGTTCTTCAATTCGCGGCAAACTTTTTCAAGTTCGCGGTATGTTGTCGGTGGATTAAGATTATATTTTTCAAAAATATCCTTATTATAAATAATACCAATTCCGGCATAATCCATTGGAACTGCATACTGCTTTCCGTTCCATGAAACAGCTGGCAAAGAACTTGGAAGAACGCGGTTCATAGCTTCTTCCGAAGACAAATCAAGAAGGAATCCCTTAGAAGCATACTCCTTAATTCGTGAATAAGACTGCATCTGAAGAATATCAGGTAAATCTCCCTGTGCAGCACGTGCGGACATTGCAGAATCCGCATCATTCGGAATGATAAGCATGTCGATTGTTACCCCAGGATTTTCCTTTTCAAAAGCCTTGATGATATTCTTAAGGCCTTCCTGATTTTCCTGCTTGTAATAATACATTTCAAGTTTTAGTTTTCCATCTGCACCAGCAGAAGCACTTTTTTTCTGACAACCTGTAAATGCTGTGGCAATCATTGCAACTGTCGCAGCCGCCATAATAAACTTTTTCATCTTTTCCTCCCTATGAATAAGACTATTTTAATTATAAATCACAATAGCCAATTGTCAAAAAAAAAGTTTTTTATTTCACGGGAAAAGAAAAAAATTTACATTTACAGGGGCAGTTTTATCTTTCATATGCTGACTAAGGAAAAAAAAATGCACTTCCTGAACCCATGAAGATTCAACAGAAGTGCATTTATCACTCAGCCTGCGGAACTACACAAACTGAAATTTATTTTGTCTTAAGGTTTCGGCCGTAAAGATCACTAATGAATGCAAGCCATTCTGCATTTTCCTTTGTAAGTCCGTCCGGCTTAATTCTCCAGCCCCAGTTTGTTCCACCAAGGGTATTTGGTGTATTCATGCGGGCTTCTGCACCAAGACAGAGGATATCCTGCATAGGAATAACAGCATAATCAGCACAGGAAGCGATTGCAGTCTTAATCAAAGCCTTACAAACTTCGCCTGAATCAGAAAGCTTACGGGCTTCTGATTTTTCTACCTTGCGGCCGAATGCATATTCTGCAGCAAGCTGCACAGCTTCATCACTTGCACTGTCGAGCCACCCCTGCATTGTGTCATTATCGTGTGTACCTGTATATACAACTGCATTCGTGTTGTACATATGAGGAAGGAACGCATTTACCATTCCGTCTTTGCCGGCTTCATTAGGGTCAAATGCGAACTGAAGAACCTTCATTCCAGGGAATCCGGCATCATCGCGAAGTTTACGAACTCCGTCTGTAATTACACCAAGGTCCTCCGCAATTATTGGAAGAGTTCCCAATGCCTTTTTGATTGCATTGAAGAGGTCGATATTTGGTCCTGGAATCCATTTTCCATTTACAGCAGTTGGATCACCGTATGGAATAGACCAGTAAGCTTCAAATCCACGGAAGTGGTCAATGCGAACTACATCAACAAGTTTTGTCATGCGTTCTGTGCGTTTTACCCACCATGAATAGTTATCTTTTTTCATTGCATCCCAGTCATAAAGCGGGTTTCCCCAAAGCTGACCAGTTGCAGAGAAGTAATCCGGCGGAACACCGGCAACTTTCTTTGGAATTCCGTTCTGATCAAGCTGGAAGAATTTCTGGTTAGCCCATACGTCAGCAGAGTCAGCGGCAACGAAAATCGGGATATCTCCAATGAGGGAAACACCTTTTTTGTTTGCGTAAGCTTTTACAGCGAACCACTGTTCAGCAAAGAAGAACTGAATTACCTTAATCTGCTCGATATTTTCTGTATGTTCTGCATTCCATTTTGAAACGGCAGTTGGATCACAGGAAGCAAGATCCTTTGGCCAGAAAGCATTCCACATCTGAGCAGAACCGCTTATACCTTTCTTTTCAGCTTCCTTGTCATAATATGCTTTGATACTTGTAAAGTTAGCATAATTATCAAGCCATGCAGAATTATCATTTTTGAACGCTTCGTAAGCAACACGACTGTTTTTATCTGCATTTTTAAGGAAGTATTCAGCACACTTAAAGAGTACCGGCATCTTCCACCAGACAACAGAACCGTATTCTACAGGACCTTCATTTTTTATGTAGTCAGCAGGAACTATATCGTTTTTGTCTGCCCATCCCTTTTCAACCAGTGTATCAAGGTCTATAAGGAGAGGATTTCCCGCAAATGTAGAAAAAGATGCATACGGAGAATCTCCGTAGCCTGTAGGACCAATCGGGAGAATCTGCCACAAAGACTGATGTGCAGATTCAAGCCAGTCAACAAATTCGTAGGCAGCCTTTCCGAGCGTACCTATACCAGGAGTACCCGCAAATGATGTCGGGTGCATTAAAATACCACTGCTTCGTTTCATAATGGAACTATTTTAATGTAGCAGTGACAAAAAGTAAACCTAAAACGAATATAAAAAAAACAGGCCCCCCTAATTCCGGAAGAAGCCTGCCTTTCATAATTTATTATTCTATTCTACTACTTGCGATTAGAGTACGCAGATTGGAACGAATGTTTCAGCCTTCAAACTTGCACCGCCAATCAAACCACCGTCGATGTCTGGCTGAGCCAAAAGTTCTGGAGCGTTAGAAGCTTTCATTGATCCGCCGTACTGGATGATTACTTCGTCTGCAACCTTCTGGTTGTAGAGTTTTGCAATGTAACCGCGGATGAACTTGTGGATAGCCTGTGCGTCTGCTGGAGTAGCAGTTTTACCTGTACCGATAGCCCAAACTGGTTCGTAAGCGATTGTTACTTTCTTCATCTGTTCTTCTGTAACGCCTGCAAGACCTGCAGAAAGCTGGAAAGCACAAACCTGTTCTGCTTCACCTGCTTCGCGTTCGCTCAAAAGTTCACCGATACAAAGGTCTACTTCAAGACCGTCATTCAATGCCTTGCGAACCTTCTTGTTGATGAGTTCGTCAGATTCACCGATTTCGTGGCGGCGTTCTGAGTGACCAAGAATTACACACTGACATCCGATGTCCTTGAGCATTGCTGTAGAAACTTCACCTGTGTGAGCTCCGTTATCTGTTGCAGCACAGTCCTGAGCTGCGAGGATGATGTTTGAACCTTTTACAACCTGTGCAACTGCATCAAGGTATACAAAAGGAACTCCAATCATGTATTTGTTTGTTTTTCCCTTAAGCTGTTCAACCAAGTCCTTTGCCAAAGCAACTGCTTCAGCCTTAGTTGTGTTCATTTTCCAGTTTCCG
>JAFOSK010000099.1 GCA_017392945.1 Treponema sp.
GCAAAGACTGTCGCACTAACAGAACAGTCAGAAAATAACCAGTAAAAGGAGGCAACTCTGTGCATTATTGGTTATTTTTCTTTGACTAAAATTGGTTAATTCTGCCTGACTCTAAATGGCGATTTCCTCCCGACTCTAACAATGATTCTTTACCGCGTGTAAACACAATCACAGTCAATTGAAAAAAAAATCCCATTGGTCTGTTTGATATGTCCCCCTTTTACTTTTGTCCAGTAAAAGGGGGACATATCAGTTCCAATGGGATTTTTTTTGTATTGAGAGAATAATTATTCTACAACGTCAACATATTTTACTCTGTAGTAAGTTGAAAAATCATCTGTATAAATAGCTTTTAAAACCGTTCCAGAAATTTCAACATCCTGACCTTTTTTAAGGTTAACAAAAGAATCATCATTTGTATAATAGAAAACAGAAATGTCATATATTAATCCAAGAACTTTATAGGCATATCCTTCTTTGTCACTTTCATCAACAGAAGCTTCATGTAATGTCCATTTTATTTTCTTATTTTCCAAAGGATGTTTTTTGCACCATAATTTAGCCTGCAATTTATTAGGTGCTTTTTCCATTGCAAACTGAACATACAAATTTGAATAACATTCATCTGATAATAACTGATAATCTTCATCTGTTGTTTTTTCTGCCAAGTTCTTAAAAGTAATTAAAAAATTTTTTGAATTTTCTGTATGAGATTTTTTCATCATAACATTTGGTGATGTTTTAGCATTTCCATCTTTATCCACAGTATAAACAACAAGACTCCTTGTTATTACAGATATTTCTGAACCTTCCTGAGACACAACCATATCTGCTTCCTGACACTGTAATCCAATACCAAATTTATAAACCATTTTCTGTTTTAGTTGATATACATTATCGATTGGATTGTAATTCTGAAACTTTAAACTGTAATCAATTAAAGTTTTAGATTCCATCTTTGTATAATTTGCCTGCCTCCATAAAATAGGAAGTATATCCATACCATCCTTAATTGATTCTGTTACAACATCATTTTTTGTAGCGTCCAAAGCAGCTATATTATCCGACAATTCTTTAAAAGGACTAGAAAATGCAGAACATAACACAAATCCTGCAATCAAAATACTACATACTTTTTTTTTCATTTTTTTTCTCCAATAATTATTAATCATTAACTCTATATTTAGAGTTTTTCTACTATCAGTATATTACTACTCTACATTTAGAGCAAGTATGGATAAGGAAGTTGAAGCCGTAATAAACAAAATAAGGAAATTTAGAGAAGACAAAAAGATCTCTATTCTTCAACTTTCTGTTGATTCAGGGATTTCTAGAAGTCATTTATTTTACATTGAAACAAAAAAAACAATCCCTTCATTAGAGACACTTGCAAAAATAGCTCATGCAATGAATCTCAAATTAAAAGATTTCTTTGATTAGTTTTAATACTTTATCCCTCAAAACTTATCGAACAGCAGGGCGGGCGTAGACTTCTTTTGAGAGGGGGCCAACTATTCGGCTGTCGATTTTGGAATAGGCAGCTATGGCAAAATAGTAGATAGTTCCGTTGGATAGACCTGTAAGAGTGAAAGAATTTATATTTCCTACATTGATCGGTGAATGACCTTCTGCCGCAACTCGACCTAAATATTCACCAGGGCGGTTTCCGTAGTAAATGTAGTAACCGCCGGCAGTATCTTCAATTGAATAGCTCCAGGTCAGGGTTACTGAACCGTCGCCTTTTTCTGCGCGGATTTTTACCGGTGGAAGCGGATCCGGGAGAAGGGTGTAATCCAGGGTTACAGATGTAATGCTAGGGCTATGACAGCCGCCTCCATCCGGGAAAAGTTCTGCGGCAACCTGAAAATACATGCCGGAAACAGAACCGAGCTTTTCACCGCTGTTTACCTGAATCCATTCAGGATAGTTTTCTGTCCAGTTAAAATAGTCATCACCGCCACGCACATAAAGGTGAATGTCTGTCTGCGGCGGTATATTCATTTCTGCGGTAACGGAATTAAGTATTGTACCTTCTTTAAAAAGCATCGGCTCAGACTGAAACCTTCCGCCGTGGACCACATAATGATCCTGTGCGAACAGATCGAATACAGCATCTTCCATTTCTAAAGAAACGTCGGAATATGTGCGCGCAATGCAGAAATCGTCTATAAGCCCTGTATAATTAGGACAAAGCTCCAGATTTGCAGAAACACCCATTACCGGAGGGAAAACAGTTCCATTTTCGTGTTTCGTGTCTGTTATGTATTCAATGCATTCAAGATGACCGTTAATTCTGTATTCCAGTTCACCAGAAGAAGCATTGTAAGAAATTGTATGGCGCGACCATGTATTCGGAACTATACTTTTTGTTGTAAGAAGAGAAAGTTCTCCGCCGTTCTCTGTGTATCCATCAAAGATATTTGAAAAAACAGTCATTACCTTATTTTGATAAAATGAAAGGTTTATAATCTGATAGGCAATTACCCCATTTATATTGCGGGAAGAACGCCAATTAAGAAGAACTTCTCCGTTTTCTACTGTTGACGGGCAGATCCAGAAATCTATGCAGAATGAGCCAGCAGGACTTTCATTTCCGAAAAAACTATTTTCTCCGCCTTTAAGGACTATTCCGCCGGACGTACTACGGCTTAATGCGGCCCCCTTACCTCTTGCGGATTTTTTTGTCCATACTGTATTATTCTGGAGAATCTCGTACTTACCTGCAAGTTCCTGTAGCTGAGAAGATTCAAAATCAAGAAAAAGATCTGTGTATTCATTCAACTTATTCTGGTTTGTATCCAGTTCAAGTGATTCGTAGCCGTAGCGGCCACGGCCTGTTGTTATTCCTGTGCGGTTCACAACTTCTGCCCACCCTTTTTTTCCACCGATTGTAAAGGTTTCTGCTGGAAGGGAAAAAAATGAAACAAGCAGAACAAGTGCAAAAAGGGGTTTTAAGGGAAGCGGAGCGCCTCCTAGGAGATGAAGAGCCGTTCGATTCATGAAGTTACCAAGTTTGCTGCACAAACTTGAAACCAGGACATATGCCCTCTTGAGATTTCTATTCTGAGCAGTATAATTTAAACTATGCTTATTGAACTTGCCGAAACTGCTTCTGACTGAGGTGGTTTCGAGAGCCTCAATCACCGCAAATTTTGTATAATTCGATTTAGAGTATGTACAGAGAAATTCTTCATGAAACTGCATTGAAAGCACCTTCCTCAAGCGGCGTCTATATGTGGCGGAACCCACAGGACGACGTTATTTATGTAGGAAAGGCTAAGAATTTGAAAAACCGCCTTTCCTCTTATTTTTCCGGCAAAAAGGACATCAAGACCAGGCTGCTTATTTCCAATGCAAAAAGCATTGAATACATTACTACAGCAAACGAATATGAAGCTTTCCTTTTGGAAAACAACCTTATCAAGAAATACTCTCCAAAATATAACATTAACCTTAAAGATGGAAAATCCTACCCGGTCTTACGGATTACGAACGAGGATTTTCCGCGGCTCTTTAAGACCCGGCATATCCTGCACGATGGTTCTACATATTTTGGTCCGTATCCTGACGCAACTGCGCTTGATACCTTTATAGATACGCTTTATCAGATTTATCCGCTGCGTCACTGCAAGAAATTCGTAAAGAAGGATTCTCCGTGCCTTTACTACCACATGGGACAGTGCAAGGCTCCGTGCTGCGGAAAAATTTCCAAAGAGAACTACAATGAATTTTTCGGTGAAATTTCCAGCCTTCTTAAGGAAAAGGACGATGAAACGGCAAAAAAACTTACTGCCGAAATGAAAGCAGCGGCTGCGGCCCTTAATTTTGAAAAAGCCGCCAGACTCAGGGACGGGCTCAGAGCACTTATGGTCATGCAGAACCAGAATATTGTCGACGGTTTTGATTCAGAGGACAGGGATTACCTTGCATGGCACAGGGAAGGCGAACTTGTAAGTTTTACGGTCCTAAAAATAAGGAACGGAAAGCTTTTGGGACGAGATAATCATCGGGTTATAAGCATTAACGAAGATGAAGAACTTCTGGGTGAATTTATGAGCGCATATTACGCCCAGAAAGAAGAGGTTCCTCCTAAAATATACGTTTCTGATGACGGCGGACTGGAAATTCTGGAAAGATGGATCAAAGAAGAGCTTAAAGCGGAATGTGAGGTTATCAGGATTGAAGGAGAAACTGAAGAGAATGCAGATTCTGAAAATGCGTGCGGTACGTGTAATACCCGTGCCAGCGCAGATTCAAATAATGTTGCAGCAGATTCTGAAAATGCGTTAGCTCGTGCACGTTCCAACAGGACCAAAAGCTATCACCTTGCTGCTATCAGAATGGCAAAACAGAACGCCCGCGAAGACATTATCCGCCGTCTGAGAGAACGAGGAGACATGCCTGCGCTTGAAGAACTTAAAGAAATTCTCGGTCTACCTGCTATTCCGGTACGCATTGAAGGATTTGATATTGCGCATATCGGCGGCAAGTTTCCGGTTGCATCACTCATCAGTTTTTACAATGGAAACCCCGACAAAAAGAATTACCGCTATTTCAGGCTGAAAACCACCGACGGCTACATTGACGACTTTCAGTCAATGAGAGAAGCAGTAAGCCGGCGGTACACAAGGCTTTTGAATGAACAAGCAGAACTACCGGATCTGATTCTGATAGACGGAGGTATTGGTCAGGTAAATGCAGTTGACCAGGTTCTGAAAGCACTTGATTTGAATATTCCAATAGCCGGACTTGCAAAAAGAGATGAAGAGATTTGGCGGCCGTATGCAGCCGGTCCAGTGTGTCTTCCAAAAAGGAGTGATGCACTGAGACTTTTGCAGCGCGTACGTGATGAAACCCACCGCTTTGCAACAAGCCGGAACCAGCGTCTGCGCACTAAGGAAAACGTCGTCAGCATATTCCTGGAAATCCCCGGTATAGGAGAAAAACGCGCACGTACGCTTATGAAAGAATTTATAACTCTGGAAAATATGTGCAGCGCAGAAGAAAGCGCTGTTGCCCAGCTTCTGCACGTAAGATCAGATGAAGCGACTTCAATCATTCTGGCTGCGCGCGAACTCCTTAAAAAGCAGAATGAGCGTAAAACCGAGCAGAAAAAATCGCTTCAATCTGCCGGCACTACTTGGCAAAACGCTGCCGACGCCCAGTATATCAAAGACCTTGCAGGAGCAGCTCTGCTGGCGGCAGAAGGAAATGAAGGATATAGATAAGGGGAATAACAGTTGAACTCTTAATTCTGAGAACAGGATGTGTAGTTATCCAAAATCTGCCCATTAAGCAGATTCTTTCTGTCTTTCCAGTCAGGCATATATTTGTCCATATATGCGATAAAGTCTTTGCCGTGATTGGAAACTTTCAGATGAGTAAGTTCATGCAGAATAATATATTCCAGACATTCCAATGGTTTTTCTACCATCTGTAGATTTATCCAGATTCTGCGAGCCTTTGAATTACAGGTTCCCCAACGGGTAAGCATATATTTTGTTTGGAATGAATCGCAATAAAGACCGGTTGTTTCTTCCCATTTGGGAATAAGTCTGTTTAATTGTTCAATTAAAATTTTTCTAAACTCTTCACGAATAAAACGTTCTCTTTGCTCTGCTGTAGATTTTGCTTTCATTTCCAGAATAATTTTATTTCCATCAATCTTAAAAGCGCGCTTTTGTGAAGGTTTAAATTCCAAAAAAAATTGCTTTCCCCAAATGTAATAAGTTTCACCGCTTACATATTGACGGGCTGTCATTCTTGGCTGATTTGCAAATTTTTTCTGCTGTTTTTTTATCCAGCCAAAATTCAGACGCACAAAATTTTCTATGGACTTCTGGCTCATTAGGAGAGGTGCAGACACAACAACATTGCCAAGAGGAGGCTTTACTGATAAATGCATATTCTTGATATTTTTTTTATTTATTTGAACATCAATTCCGCTTATATTAATATTCATCAGTATTCTGCCTGTTCTTTTACAATTTCGTATATTTTTTCGACAGTGGCCATCTGCTCATCACGCTCTGCTTCGTTCATAAACTTCTGCACAACACGATAAATGCCACCTTTTATCTGTCTCTCTTTTATTAAGTCACCTCTAAAGTGATCCTGTTTTGTATCAAGGACCGCTTTATGCAAGGCTAAAGCAAATTGCTCATCTTCGCCAAAATTATCAAATAAAGCACAAAGCGCCAGACTTGTACGGATTGATTCTGGATGAGAATCATTTTGTTCTGGATTTTCTACCTGAATTACAAGTCCTGCATATTTTTCCAACATTTCTTTATATGATGCGACTTCTTCTTTTCTTTCATCTATCAAAGTCTGGAACAGTTCTGACATTTTCTGGTAATACTTTGGATTTACAGGAGTCTTTTCTATAATTTTTCTGCGGATATTATTTTCGATTGTCTCTGCTACGTTTTGTTGCGCAGACTTATGTTTGTTATCAGATTCAGAATTTCCATTTTTCAAATCTTCTTCCTGCTTTTTTTGAATATATGCAAGAAGAGTAAAGTTTTCCATGTCTCCAAGTTTTTCAGAATCAGAAGCAGAAATATAATTGTCAATAAGATGACGCATTGCACTGTCATATTGTTTAAGATCAATAAAGTCGCCGCTGGAAAGTCCGATTTCATCTTTTAAATCGACATATTCTTTTACAAGCTTATTGTATTTTTCCTGCTCTTCTTTTGAATAACCAACATCATCAAAAGCAGGCTTTAAATCTGCATAAGCTCTGGCAAGACTTGAAACAAGTTTGTACATTTTGCTTCTGAGTTTTGCAAAATCATCGTCATTGTCAGGATCTACAGTTCCACTTTCACCACAGAAGAAATGTTTGAATGCAAGCTGGTCACGAGGATACTCAACATCATCAGTCAATGTTTCAAGTTCCTGTAATAAGAATTCAAAACGTTTCTTGCCTTCTTCAAGTTTATTTTTCAAAAGACCAGAAATATCTTCTTCATCAAATCCACTTAAAGCGTTTCCTGTATATGAATTAACTGCGTCTTTTAAATCTCCAAAGAGTTCCTTGTAATCAACTACATAACCAAACTCTTTATCATCTCCATCAAGACGGTTTACGCGACAGATTGCCTGGAATAAACCATGGTCGTGCATTGGCTTGTCGATATAAAGGTAAGTGCAAGGAGGAGCATCGAATCCTGTAAGTAATTTATCTACAACGATTAAAAGCTGCATGTTTGCAGGCTCGTCTACAAACATATCTTTTACACGTTTTTCAAAGGCTTCAATCTTTTTATAAAAATCATCATCTTCAACAGAAACGTCCGGGTCGTAGCCTAACATTTTTAGATATGCTTTCTGTTTTTTCCAGTTTTCTGAATCTTCTGTTGTGCTTGAAAAATCTGTTCTAAGTTCTCCACGATTAGGCTTATATGAAGAAACAATTGCGCAGTTTTTAAAATTCTTTTCCTGAAAAATTTCATAATATCGACAGGCTTCTGCAATACTTCCTGCAACCAGAAGCGCATTTCCCCTGCCATCGCACAGGCGCTGCTTTGTTTCAAAATCAAAAATTATATCCAAAGCAATTTTTTCAAGACGGTCTTTTGAACTGTAAAGCTGCTGCAATGTTGCCCATTTTTCTTTTAAGGCAGCCGCCGCTTTTGGCATAAGACCTTTTGTTTTTGCTTCAAACCAGGCATCAATTTTATCTTTGCTACTTACTTCCTGCGGAACATTTCTTGCTTCATAACGCAAATCAAGAACAACTCCATCTCGAACTGCCTGATCAAATTTGTAAGTATGAATGAAACCACCGAATAAAGTAGCTGTTGTCTTTTGCTCTTTATCCACTTTAAGCAGAGGAGTTCCTGTAAAACCTATGAATACAGAATCCGGCATGATAGACTTCATGGCAAGATGAAGTTTTCCCGAATTAGTTCGATGACATTCATCAACAAAAACAAATACCTTATCTTTGACGCTAAAACCAACAGGAATAGTTTTTTTAAGTTCTTCTACATATTTTTCGTAATCCAGGTCGCTTACTTCACCAGTTCTTCTGCCAAACTTATGAATAAGAGAACACATAAGACGTGAATCATAATTATTGAGCAGATTCAAAAGGTCATCGCTGCTTTTTGATCGGGCGATCTGTAAATCAACTCCGGTAAAAATCTTTTCTATCTGGTCATCAAGTTCTTCGCGGTCGGTGATGATAAGAACTCTGGCTCCTGTAATATTTTCCAAAATCCATTTTGTAAGCCAGACCATTGTAAGAGATTTTCCAGACCCCTGAGTATGCCAGACAATACCGCCTTGATTTCTGGCAAGCCTTTTCTGGCAGCGCTTGATTGCATAGAACTGATTATAACGGCAGACCTTTTTAATGCCAGAATCATAGATGATAAAGTTATGAATTATGTCTAAAAGCCTTTCTTTCTGAAAGATTCTGTAGCATTGTTTTTCGAGTAGGTTCAGCTGTTTTGAGCAGGCGACTTCAATCTCTTTATCTAAATCATCTTTATCCTGCAGCTGATCTGTAAAATTATCTTCCTTCCATTCAAGATAATATTTTTCTGTAGTTCCGCTTGTCCCATATCGCAAGCCTTCACTGTCATTTGCAGCAGCGCAAATCTGAACAGTAGAGAAAAATCTTTGAATAAACTGTTCGCGCTGATTTGTAACATTCTGGCGGATGCCGTCTGCAACACTTACAGTACTTTTTTTTAATTCCATTACCGCAACTGCAATGCCGTTTATATAAAGTACGATATCAGGAC
>JAFOSK010000100.1 GCA_017392945.1 Treponema sp.
ATATCCAGGAGGAATTTCACCAGGTGTGATTTCAACAGCAAAAGATTCTGTATTGATTACCATTGGAAGATTTGCATTTCTGTCAAAAATCTCACCGCGTGAAGCAGGAATCGTATTTACCTGACTTGAAATAGTCTTAGATTGAGAACGATATTCAGAACCTTGCAATATCTGTAGAGAAAACAGCTTATAGAGATAAATTGCAAACAAGAACAGTACAGAAAGCGCAAGAAACATAACCCTTGTGTTTCGGTCAATAGAAGAATTTCTAGCTGATCTTGTATTTCTAAAAGCCATTATAAATCTCCATCAGACAAAGCAATCAATCGTGAAAACATATTCATCAATTTGAAAATGAACGGAGCAAGAAGCGTATTGCATACAAGTTCAAACAAAAAAGCAAGAGAAATAATATCATAATTAACTATAAGATTCGGGAAAAACAACGAGATTATCCACGTAATAACGACTTTAACAATTGTTCCAATCAGTCCAAATGCAGCAGGGATAAAAAAACCAGAAAAATTAATAGATTTGCTGAAAAAGCCTGGAAAATATCCGAGCAAAGAACGAAGAAGCATATTAAAGCCGAACGGACATCCTGTAAGGAAATCCTGAAAAAGTCCAGAAATGAATCCTGTTGAAGAACCGTAAGTTCTTCCATTCAGAAGGGCCATATAAATTACGCACAAAAGCAAAAGATCCGGTACAGCAGGCAAAAAAGAGATATTTGAAATAATCGCAGACTCAAAAACGCCTACCGCCAACAGAATCAAAACAGAAACAAATACAGATTTAACCATTTTTATCTCTTAGCCTCATTAATTTCATGCATATTAACAACAAGAACATTTTCCAGACGCGAAAAATCGATAATCGGGGTAAGCTCAATATCAAGAAGGGAGTTATAATCAACAACAGAAATTTTTGAAATTGTTCCGACCGCAAGATCTTTCATATAATTGTTGTTCTCTCCAGAAGTTACAACAACATCACCATAATGCAGCTCTTCAAGAACCCTTTTTCGGACATAATTCATCCGTAAAGGCGCCTCATCAGTTCCGTTTCCGGAAACAAGACCTATATCCCTGGTATTCTGAATCCTGCACGAAACAGTACAATTTAGATTATAAATAGGCATAACCTGACTTGTAAAAGCTCCAACCTGAATGACTTTTCCCACAAGCCCTGCATTGCCATTCTGATATGCAATTACAGGCATATTCTTCTTTATTCCCGTAACACTTCCCTTGTCAATTGTAATTGCAGCATAAAGATTATCGCTGTCCCTTGCTATTATCCTAGCAGGATAATTTTTTTCTTCCAGAGAAGTTGCAAAACCAAGCTGTTCCTTAAGGCGCTCGTTTTCCTTTTTTATTTCTGCGTTGGAACGCCTCATCTGTTCATAATCAGAAAGCTTTTCTGAAAGAATTTCATATTCTTTTCTAAGCTGGGCAAGTTCGCGCACGGCATTAAATGAACTTCCAACTCCATACACTACACCATGTACTCCACGTCCCAATGTACTAAGTGCAGAAAAACCGAGCTGTTTAAAATTAAGGACAAAACTTCCCGAACTGAAAGTAAGCATTATCCCTGCAAAAAGGACATAGATTACAAGCAGAAATTCGGAAAGCTTAAATGAAAACTTATTTTTTACACCCATGACTATTCATTCAAACTGTCATAGACAGATCTGTCAGAAGACATATCCCTGAACAATTCAAATGCCTCTCCGGCTCCAAGGGCAACACATTCAAGCGGATTTTCAACAAGAATTACAGGGACACCAGTTTCTTTCGAAATAAGCTTAGGCAATCCCTTAAGCATAGATCCACCGCCTGTCATTACAATACCACGGTCAATGATATCCGATGCAAGCTCCGGAGGAGTCTGGCTGATAACGTTCTTAATTTCTTCGACAATCATCTTAACAGGTTCTTTTAGAGCTTCTCGAACTTCTACGCTGTCTATTTCAAGACGCCTAGGAAGACCTGTAATTGCATCCGTTCCTTTAAGTTCCATCTTTTCAATAGTCTTGTCAGGAGTTGCATTTCCAATCTGAATCTTAAGGCGTTCCGCAGCCTGATGGCCAATAATAAGGTTATGTACGCTTTTTACGTGCTTAACAAGGGCATCATTGAATTTGTCTCCACCCACGCGGATAGAACTTGTAACAACCATACCACCAAGAGAAATTACAGAAACTTCTGCCGTTCCTCCACCGATATCACATATCATATGACCTGCCGGTTCATAGATCGGGATCTTCGCACCGATTGCGGCAGCAAGTGATTCTGCAATAACTTCAACTTCCTTTGCACCTGCTTTTAGTGCAGCTTCAATAACTGCACGTCGTTCTACATCAGTAACACAAGAAGGAATACCAATCTTCATACGTGTAGATTTAAAAAACTGATGATGGGGTGTAATTTTCTGAATAAAATATTTTATCATTCGTTCTGTACTGTCAATGTCAGAAATAACACCATCTGCCAGCGGGCGAATTGCAATTATATTGCTTGGTGTTTTTTCAAGCATGTTCTTGGCTTCTGCACCGACGGCAAGAATACGTTTAGTTCCTTTTTCTACCGCAACAACGGATGGCTCGTCGATAAGAATTCCCTTACCACGAACATAAATCAAAGTATTACATGTTCCAAGATCAATACCAATATCTGTCGAAAACCTGTCAAAAAATCCCATAAATCCTCCCGGATTTTTAAATATTTATTTTTCTAATTATATGCAGCCATCTTAGCTAAAGCGCCGGGATGATTTACATGCAGTTTCAAAGTCTTTCTCCATTCGGATCTAGCCTTTACAAGATCACCCTGCTTTTCATATATTACACCAATACCATAGTATGCGTCAGCAGAATTTTGATTTTTTTTAAGCATTACATCAAATGATTTGCGCGCTTCTGTATAGTTCTGTTCGTCTATATAAATAAGTCCAAGCAGATTAAGACTCTTATTAACAAGATTGTCATCAGCACAGTCGTTTACTATTCTGTACAGATACTGTTTTGCAACATTTGTCTGGCCAGCCTTGTAATACTGCTCACCGATAGAAAGCAGAAGGGAATAAGATTCACGAACAATGAGAGCTTCCGTAAAAGCCGCAATACTTTCCATTGTCATATCAAGAGCAGCATAGCTTAATCCCAAATATTCATATATATCATCTGCATTGTAGCCGTCTGCTTTTGCAGCTTCAAGGTATTTTATTGCAAGATCAGAATAGTAATAGGAAGTAATCGTATTTTTATAAAAATATGCCTTGCCTAGTATATATTCTATCTGAGCTTTCTGCTTTGCCCTTGAATTATAAAGTGCAATACGAAGGCTGTTTATTGAATCATCTAAATAATTCTGGGCACTAAGCGTATCAAGCTGTGATAAAGCCATATAAAAACTTGAAAAACCATGATAGACAAGTGCAAAACTATTAAAAGGATTGGAATCGAGCAGACGTGCGGTAAGATTATATACCAGAGGGTAATCATATGAAGTCCATGCTTTTACAACTTTTTTGTTTGAGACATGCCCTTCGATTGAACTACGAAAAAAATTTATTGAAAAAACGGCAACAACCGTAACAACAACAGCCACGGAGATAAAGATAATGAGATTACGACCTAATTTACTTTTTCTCTTTATTATGTTACCGCTCAACATTTTCAAAAAAACAAACAGGATAATAAGCCGGGTTCTGTTGTATTGCAAGCAATACCTGACCATCTATCCGAATCATCCGTTGCCAGATGACTTTAGCAATTTACCCAAAGTATAAGGTCGGGAAACCAAACTTCTGCTTAATTTTGCTCCAAATGAGGTTTGCACTGCCACAGCCGTTGCCGGATGCGCGGTAGTCTCTTACACTGCCTTTTCACCCTTACCCGTTTCCGGGCGGTATATTTTCTGCTGCACTTTCTGTCAGATTCAGGGATATACAGTAAAAACTGCATCTGCCTGTTTCTGCCCGGTTATTACCCGGCATTTTTCCCGAAGGAGCCCGGACTTTCCTCATGGCTGCAATCTGTCATAAGAAGGCTGTCACGCGGTCAGATCCTGTTTGTAATAATTCTAGTTATCAGAATCGTCAGATTCTTCTAAATCCTCATCATCGCGATCTTCAGACATTTCATCGGCTGATTCAGATTCATCGTACAGATCTTCGTCGTCTTCATCATATTCATCATCTGCAAAGTCTTCATCAAGATCTGCAAGGCTTCCAGCATCATTGAAATAAGATTCCTGAGCGCCGTCTTCAACTTCTTCATAGTAAAGGATGCGACTGCAGTAAGGACAGAACAGAATGCTGTCACCCTCACGAACTTCATTTGCAAACTGGGCAGGAAGAATCATGTGGCATCCAGAACATACTCCGTTACGGACAGCTACAATACCTTCTGAATTTCTCTGAATGATTCTCTGAAATTTAAACAGAATTTCCTGATCAAGACCAGGCACAGTCTCTGCTTCCTGTGATTTAAGCTGTTCAAGTTCTGCTCTATATGTAGAAAGCTGACCTTCCAACGCTTCTTTGCTGGCATTAAGATCTGCCTCCTGAGAGCTAATCATTGTCTCCGTTGCCTTCATTGTTTCATTAAGTTCAGCAAGAGACTTTTCTTCTTTCTGCAATTCCTTGCGTAGGACAGATTCTTTTTCCGTTGCATCCGCAATCTGTTTGTCCAAGGTTTCGTATTCACGGTGAGTAGTAATGTTATCCATTGCCTTCTCGCCTTCTTCACGAGTCTTAATGGCCTCATCAAGATCAGCCTTAAGGACAGAGACCTTTTCTTTTATTTCATCATATGTCTTATTTTTTTCGATAAATTCTTTCTTCATGCGGGAAAGAAGTTCATCCTGAGAGCTCAATTGCTTAGGAGCTTCTTCAATTTTTGATTCAAGTTCATATTTTCTTCCAAGAATAACTTGAAGACTCTTTAGTCTGTCAAAAATCTCATTAGTTTCCATTTCGAATTCCTTTTTCGTTGATTATCTAAAAATATTACATTAAATAGTATTTTCTGTCTACAAAGTACAGAAGATTATGTTTCAATGTAGTCACGCAAACCGTTCGCACGGCGCGGATGTCTTAGCCGTCTTAAAGCTTTTGCTTCAATCTGACGGATTCGTTCACGAGTTACATTGAAATAAAGCCCGACCTCTTCCAATGTAAGCGAGTAACCGTCATCAAGACCGAAACGCATCTTAAGAACTTCCTGCTCACGCGGAGGCAACGTACCAAGAACCTGACGCAACTGCTCCTGAAGTAATTTATATGAAGTCTGAGTTGCCGGATTTTCAACTTCCTTGTCTTCAATGAAGTCTCCCAATGAAGAATCTTCTTCCTCTCCAATCGGAGTCTCAAGGGAAATCGGCTCCCTGGCAACATTCTTAACCTGTTTTACGCGGGCAAGCGGCCATCCAAGCTGCTGGGCAATTTCTTCATCAGTCGGTTCACGGCCAAACTTCTGCATAAGCTGACGGCTTTCACGTACAACCTTGTTTATCTGTTCAATCATGTGAACAGGAACACGGATTGTTCGCGCCTGATCAGAAATTGACCTTGTAATAGCCTGCCTGATCCACCACGTAGCATATGTAGAGAATTTAAATCCCTTACGGTATTCAAACTTTTCTACAGCCTTGATAAGACCTATATTTCCTTCCTGTACAAGATCAAAGAACTGAAGGCCACGGTTAGTATATTTTTTTGCAATAGAAACAACAAGGCGCAGGTTCGCATTGATAAGGCGATTTTTTGCCTTTTCCATCATGTGGGCACCGCGCTTAATTTCCTTTGCCTTTTCCTGGATTTCGTCAATTGTATTTTCAAATTCAAATTCAAGGCGGTTAAGCTTGCGGTCAATTTTCTGAATCTGCGTATATATATCGCGGATATCGTCAGTAGTCATATTAAGCTCTGCTTCAATCTTTGTTGCTTCAGAACGCATTGAAATACGCCGGCCGAGAGTACGAAGTTCTGCCGCATTAGAAATTCTCAGCTCCTTCATCTTCTTTTCCTGCTTCTGACGGTATTCTTCGATTTTTGAAGTCGCATCAAGGAATTTTTCTGTAAATTTATCAAGTTCCTCTGATTGAATGTCAATTTTCTGAAGCTGAGTCTGGATTTTTGCACGCAGATCTATTAGCTGAGGATCGACAAAGATGCGGCTTACCTGATCCGTCTTGTAAATCTGATCCTTAATTGACTTATACATTTTCATTTCAGGAAGAACCGGCTTAATGAATTCTCCATAACAGCTCTTGAGACGGCGTTTTTCTGCCATTTCTTCATTGATTTCCTTACGAGCCTTTCCTGGTTCATGCTGGTCTATACGCGTAAAAGCCTTTATTGCAATTTCAAAGAATTCAGGAATCATTATTCCGGAATTAAGAACAACGCTCTTAATTATATTATTTCCGTCTTCCATTTCCTTTGATAGAGTAACTTCCTGTTCAGCTGTAAGAAGATTCTCCTTACCGATTTCACGAAGATAAAGGCGAATAGGATCGTCAACACTGGAATCCTTGTCGCTGTTTACAAGACGGCTCCTGTCAGAATCCTTATCAAGCTCCTCGGCAACAGCATCTTCCGCATCTTCATCGTCAAGCAGAGCTTCATCATCTTCGTCACCCTCTACTTCAACGTCGTCATCCTCGTCTTCAATTCCTGGTTCAATAATCTGAATGTTATTTTTTTCCAAAAGCTGCAGAACAGTTTCCCATTCCGGAGAATTAACAAATTCTTGACCAACAAGAATAGTAACTTCATCGTATGTGATTACCGACTTTCCGGCCGCATAATCAAAGATTTTTTTTACAGAAGGATTTAATTCCTGATCCATTAATACACACCTTTTGTAGCCGCAGGACAAGCTTTTCAGAACCGTTTCTGCGAACTTAATTATACTTTCAGTTTTTTATCCAACAACATTTTTTCCGAAAGGAGCCTTTTCAATTCCTCTGAGTCATCCTGAGTAACGCATGAAAACTGCTTTATGCGTTCCGTCAGTCTATCCCTCTGCTTTTCCAGTACCCTGCGTTTTATGGTTCGAATCGAATCTTTTACAGCTGCCTCTGTATTCCGGCTGAATTCTCCGCTAGAAAGAGAAGCTGTTATCATGTTCGATAAGCGAACATCATCGCATCTGGACAAAACCGCTGACAACGTCAAGGAATTTGAATTAAAACAATCTTCCAGAATTACAAAAAGCTTTTTAGCATAAGAGTCATCAAAATCATCGGGAATAAGTTCAGTACGAATAAGTTTATACTTATCAAGATCGGCTATTATTGCCAGTATACATCCCAACTCTGCATTACGCTTTATGGGTTCTGTAACTTTATTTTTTTCTGGCTGCCGGATATTTAAACGCTGACGAGCTTGATCACGATTATTATAATCCCTCTTGACTGCCTCCGGCTTTAGCTTGAATGCCTGACACATCTGTTCCAGGCAAGATTCTTTTAATATATCCGACTGAAGGGAATCAAGATAAGGAAAATATTCAAGCGATGCTTTTATTTTTCCTTCCGGAGTATCAATAGGATACTCTCTCCCTAGTTTAGATAATAAAAAGTCGCTATCTAAAATAGCACCTGAAACAGACTTCGTCAATATTTCACAGCCAAAATTTACCATTAATTCAGCAGGATCTTTTCCACCTTCTATGCGAATAACCCTTAC
>JAFOSK010000101.1 GCA_017392945.1 Treponema sp.
ATAGAAGAAATCTGCTCAAACAAGTTGCCACGCAATTCAAGAAGAAGATTTATGCCCTCAGAAAATGTCGCTTCCTTAGAAATAAGCATTTGCATTTTTTTATTTTTTTCTGACCATTCCTTGTCCATGTTATGCTCCGTTTTCGGTTTCTATTTTAAATGGCATCTTCATACCCAATATTATGCATTAATTGAAAGTCCCAGATTATATGCTTGTTCCAAGCCGGCTTGTGTTACGTTGCCTTTGTCCTTTGCCCCTCGCACAAGCACTTTTCCTGCATCCTCCAATTTAAAGAAATTGAGCGTAAGCTTGTACTGCGTGAGAATTGCATCGAACATTTCCGGCAATTCCGCAGCCCCAACCAAAATCAGAGCCAGTTTTTTAATATTAAAGCTGTTCCGCAAAGGCGTATGAAGCCTGTCTATTACGGTCTTAAGCTGCGAACTGATGCCATAAAAATAAACCGGCGAGGCTATTACCAGAATGTCCGCTTCAGAAAGCTTTTTATAAATCTGCTGCATGTCGTCATTCTGAAAGCAATTGTTTCCTTCGCGCGAAAAGCAGCTGTTGCAGCCGATACAAGGATTCACTTTGTAGTTGTGAACCGAGAAAACTTCAACCTCATTGTTTTTTTCTGCGCCTTTTACAAACGCGGCGACAAGCCTGTCTGTATTCCCGTCTTTTCTGGGGCTTCCTGCCAGAACGATTATTTTATTTCCGCTCATAGGTTGCTTCCTTTTGATTTTTATCTGCCAGAGTTTTAAGCGTATCACCCGAGATGCGATAAGCTGTCCAATCTTTCATCTTCATCAATATTCATTTCTATGAAGTCTAAGTTATCCCCTAAGGGGAGAGTCAAGAAAGATTCTAAAATATTCTGAGAATTTTTTTGTGCATTTCATCGCTCAATCCATGCATCTTGTCTGAAATGGATGTTTCTTCGTGTAGAAATGTCATAAAATGATTTCATCTAAAAGAAATTTCTATGAAAAAAACTAATTTGGGAGAAGTTGAATGTATATTGTCAAAGCAGAAACAAATCAGGTAGAAAAGATCGTAGATATTTCTATCAGAGCTTTTGAAACAGATGTTAATGTTGGCGGAGCAAAAGGAGACTGTCCGCCTGACTTTGATTCAATAGAATGGCATAAACAAATGGCCAGTGAGGGGCATTTGTATCAAGCGATGATTGGAAAAGATTTGGTGGGGGCCGCCATTGTATTCCTGGATGAAACAGAAAAAAGCATATACATTGGCAGGATTTTTATTGATAGTGTCTATCATAGAAAAGGTTACGGAATTCAGTTGATGGATTGCATAGAAAAGAATTTCCACTGTGCTGCTGAGTTTAATCTGGATACCCCATGCTGGAATAAGCGGACAAATGCCTTTTACAAAAAGTTAGGTTATCAAATCATAAAGGTTGAGGATGGCTTTAACTTTTACCGGAAAATAAAAAAAGGATAGATATATGGTTGTAAAAGAATTATTTGGAAGTTCAGATTATGATTTAAGAGCGCCTTTTGTTTCAGAATGAGATGAAAAAATCCTGTGAAGTATATATAGAATGATATGGACTCGCAATTGAACAGAAAATGAATGGAGAAAAACTGTAATGGAATTTGACGGAACGGAAAAATCAATCGGCCATGGCGCGCAGGCAGAAGTTTTGCTTTATCATGGATTCGCATACAAAATTTACAAGCCTTCTTATCCTGCCGAATGGATTTCGTTTGAAATAGAAAACCAAAAGACTGTGAACAAGGCAGGCCTTTGCCCGGTAAAGTATTACGAAACGGATGACCCGCATGTCGTAAAAATGGATTATGTCGAAGGCGAAGCGCTTGAAAAATTTATTTCCGAAGATCCTGCAAAATATTTTGCGATGCTTTCCCAGGCTTTCCGCCAAATTCATGCGGCTGACACAAGCGGCATAGAAATTCCATCATTTCTCTTGACGATTGAAACAATGCTTACGGCCGAAGAAAAAGCGAAAGTCCTGCCAATAGTAGAGAGACTTTCCCAAAAATACAAAAGCGTCATCTGCCACCTTGATTTGCATTTTCGGAACATAATGCTTGCCCCAAACAAAAGAGACTTTACTGTCATCGACTGGATTACGGCAAGGCTTGCCCCTCCAGTTTTCGACTATGCCCGCACATGGGTAATTTTCAGCGAAGCTTCAAAGGAGGCCGTTGATTTTTACATGCAGACAATCTGGAAGGATGTTCAGACACTAGGTATTTCCGAAGATGATTTTTATGAAGCGGTTGAAGTCAGCAAAATCATCCGTAAACACGAAAAATGATGCGGTTTCTATGTTCAATGCAATAAAACTCCGCGTTTGTTACGCTACAATGATGATATATAGGAAAAAAATAAAAAGCATTGTTTTTTAGACAAGATGCACTCCATTGCCGATGAAATGCATCTTGAAATTACGATTTTATTCCTCGCTGAAATGATATTTTTTCATGAACCTTGCGTTCAAAAGACACCAGGCACTTCCAACAAGGTCAAGAATGAGCATCATCATGGCAGCTCCTGAGCCTTTACCGCTTCCGATAAAAACTCCGCGTTAGCGGCGTTGCATGGATACATGAAATTAGAATTTATGGGTCCAGCTGAAACTCAATCTCTGGAAGTACCATTCAGTTCCGACTTTCTGGGCAAAAAGAGCATCTTCTGCCTCATCAAGTTCTCTATCAAAACAACGGCGTGTCGTAAATTGCGCTATGCAGGTCAGTTCATCGTTTTTGGCAAGCCTGAACTGAAAAAGCCCCGCCAAAGAATGTTGAGTAAATGCTCCGTCATACGAATCATCAAAGTCTCCATAATCGTCGCCATCAAAATGACCGTAAGCCGTGTACATAAAGCCTGCCCGGTAAAGCATAAGGGGCATCTGGTATGCAAGGATTCCACAGAACTCATATTGAAGCCCCTCAATCCTATTTTTGTCGCCCTGCCATTCATAAGGCGTGTGCCGCTCCAATCCTGCAATCCCTGAATAAAAGGTTCTATAAGAAGCAAGCATAACGACGTGATTCCAATCGCCGGGAATTAAAGCGCCTGTGTCAAACATGAAAGTTCCCTGTGCCCAGACTTCATAAAACGGATGAGAGAATGTTGCAATCGACTCGTATTTCCTTGATTTTTCGTCGAGCGCGCAAAGCCCTTCAAAGCCCATCATATTCCAGCCGAAGCCAAAAGAACCGCCGCCCTTAAAGACAAGGAACGGAAAAGGCTGAAAACCAACGGCAAGCTGCGGACGAACAGAAAGCGGCGAAAATTCAAAAGCACCTGTCAAAACCACGTTCGCATCTTTTAAAAGCCAATGGTCGCCAAGCGGAGTTTTTATCCTATAATCTGCAAAAAGCGTGGAACGGCACTCAAACCCGCTGAACGCGCCTGTAAGACCAGCAAAATGTGTGTCACTTCTACCAGTTTTTGTTTTTGACTCAGGATAATAAGCAATATCAGTTGTCACATAAACAGAAAGTGATGAACGCTCCGCATTTTTGTTTTCCTGCGCGCTCAGAAGATTTGTACTTGCTGCAAGAATCAAAAATGCAAGTCCTAGTGTTTTTTTCATTTTTTTGCTCCAATATTTGTGTTCAAATTGTAAAATGCTTCGATATACTTCCAGCCGTTCATGCCATACTTTTCACCGAACCGAACGATAACAGTGTTTGCAAGCGGTGAAATGTAGATAAACTGACCTTTGTTTCCGTAAGCAAAAAAATCGCCTTCTGCATCCGGCCGATTCATCACATACCAGTGAAAACCATAGAAGCCACCGTTTCCGTTTGCGCCGATCAAGATTTGCCTTCCAAACGGCTCTCTGTAATAATCTATGTCGTTTTTGCCATTCCCGGGCGAGAGTGATTCTTCTATCCATTTTTTACTGACAACCACTTTTCCGTCAAAAACGCCGCCGTCACGGTACAGGCAGCCGAATTTGGCAAAATCTACTGCCCGCGCGTTGATTCCACTTTCCATTTTCTCGAATGCGTCCTCGTCGCTGTCCAAGCTCCAGCTTGCGTTTGCTTCAGTGCCGATTTTTGACCAGATTGAGCGGCTCAAATAAGAGCTTACGGATTCGCCGCTCACCCGTTCGATAATGAGCCCTAGAAGAATCGGGTTGTAATTGTTGTAAAGGAAATGAAGTGCCGGATCTTCATCAATCACAGTGCCTGTAAGCGCAAGATTCCGCAAATCGGGATTGAAATAAGTTTCTGTGTCATCGTCCCGCGGAAACCCCTCATCATACAAAATGCCGCTCGACATCGTGATAAGATGCCTGATTGTAATTTTTGAAAAGCGCTCGTCACGCTCCAGAAGCTCAGGAAGATAAGTGGTGATTGGCTCGTCAACGCTAAGGATTTTCCCCGCGTCAATCAAAGTGCCAATCATCGCAGAGTCGAAGCTTTTTGCCACCGAAAAAGACGTTACGATTGAAGACTCATCATAGCCCTTGCCATACTTTTCAAGAAGAATCGAATTTCCTTTGATGACCAGAAAGGCCTGTGTCTTTGTTTTAGCAATCAGTTTTTCCAAATCATCAATTCCAAGCATTTTTTTTACCATTTCTTCTATATTACTGTCTATTTCTCGCGCAAAAGGCTTTGGATTTTCGCTGGCCGCAACTTCCCGGCTCGAGAAATACAAGTAATCCTTAACGCTGGCATCACGCCGGATAAATGCACGCATGTCCGTCGTTGAACAGCTGTAAAAAGACACTGAGAACAGCCAAAATAAAGCTAAAATTATCTTGTCTCGCGTTAAGCGTTTAATCAGCGCTTCGTTTTGTTCGTTCGATAATGTGCCGCTTTCAACTGTAATATATGGCATTTTCCTTCTCCTCTTAGAATTGATATATTTAGCATAAAGCCTTCATACGAATTATTCTCGTTTTACCTATTTTAGAGCGAGCTTTGCGGCTTCTTTCGCATGGATAATTGTAGTGTCGTATACAGGAAGAACACTGTCTTTCTGACTGATAAGCATTCCTATTTCTGTACATCCAAGAATTACCCCCTGAGCCCCGCGTTCTTTCATATAAGAAATAATGCGTTTATATTCTTTGCGGGAACAGTCAAGGACTTTTCCAAGGCATAATTCGTTAAAGATTACATCGTTGATAAGGTCTATGTCCTTTTCATCTGGAACGATGACTTCAAGACCTGATTTTATTAGACGATCCTTTATAAAATCCTGTGTCATTGTAAATTTTGTGCCTAGAAGACCGATTTTTTGGAATCCATCACGTTTTATTACATTGGCAGTTGCTTCTGCAATATGAAGGACTGGAATTTTGATATGCTTTTCAATCTGTGGTACAAGTTTATGCATTGTATTCGTTGCAATTACAATAAAATCTGCACCGGCATCTTCAAGTGTTTTTGCAGCTTCTGATAAAATTGATGCATTGTCATCCCACTTGCCTTTTGACATGTTTTCTTCTAGTTCTGAAAAATCCACGTTGTACATAATTATTTTTGCACTATGGAGTCCGCCTAATCTGGTTGCTATTTCCTTGTTCAATATTTCGTAATAAGTAATAGTGCTTTCCCAGCTCATTCCGCCAATAAGTCCAATTGTTTTCATTTTGTTCCTCTCTTAACGTTTTGGATATCGTTTTAATACTCCTGATTTCGAATTTTAATTTTTAAATACATTTATAAGAATGAAAAATTTACATTTTGAATGCTCATTAAAACTCGAAAGTAGGGCTAATAAATCCCCGGATTTGCAATAGAGAAGGGGCGTTTATTGTATTTTATAACCAGCAGCAGAAAGTACATTCATTGCCCGGTCAAAATTTTCTGATTTAACAAGGATATAATCCGTGTTGAACGTAGAAACAGCAAATATTCCGATTTTGTTTTCTGCCAGTATTCCGCTCAGCTTTGAAAGGATGCCAATCAATGAAAAATCCAGTACACCTTGAATACGAAATCCTTTCCATCCGTCATCCCGCTCCAAGGTGCGGGAAGGAACATCTTCTGTTTTGCAAACAACCGAGAATTCTTCGTCAGTCTTACCAATAAAATAAAACTGTTTTGAAAAATCTATGTCTTTTTCTGATTCAACCTTGCAAACTGTAAGATTATATTTCAGTTTTTTCAGTTCCATTTTGAAATTCCTCCATTTATTGTTGAAAATAGCCTTTATATCATGAATTTTATATTTTAGAACCGGGTGAAGCCAATTTCAGCACTTCCTCGTATGACGTAGCTCGGATCACACGGAAATTCTTTTCGATTTCTGTTGTCCAAAGGTCAATTTCTCCTTCAATATGCGAAATTTTTGGCAAGATAAAGCCCCAGACTTTGCAGCCTGTCTTTTTCATTTCAGGTAGAAAATAATTAAAGCCCCATTCAACATCTTCTTTTGTGTCTTCAAACCCGTTTCGCGCATCTACAATAAAAATACTGTTTTTGTGTTCTCGTAAAAGTTCAAGTGACGCTGTTACAGGAGTGCGGTAGTTGTCATAATGAGCCTCTTTCTTCCATGTGTGAAAAACGGTGTTGTCCTTTTTAATATATTCTATTCTTGCAAAATCACTTTCAAAAATTCCATTTATTTTATTGCAGAATTCATCAAGGATTGCGTTGTTTTTTTCAGATGGTCTTGCCTTTGGATCTATGAATACTGCAGTTGCATTGAAATCTTCTATTTCAAGAAGATTTCTTAATTTTAACATCGCTTTTTCAGCTCCGTTTCCGGCCTGACATGCAAAAACTGAAATTTTCTTTTCTTTGAGTTTTTGTATGTTATCACATACAAACGTTCTTATCGGTGGAGTTATTGTACTTGCCCATACAGGAAAGCCGATGATTATTCCATCGTAAAGGGAAAAATCTACGGAATACGGCTGAAGTTTCGGTTTTTCTGCCATTACAGCGCTTTTTCCGCCCCAAATAAATTTTGCAAAGCCTTTGTCTATATACGCTTTTTTAGGAACAAGCCTTAATAAGTCTGCTGAAATTTTTTCAGCAATTCTTTCTGCAACATAACGGGTATTTCCTTCCATTGAGTAATAAACGATTAATTTTTTCATACATAAAATCCTTATAAAATCTGTTTTGGTATATGCAAAGAAATTGCAAAATCATAGTTTGTAAATGCTTTGCTTTAGCAGGCGGTATTGATAAAAAGCAAACGAGTTTACTTTAACCATGTTCATTTTTGTGCAATGATAACGGAAAATTTTCCTGCAGAATAAATGCAGTCTGTATTTTTGAAGCCTGCTTCTTTAAGCCAGGAAATTTCCTGAATGACAGAACATTCCTTGTCCAATTTTTTACGTTCTAGCCAGCGGTCATATTCGGTTTCTGGAAGAGGGGAGCTTTTGATTCCTTCTATCCAGTATTTTTCGATTTTTTCATTTATTTTAGAATTTTCAGAACAAAATTGATCATAGTTTACAAAAATTCCCGAATTGGAAAGCGAAGAAAGAATGTTTTTGAACAAAGCGCGCTTTTTTTCATGTTCAAGATGATGTATTGAGAGCGCAGAAATAATAAGATCGGCTTTTTCGCCTGGAAGATTTTTTGAGTAGTCAAGAATGTCGTATTTTACGTTCGGGACTCCCGAAAAACGCCTTTTTGCAATTTCGAGCATTTCAGTTGCAATGTCGCAAAGTACATATTCTGCATTTGGAAGATATTTGAACCAGAATGAAGCGAGCAGTCCTGTGCCTGATCCAAGATCAAAAATACGTCTTGGTTCCATATCTAGGGTTTTAGCTATAAAATCTGTTGTCGAAATGTAGAAATCATCAAAACATGGAATAAAATGTCTGCGGTTTCCGTCATATTCTTTTGCAACCAGATTAAATTGATCCTGTACGTTCATGTTGCCCCCTGACTAGTTAATTTATAATATCACCTCGATGAATTACTGAAACATGCTTAATTTCGTTTGATTCATCTGAATATTTACGGTAAAAATGCATACCTATTGCTTCTGCCGTTTTTATGGAAGCTGTATTTGTGTATTTGCAGTAAGAATACAATGATTGATAATCCGTATTTTTGAATGCCCATTCTAGTACGGCCTTTGCAGCTTCCTTTGCATAACCTTTACGTTGGCAGTCACCGCGGATATGATAGCCGATTTCGGGAAGAATCTCGTCATCAATCTTCTGTAGTGTCAGTCCGCAGTCACCGATCATTTTTCCATTTTCTTTAAGGCAGACCGCCCATAATCCAAAGCCGTTTACTTTATACCGCTTTAGATTTACTTCGATCCATCCCTTGATTCTGGTTTTGTCAAAAATGTACGGATAATACTGTGTAAGACTTGGATCTGCAAGAACCTGATACAACGCGTCATAGTCATCATTATTCATTTCTCGCAGAAACAGTCTTTCTGTCTGCATTATTATCCGCTTTGGTTTTATTTTAAAAACACTTTTCATTTAACCAGACTTCTCTCCATAATAAAATTGTTTTTGTTCTTCTGGTTTTATATCTATTTCGCTACCCGAAGATTGTTAAGGGCATCTTTATTTGTATCCGTAATCATAGAAAGTTTTTCGCAAGATTCTATGCTTGCACAGGAACCACAAGTAGGTAGCATTTTAGTCATTGTGCACTGTCTGATTTGGCACATTGAATCGCAGAAAGGTGTTTTTACTCCATCCATGCGGCATCCAGTACAATTGATCATTTCTGGTGTAATCTTTGCGTCGTTAAGTTTTGACCAAAGGTCTGCTGTTTTTTTGCGCAGATTGTCATCATTATTCATCGTTGCAATGTAAGCATCACATTTTCTACAGTCCAATCCGCAGCAAGCAATTAATTTATCCATCTTTATCCTCCATTCTCAGGCATACTGTAAACTCTGTGATATTGGTTTACGAAATCATGTTAATTCGAAAAATACTGCTTGCAAATAGATTTTAAACAAGATGCATTTTTTACAGATGAAATGCACAGAAACATCATGAATCTCAAGTCTATAATTTCAATCTGTATTCTTTTCTTAAAAAAAGTTGAATTATAATACCAGCTTATTTCTTGTATATATCGCAAAAATGGCGGACATGGTTTTCTAGAATTTCTAAAACTTGATTTTTGTATTCAGGCTGCCTGTCTGCTTTAGAAATAAGTACTGTAGCTGGAGCAGTAAGTTCCAATGCAAGAATGGCCGGATCATAGTTTTTAATCAGTCCTTTGCAAATCATTCCTTCAAGGATTTTTGAGTACATTTGCAGAAGCCCGTCAATCTGATGATGTGTTGTAATTTTGGCCAGTCTTTCGTTACGGAACTGTTCCTGCACAAGAAATATTCGGATTTTTCTGATAAGCGGATCAGAAATTGTAAACCGAACCCTTTCTATGGCATTTTTCTTAAAAATTTCGATATTTTCGGGAATATACTCTAAATTCGTTGATGAACCAAAGAATTTCTCGTATCTGGCTTCTGCTGAATCAATCAGAGTGTTTAAAATGTCTTCTTTGCCCTTAAAATGCTTGTACAGAGATGGAGCCTTTATTCCTACAATCTCCGCAATCTGTTCTACGCTTGTTCCGCTGTAGCCATTTTTTGCAAAAAGCGTTAATGCTGCATCTAAGATTCTTTCTTTTGTTGACATAGAATACCTTCGGCTAATAATAATTAGCTAAGCATATCTAATCCTTTTTTTGTTGTCAATATGAAGTTTCAAGCAAAAAGAGTCGGCGTGCATTTTTTTAAACAAAAGCAATTTTATCCAATTCCTGTTTTGGATTTTCTGTTAGGCTCAGGATATACAAACAAACGGGGGTATAAATATGAAAAACGAAGTTTTTGAATCTTTTAATAATGGACAGCTGCGGTTGCCTGGAAAAACGGTATCTTTTGAACAGATTCCATGGTCAAAGCATCCGGTTTTTGAAGGAGTAGAGCTTAAGCATATTATTTCGGGACGGGAAACAGATGGAAAATACAGCTATCATCTTGTACGCATTGCACCTGGCAAGAGTATTTTTGATCATATTCATGAAACTCAGCTTGAAACACATGAAGTAATTGCCGGCCGCGGAATCTGCATAAACAACGGAGTAGAAATTGTCTATGAACCGGGTGTCATCTCTGTAATGCCGGCAAAAATACATCATGAAGTTCGTGCTGGTAACGAGGGATTGTATTTATTTGCAAAATTCTTCCCAGCTCTCTGTTAATAAAGAGTTCTGGTATTGCAGAGGGGTAAGACCGACTATTTTCCGGAAACATCTGTCAAGATGACTCTGGTCGCAGAATCCGGCATCGTAGGTTACCTCTGCAATACTTTTTTCTTTTTCAAGTAGTTTTTGTGCTTTTCTGACCTTGCATTGTATCTGAAATTGGTGTGGAGTAAGGCCGAACGCTTTCTTAAATTTTCTTATCATGTGATACGGACTTATTTCTGAATCTTTTGACATTTCTTCTATTAAATAGATGTTTTCGGGATTTTCAAGAATTGATTTTTGCAGTTTTTTAAGTCTGTCGCTTTTTATCTGTTCGGATGGATTGATCTTTATGCACAAAACCATCATAGAATATGAATTGTTATCTATAGTCTTGATTTCGTGAAGGACATTGGGCTGGATCAGGAATTTTTCGCCTTGTGCATAAATTTTTCTTACGCCGTCTATTATGATACAGACTTTTCCTTTTTGTATGCACCCTATACTCAAATGTGAAGCGTGTGTATGCGGCTTGTAGTTTTTCCTGCAATTTTTGTAGAGCACACATTCTATTTCTTCATTTTTTTTGCTGTAGGAGACTTCATTCATACGTTTTCTTAAAACAGATCGGAATCGCTTTCAATGTTCCAGATATATTCAATATCTTTCGCAATCTGAACGGCTTTTTCCATTCCGAACAAGTCTTTTACAAATCCTAGAGCCATGTCCATTCCGGCTGAAACTCCTGATGAAGTGTAGTATTTGCCGTCATTGACCCATCGGGCTGTCCTTACCCACTTAACATCTTGAGAAACGGATTTTACCCAATCAAACGCTTTCTTGTTAGAAGTGGCTTTTTTTTCGTTTAGAACTCCTGTTTTTGCGAGCAGGGCAGCGCCCGTACAGATTGAAAGGACATATTCTGCGTTTTCACAGGCTGTTTTTAATTCAGCAAGGAAATGATTGTCATTTACCAACGTTCTTGTGCCTTGCCCTCCAGGAATTACAAGGATTCCGTTCTGTTTGGCAACAGAAAGTGCCGTTGTCTGAATTTTATATCCTTGGCGGCTTTTTACGGTTCCACCTTGAACGGAAACGTAATGCGTACGGACATTATCTATCCTTGCAAGAATTTCAATCGGACCGAAAATATCTAGAGTTTCATAGTTTTCAAAAAAAAGAAAATTTATGTCCATAATATATTCCTTTTATATCATATGAGAAATACTGAATTTCAGCTCTCTGTAGTGTTTCAGCATAAAATCCATTACTTAGTAGTCTTTTGGTTCTGCACCAAAGGTCTCTTTTGAAAATAATTATTTTATGTTTTCAATGTGTTCAAAAGTCTTGGTCAGACTGGATCTTCAAATAACACGGTCAGACTTCCGTTTGCTGCTTTCATATGTGGTTATTTGTCGTGCTCCGTTCATCCGTCTTCTTAGCTTTTATGAGACATAGAACAGCAATCAGGGCAATATAAATTGCGGATAAAATTATATAGAACCATATATCTACTTTAAGGAAGCAGTACAGGAAGTTAAAGCAGAAGTGAACTACGATTCCGTAAACAAGATTGTCATGTTTTTCCATAAAGAAATTCATGATAAAGCAAAGGCCGCTCATTACAATTACATTTGAAAGAATGTAAGGAATCAACTGAAGCCCCATAAAATCCGAATCCACGAACCAGAGAACTGTATGCCAAAATGCCCAGATGATTCCCTGAAGTATAGATGCTTTAAAAAAATGGTATTTGGCGTTCAGATAAGGGCGCACATATCCACGCCACCCAGACTCTTCTCCTGTAGGACCTGTCGTTATAGAAAACAGGAATGAAGCCCAAAAAGGGTAGGTTCCAAGGCTGAAATATGAAGAAAGCGTTTTTTTCTGAATCACAGAAAGAATCGATACAGTTCCCATGGTTGCGCATAAAGTTATAAGCGCAGCGAGCAGAAGAGTAGCAATACTTATTTTTCCGCTAAAGGCTTTTTTATAAAACTGCTTTACAGTAATACCCGGACAGAATTTCTTGAATCCCGCAAGAAGAACTATTGTAGGTGCCCAAGCGCACACATTAGAAAGAATCCTCATTACAACCTGAGGACAATGAAATACCATACTGGCAGTTCCGCAGATTCCCAATACCATAAACCAGAAAACAAGATAACTGGCAATAATGTACTTTCTAATCATTTTTACTCCTTATAAAAATGTCATGCACTATATAAAAGTCGTAAACTTTCAGCGAATCTTATCTTTTGTATTATACTCCCTGATTTACAATTTTTGCATATTCTTCTTCAGGAATCATAGGAGAATTTATCTCTGTTGTAAGTTCTTCTGAAATTGAACCCGTTTCCGCATACTGAAATCCAGCTTTTTTCACTAATTCTAGTCTAGGGCCCGTTACAGGAGCAGCTTCTGGAGCGTTAAACATAGGACTTTCTGGAACAGTTATTATTGTTCTTTTGGCTTTGTCCGGGAAGGTCAACTTGAACTGCGCAACGGCTGGTTCAAAATTATGCCTGCTGTTCGGAAATCCGCATCCGCAGATCATTATGTATTTGAGCTTTGAATAATCAGCCTGACCTACATGCTCGTAACGGTCACCAGTCTTTTGCATTGCCATAGAAGACAAGGGAAGAGTACGGTCAATCAGCGCCTTAAGGGGAGCCGGCATTCCGTAAGCATATAATGGAAAACTCAGCAAAAGTACATCGCTTTCCAATATTTCATTCAGAATGTCACGCATGTCATCTTTATGCTGGCATCTACCTCCGTTCCTCATACAGGTAAAACATCCTCTGCAAAATTCAATTTTTTTTCGATTACATTTATTATATGAACATCCTGATTTGATTTCTCATTCATTCCTTTGATAAATGCATTTGTAATGTGCATTGTATCGCTCTTTTCGCATTTTGGGCTTCCGTTTAGTACAAGAATTTTCATAAATTCCTCTCAGTATGAAAAAAAATAACAACCGTTGCATAACATATATAATTTTTATTATAAAAATTGTGCACTGTCAAGCAAAATCTGTTTTCAAAAAAGATTTTGTTATTCATTGTTATCTTTTGCAAGTCGTTTTTCACAGTAATGAAAATTTAAAAATATGAGAATATAATTTAGACAAAATGCGGGTTAAGTCCGATGAGATGCAATATAAGCCTGGCAGTAAAATACCTAGCAAGCCATTGCTTCTTTTAATGCAGGTGCATATTTGCGGCTTATGAGCACTTCTTCGCCGTTAGGCATTTTTGCATAAAGCCGGCTGTTAAGTGCAGTTCGTACAGACTGAATCTTATTAAGATTTATAAGATAAGACTTGGAAGCACGTACAATTCCTGCATTACGCGAAAGTGATTCAACTTGATAAAGCCTTTGCTTAACTTGAAATATCTCTTTTGCCGTATACGCAAAGACGAGTTCTGCATCTGCTTCAAAATATAATATTTCTTCAAGGGAAAGCTTTATATGACTGTTATGATCACCGTAAACTTCTATTTTTTCAGTTGTAGGTGTAGAAGTTTGCTGTGCATTTTCAGTTTTAACAGATTTTTCTTCTAATTCCTTAAGTTTTTCTTTTAGTCTTTTATTAAGGCGCTCGGTTTCTGCTTTTTCCATTCTGTATGCAGTAAAATATGAAAGAGCGTCAAAAATCATGACGCTTGCACCAACTGCGCAAAGTCCGGGTTTTCCGAGAAATTCTCCTGCAAGCAGTCTTGCGTTCCAAATACATACAAATTCAAGTATAACCAGTTCTACTCCGCGTTGTACAATAACCTGCGGGATGGTCATATTTTCTTTAAGGTAGATTGGAATACATGGGATCATGCAGATGATTCCCATTATAAGCGGAATAAAAAAATATGAATATGAAATTACAGCATTTTTAGCAAAGATAGTTCCAATTACGGCAAATGTAAGAGTACTTTCGGTTATAACTAAAAAAAGATCTCTGAAAAAAGATGAAAGATTGAAATTCGTTTTCATAAGCTTAATGTCTACTATATATATGGTAATATTTGCAGATTTATATGTCAAGATTCTATAATAAATGATTGATTGAGTCATGATTCTGATATATATGTGGATGTTACTTTTAGTAACATTTATAGAAGAATAACGAAGTTCATGTATTTTATCATGAACGATAAGATGCAGATTGTATTTTATCTATAAAAATATGCATGTTGTAAAAAAAAAGTTCTAATTTTTTGTTTTTCTACTTAATATCTATTCGTGATCCGGTTGAACGGAAAAAGAACGTGTTGACATAAAATGTTTTGTTTGTTATATAACTAATGTTGCGCAACTATAAGAATATATCATGCATCAGTCAGGCTGATATGTCACTGATAATTTAAGGAGATTACCAATGAAAAAAATATTGGGGATGATTTTTATGTTTTCAGCATCCTTTATATTTGCAGGTGAACTAAAAATTTCTGTTATCGATAAAGAACTTGATTTCCCCCTTGAAGGAACAAAGCTGACGTTGGAATCAAATTCCAAAATCAAAACAGTTGCTGATGAAGATGGAAATGCAGTGCTCAATCTTCCGGATTCCGTTTCCTCTGGAAAAGTAAAGGCAAGCCTTCCGGGATATAGAGAAATAACTGTTGATTTTTCAGGAACGGAAAAAATTCTTGTAATCAATATGAGTATTTCTGATGTTATAGAAGGCGAAGAACTTGTCGTAAACCGCAATGCACCTGAAAAGACAGAAGAAAAAGTCGGTGTTTCTACAGTGATGACAAAAGAACAGATGCATACAACTGCGAACATTGGTATTGCAGAAGACTGTATGAGTTCTGTTCGTACATTGCCAGGAATCTCATTCAGCGGAGCATGGGGCTCGGAACCTTCTGTACGCGGCGGAGAACCAAGAGAAACTGCCTGCTTGCTTGACGGCATGTACACTATTTTTCCGTGGCATTGGGGTGGAGGTGTTTCAATCTTTAATCCTTCTATCGTAGATTCAATAAAACTTTCAAACGGTGTTTTCCCTGCAAAGTATGGACGTGCAAGTTCAGGCATTATGGAAGCAACTACTTTAACTCCTGATTATGAAAAATGGCACTTGAATGCTTGTATTTCTACAACTTGTGCAGATGCATTTGTCCAGATTCCTTTTGGAAAGAATCTTGGAGGAATGATTGCTGGAACTCATCTTAGTTATCTTGACCCGATTGTATGGACTTATCAGAAACTAGGTAATGATGATCTGGATATGCTGGAACGTGCTCCTTATATCCGCGATGCTTTCATAAAAGCCAATTTTACTCCGAATCCGGAACTGTTTATTTCTTTGGTTGGATTTTTTGGAAGTGACGGTCTTGGAATCGATCAGACTGAAGAAGAGGATGGACTTAAGACCAGGGCAATAATGGATTACGATATCTATCAGGCTTTGGGCGGAATCAATGTAAAATATCTTCCCTCTGATAAGCTTATGCTGCACGGTCTTTTTTCGTACAACTGGATGTCAGAAGATATGGATATGAGCATAAAAGAAAGCGGAACAATCAGATATAATGATGAATTCGTAAATAAGTATTCTTCGGTTTATCCAAGCGTGCAGAAAGGGGGCTCTTATTCATTCCCGGTTTTGGAATCAAGCAATCAGGAAATAATTACTTCGCATCTTTTTACAGGAAGATTTGAATCAGAAATCGAATTAAATGCTCGTAATCATTTATGTGCAGGGATTGAAGAAGTGTTCCTCTTTGGCAACAGTGAAGAAAAGGTTGACGGATGGGGTGACATAGAGATAAATGGTAATAACCTTTTCAGAAGAGCTAAGTTTTCTACTACAGCAGACGGCAATTTCATTCTTGATAATGCAGCATTTCTTTCTTGGAATTATGGTGCAGACAATGATCTGATTCAGTCGGAAATCGGTATCCGTGGGGAATTCATAACTCTCTGGAATCCTACAGAATGTTACAGTGTAAATTTTGTTCCTGATATTTGTCCGCGTGCTTCGGTAACTGTTACACCATGGAGACAGATTGGAAAAATAGATAAAGTTTCATTTTCAGCTGGTTCTGGGTTATTTGTTTCTATCCCACGCGAAACCATGATTCTTACTGACGAAATGGGTATGAGCAAGTACGGTGAACATCCTAACCGTGCAATTTTTGCAGTTCTTGGTTCAAATCTTGCGCTTACAGACGGCTGGAATTTTAAGCTTGAGTCTTACTATAAGTATTATCTTTCAAGAATTTATGCTTATTCTTACACGACAGCAATCAGTGATTATCAGGATGCAAAATTCTGTGCGGGATCAGACGGAAATGGGCATGTATTTGGTATAGACACGATGATCGAAAAGCAGGCTGGTAAAAAATGGGATGGATATATTTCTTATTCATTTACCTATGCGCGCATGAATAATCCGGCAAATCTAAAATCAGATGTACATGCAGAGTCTACGATTTACGGAGAACCGCTGGACGAATGGTATTATCCAAGCTATCACCGCTTTCATACATTGAATCTTGTAAGCAATCTTCATTTTGGTAAAGGTTGGACATTCACAGTAAAGGGAACTCTTGCATCGGGAGCACCGCTTGATGACGTAGGAAACATAACCTGCTATGCGGCAAGAATGGAAGACGGAACAATAATCCAGCGTTACACACGAAGTTCCGTATACAGTGATTCTTTGAGAACGGATTTATCTTGCCCTGTAGATCTGAGAATTTCAAAAACCTGGAAAACAAAAAACGACAAAGCGGAATGCGAATGGTATTTTGCTTTGCAGGATGTATTTGTAAACCTGTATTCGCCAAAAACATATAAGTCATACAATGAGTATACAGGAAAAAAGAGCGATGTCTCGCAATCTGCAGATTTCAGCATAGGAATGCCGATTCCATCGCTAGGATTTAAGGTAAAGTTCTAGGAAGTTACTAATTATACAGAATAATATAGAAGAGATTAGGAGAACATTATGGAAAAAGGATTTAGTTTAATTGAATTGTTCAAACTTGGTGGCCCGTTCATGTGGGTGCTCCTTGCATTTTCAGTAGCTACGATTGCTATCGTAATTGAACGCTGTATATATCTTGCATGGCATGACTGCGAAGTTGCTTCAATACGGGACAAGGTAAAGTCTTATCTTAGGGAAGGCAAAAAACATGAAGCAGAAGAATTTCTGGCATCATGTACGCACAAACAGACTGTAGCAACAATTCTTCTTGCACTTTTGCAGAATGCAAAATATGGTGAAAACCGCATGGAACGCGCCGCAGAAGCAGAAGCTCAGGAACGTCTTCGCCGAATGGAAAATGGCTTCAATTATCTTACATCGCTTTCTTCCCTTGCGCCGCTTACAGGCTTTTTGGGAACTGTTTCCGGAATGATCGGGGCATTCCAGTCAATCGCAGTTGCTACAGATGTTAATGCCCAGCTTGTTGCTGGTGGTATTTATGAAGCCCTGATTACAACGGTATTCGGTCTTATTATTGCAATCGTTGCGCTGGTTGCCTACAACCTTCTTATTCAGAAAGTAGACAAATTTGCTGCAGAAGCATCAAAGGCAATTAATGATCTTGTACCAGAATTGATCGAATTTTAGGACAGAAAAATGATCAAGCGTTTTGTAAGACATGACGTAGAAGATGCCGGAAGCTCCGGTTCGTTGAACGACCTTTCGTTTCTGCTGATAATTTTCTTTATTGTAATTGCAGGCTTTAACGTAAATAAGGGCTTTCTGCTAAATCTTCCTTCGAAAGACAAGCCGATCATCGTAAATACAGAGGACATTATAAAATGTACTCTAAAAGCTGACGGTACAATATTGATGGACGGAAAGAACATATTAATGGAAGATTTATCATGCAAAATCGAAGAAAAGCTTAAAAAATGGCCTAACATGACTTTTCTTCTTACGATTTCACCAGAAACTCCATATCAGAATGTTGTAGATGTCATTTCAACAGTACGTAGGCTGAAGGTTGAAAATTTTTCGTTCCGAATGGATAACGGAGCATAGCTTATGGTAAACGTAAAAAGAAAAAGAAGAAATCCTTCCATTGCGACTTCTTCAATGTCAGATATCGGGTTCCTGCTGCTTATATTCATCATGTTAATTTCGCTTATGAACCAGCGTTATGAAGAAAAAATTAATTATTCAGAGAGCACGGTTCTTGAGCGGACTCAGGCAGACTCGAATTTTGAAATCTGGGTTCAGAAAAACGGGGCTATTTCAGCAAATGGAGAGCAACTTGATATGCTTTCATTGGAAAAAGCCATTGTAAGTGCCGTTTCTGAAAATCCGAATGTACGTATCCATATAATTGCAGATAAAGATACGCCTTATAAATATGTAAATTCCGTGGTCTGTGTGTTGCAGTCGCTTCAACATAGAGTAGTAAGTTTTGTCGTTAAGGAAAAATAAAATGCAATTGGACATAATTTCAAACTATACAAAATTTGCCCGACCATTGATTTTTGCATTGGTACTGATTCTTCATGCAGCTGTAATTTTTCTGTTTAATTTTACGGATAATGAAGAGGATGCTGAAACCATAGATTTCCGGGAAGCGGAAGTGTTTAAATTGGTAGATATTCAGGAATATGTTCAGCCTCCGGTTCAGCAGAAAGAAGCTGTTACGGTTGCAAATCAGCCCAAAGCCGCAGAAAAAATAGTGGAAACAGATAAGGAAGTCAACGAAGAAATTGAATATCTTCCACAGCATAAAATTTCTTCGATTCCAGTTATTCCAACAAGGGAAGTTCTTTCTAGAATTGTTTACCCACCAATGGCATTGAAACAGGGAATAGAAGCGGTTGTTTATCTTGAACTGTTTATAGACAGCGGCGGAACTATTAGAAAGATCAAAGTCTTAAAAGATCCTGGACATGGATTTGCACAGGCAGCAGTAAATGCGCTTCAGGGACTTTCCTGCATTCCGGCAAATGTAAACGGTAAGAATTGTGCAGTAAAATACAGGTATCCTGTAAAGTTTACCTTGAATTAACAGGGAAGAAAAAGTCCTAAATATAGTATAGATTTTTTTCCGAAAGTTTTGAAAAAAGCCTTGAATTCAATCTGTAAAAAGTTGGATTCAAGGCTTTTTTATAGGAGACGTCTAATAAGAAGAATGTGCGGTGATTGATTCTGTTTGAATCATCATACATAGCATGAGCGGTCATTTGCAACAGACTAATTAACTGCTGAATGACCGCAGGTACTATACTTATTGAGGGGGTAGTAAAAACCCTCAAAACGGCGAAGTCAAGGCTTTAAGCGTTAGCGTGCCTTGACTCGACGTATTTGACAGTTCCTTATATTTTCAGATATTTCTTCAGTTTTAGTAAAATATAAAAATCAGCCAATCAGGCTATATTAGATTGTCGTGTATATCTGTAAAAAGTTTTTTAAAATCAAAGTTACCATCTGATAATCCTTTTAATTTTTTATAACCAAGGTAAAGAGAAATGTTTACTTCACACATAATCTGTTCCATATCTTCATCAGTATAAGGACAATTGTTCGTTACGATCAGAGTTGCAAAAGTTGTGGTCAGAAGCCACATATTCCGCATGAATTTGTTTGCAGTTGCTTCGTTAAGATTGTAGTTTTTCATAATTGAAGCTTTTGCCGATTCCATAGTCATTTTTATAGCTTCAATGGCACCGTTTGTCTTTCCGATTGGTGCAGAAAGGAATAAAAGTTTGTATAAATTAGGTTCTTCCCTGGCAAATCGAATGTACTGTTTTCCTGTTCCTAAAAACGGGCGAGGAGAGGCGAGTCCCTGCTGAAGGTAGTTTTTCCATATATCAATAGCGGCTTCACAAACGGACTCTTTAAGCTGTTCCATTGAATCAAACCATGTAAAGATTGGCCTTGAAGATACTCCCAGTTCTGCTCCTACGTCACGTGCTGTTACAGCGTCAATACCATTTCTTCTTGCGATTTCCAGGGCAGCGGATGTTATTTCATCTTTTGAAAATTTTACTCTTGGTGGCATTGTGACTACCTCAAAAAAATATAACGTTATGCAACAAAGGTTGTATAATCAATTTAGTGTTTTTTTTCTTGTCTGTCAAGTTTTTGAATGTTAAATTTCAATACAAATTATCAGGTTAAATATCAGTTTTCTAAAGATTTAATAAAACTTGGCGCAAAGAATAAAAGCATTCTGGAAAGACTTTTTGTTTGTGACTGTCGCGAATGCAATAAAGTTATAGCTTTCCCTAATACCAAGGGCAAATAGTACGTGGCAAGCAATTTTACACAATGTTTATTGACTGAAAGCTGATTTTAATTGTGTTTTAATAAGACTCGGCAATTGATCAATCAATTTTTTTCTAGTGTTCAGAAAAAACTCGTGTTATAATCTAACCATGAATTTTGATAAGAATGCATTGAATATGATTGCCACTTCTTTATCAAAACATTACGACTGTATCTTCTATGTTGATTTGGAGAGTGGTGAGTTTGAAGAGTTTGTACATTCGGAAAAATTTGAAAAGTTAAACATTCCTAAACAAGGGGAGGATTTCTTTTCTACTTCAGCCTTAAATGCTGCAAGATGTGTGCATCCGGATGATTTAGAGCTGATTCGTTGTCTTCATAACAAAGAAAAGGCAAGGGAATTGCTTTCAAAAGATCCTTTTCATTCCCTTATTTGCCGTATAATCATAGACGGAAAGATTTATCATGTCCGTCATATTTTTATGATGTGTGAAGACAATAAGCACATTCTTTGTTCAATGGAAGATATTGAACCTGAATTTCAGGCAAACAAAGCACAAGAAAGGAAGCTTCGTACTGCGGAACAGATGGCCAGACGAGATTTGCTTACGGGAATAAAAAATAAAAATGCATTTACTGAGTATTCAGAAAAATTCGATAAAGACATAAAAACAGGGAATAGAGATTTACAATTTGCTGTTGTAATCTTTGATCTTAATAATTTAAAACAATTAAATGATACTCGCGGACACAGTTTTGGAGATGAGGCAATTCAACAAACCAGCCGCATGATTTGTGATGTTTTTATGCACAGCCCTGTTTTTAGGATTGGCGGAGACGAATTTGCAGCAATCCTTACAAATTCAGATTTCGAACAGCGTGCGGAGTTATTAAAAGAATTCAAGAACGAATCATTTGAAAATTTGAGTTCCAGAACGGGGCCTGTAGTTGCCTGCGGGCTTGGAGTTTATAATCCAGAAACAGATAAAAGTTTTGAAGAGGTTTTTAAGCGTGCCGATTCTGAAATGTATGAAAATAAAAATGAAGTGAAATCAAAAGGCGCCGTTGAAAAATTCAGGAGAACAAGCGACCTGAAAAAAGTGATTTCCGCTGAACGAAAACGAAAGCTTGATGGTTTATTTGGTGTAATGGCAACAATTGCAGGCGGAGCTTATCTTTTTCTCAATGATATGCGTTATGATTTTTCACGGTGGTCACTTGCACTTGTAAATGATTTCGATTTGGAATGTGAGTATATGTATCAGGCCGATAAAGTATGGGAAAAATATATCCATCCTGATGATCTTGAAATTTTTAAAGATGCGATGAATACGGTTCTTTCTGGAAATGCAGAAATAAAGAGCTTGTTTTATCGAGCACGTAAGCCGGACGGTACTTATATCACAATTTCTTACAGAGGATTTATTCTTTGCGATTCGGACGGTAATCCTGAATATTTTGGTGGTATTATGGTTCCCCAGTAAGACACCTTAAACTAATTGTATCGGAAATTTTATAGGAAGTTATACTTTATGCTGTCTTTATTGCTGCCGGTTATTTATATTGCTTTTATAAGTCTAGGTCTTCCGGATTCCATTTTGGGAGCTGCATGGCCTGTTATGGGCAGAGATCTGAATGCTCCTCTTGAATCTGCCGGAATGTTAAGTATGATTATTGCGGGCGGAACCATAGTCTCAAGTCTTATGAGCGACCGTTTTACCAGAATACTTGGAGCAGGTCCTGTAACTGCTATTTCGGTTGCAATGACCGCAATTGCGCTCAGAGGATTTTCTTTTGCTTCGGATTTCAGGATCCTGTGTTTGTGGGCAATTCCTTATGGTCTTGGAGCTGGAGCTGTAGATGCTGCCTTGAATAATTTTGTTGCCCTCAATTATAAAGCCCGGCATATGAGCTGGCTTCACTGCTTTTGGGGTCTTGGTGCTTCTGCTGGTCCTTATATAATGGGATATTTTTTGCTTAGACAAAGCGGATGGCATGGCGGTTACAGGGCAATTTCATTTATACAGATTATACTTACGGTTATTTTGCTTTCTAGTCTTCCATTATGGAAAGTATCGTCCGGTTCAAAATCGGATTTTTCAGATTTATTTAAAAATAATAATGAATACGTTGACAACGGAACGGCACATGCAAAAAGCCTGACTCAGGTCCTGAAAATCCGTGGAGTTCCATTTATTCTTCTTGCTTTTTTCGGATATTGTGCAATGGAAGCCTCTACAGGACTTTGGGCAAGCAGCTATCTTGTAAATTACAAGGGAATAACACCTGAAGTTGCAGCCCGTATTGCTTCGTTTTTTTATCTTGGGATAACAGGCGGAAGATTTTTAAACGGATTTATTGCAGAAAAGTTTGGCGATAAAAATATGATAAGAATGGGCATTGTTATTTCCGTCTTTGGAATTGTGCTTGTCGCCATTCCGCTTCCTGTAAATTCTCTGGTTTTTGCAGGACTTATAATAATAGGTCTTGGATGTGCACCGATTTATCCTTCAGTAATTCATTCTACGCCGGTAAATTTCGGAAAGGAAAATTCTCAGGCGATTGTTGGAATTCAGATGGCAAGCGCATACATAGGAAGTACATTTATGCCTCCATTGTTTGGCTTAGTTGCTTCGCACATTGGAATAGTTTTATATCCATTTTATCTTGTGGTTTTTGCATTTATAATTCTGTTTGGGACGGAAAAATTGAATAATCTTACGAGACTTAAGGATAGAGGTTATTGATGAAAATAGAACACATTGCACTATACGTAAAAGATTTAGAAAGAGCAAAAGAATTTTTTGTTCTGTATTTACATGGAAAAGCAAATGAGCTGTATCATAATAAAGAAACTGGATTCCGCTCATATTTTATAAGTTTTGATGACGGTGCAAGGCTTGAGCTTATGACTCGTCCAGAAACAATGGATTCCGACAGAGGGAAATATTGCACGGGTTATGCTCATGTTGCATTCAGCCTTGGAAGTAAATCTGCTGTTGATGAGCTTACGATCAAACTTAATAATAACGGTTATGAAGTTTTAAGCGGTCCTAGAACAACTGGCGACGGATATTACGAAAGTTCTGTTATTGCAATTGAAAATAACATAATAGAACTTACAGAATGATAAAAATGCAGAAAGCTATAAGAAAAAATGTTCGAATGTCATATACTCTTATTTTAAGCTTGTATAACAAACTTGTATATTAACTTATGTTTTTACGGAGGCAGGATGAATCGCCCGGAATTGAGACTTAATCTTAATGATAATGAATGGCCGCTGACTTCAATTGATCATGACAGGCTTATTGCGAGAGCTATTGTAATTGACGATGAACAGAATTTTTATTTTGTGCGTGCTGTCCGTGATGATGATTTTGGAAAAGCAACTTTGATTGAAACGTCCGGTGGCGGAGTGGAAAACGGTGAAGATTTGAATATTGCAATCCGTAGGGAACTTAAAGAAGAACTTGGTGCAGAGGTTGAAGTTCTATGCAAAATAGGCGAGGTGAGCGACTTTTATAATTTGATCCATCGCCATAATCTTAATAATTATTTTTTGTGCCGGGTAAAATCATTCGGTTCCAAAAATCTTACGGAAGATGAGATTGAAAAATTTCATCTTTCTACATTACGTCTTACATTTACAGAAGCTGTTTATGAATATGAACGCTGTGCATGTACGCCACTTGGCCGGCTTATTGCAAATCGCGAACTGCCGGTACTTAAGAGGGCCGGTGATATTCTGAAAGAAATTTTGGGAACCACGGAAAAACAGAGGACTGATGATACGAAAAAATAGCGTTTCTACCGGCAATATGCTGATAAGTCTGAACAGAATGGCGCGGTATATCCTTGCAGAGTCTACAGTCTGTTTTTTAATGCCGTTCTTTGGCACTTTATGAATTTATAATGTTTTTCAGAAAATAGGGCTGTTTTTGAAAGACGGTAGAATAAAACTGGATTGTCTGAGGTTGCGGCATTTTATCTTTTTGCTATTGTGATTATAATTCAGACTGCGAATTCGAATAATGGACGAAAAAACTTATATTGCAATCGATCTGAAATCTTTTTATGCCTCTGTTGAATGTCGCGAACGTGGGCTGGATCCGCTTACGACTAAGCTTGTTGTTGCAGATAAGAGTCGTACCAGTAAGACGATTTGTCTTGCGGTGACTCCGGCGCTAAAGGCTTATGGACTTAGCGGACGTTCAAGACTTTTTGAAGTTGAGGCTAAGGCTCGCGAAATTAAGAGGCAGACCGGTAAAGAACTTGAGTACATTGTGGCGGTTCCGCGCATGGCGCTTTACATTCAATATTCTAACCGTATTTACAATGTATACTTGAACTATTTTGCGCCGGAAGATATTCATGTTTATTCGGTTGATGAAGTATTTATTGATGTAACAAGTTATCTTCCATTTTATAGGATGTCGGCCAGGGAGCTTGCGGTAAAGGTGATACGAGATGTTCTTTCAGAAACTGGAATTACTGCAACGGCTGGAATTGCGCCCAATCTTTTTTTGTGCAAAGCGGCTATGGACATTGTTGCAAAGCATATTCCTGCGGATAAGGATGGAGTAAGAATCTGCGAACTTGGTGTGACAGAGTATCGAAGGTTGCTATGGAACCATCAGCCCATAACGGATTTCTGGAGGGTCGGGAAGGGTACTGCGCGACGGCTTGAAAAATATTTTATCCGTACTATGGGAGATATTGCCCGTCTGTCTTTGAAAAATCCAGGTTTTCTGTATGATGAGTTTGGAATTGATGCAGAGATTCTAATTGATCATGCATGGGGAATTGAGCCAGTTAGCATGAAGGAGATTAAAAACTATAAATCGGAAGTTAAAAGTCTTGGAAGCGGGCAGGTTCTGCATGAGCCGTATTCTTTCGAAAAAGCAAAAATTATAGTACGCGAAATGGCTGAACTTCTGGCGCTAGATTTGTTTAAGAAAAAACTTGTTGCTTGTTCAATTACGCTTTATGTGGGCTATGATGTAGAAAGTCTTGAGGTTCCGGGATTTGACGGAGAAGTTGTGCGCGACTATTATGGACGGGAAATTCCTAAACCCGCTCACGGCAGCTGGTCTTTTGGTACAGAAACCAATTCTTCTAAGATGATTGTAGAGTCGTTTGTTTCTATTTTTGAAAGGGTTGCAAATCCTCGCTGGCTTGTACGCAGAATTAATATTACTGCAAATGATACAAAGCCAATGAGTTCAAGGCAGCCGACTCTTTTTGACACAGTAGATGAGCGGGATGGCGGATTGAATCAATCTAAGGAAGACAGACTTCAGAAAGTGCGTCTTGAAATTATAAAAAGGTACGGAAAAAATGCAATTTTGAAGGGAGTGAACCTGGAAGAAGGTGCGACAACCCGTGACCGGAATGAACAGATTGGGGGACACAAGGCTTAAGCTGATGTTTTTTGTGCAAAGGTGCAGCACGACAGCCACTATATGCAATAACTATGAACGAAAGAAATTACGACGACATTATAAACTACGACTGGAATTACGATTCTCTTACTAACCGTATGCCTCTAAGCCAGCGTGCAAAAATTTTTTTGCCATTTGCAGCTTTAACGGGGTATGAGGAAGCGCTGGAAGAGACGCTGAAACTGGAGATTGCAGGGATAGAAGGAAAAATTGACTGCTTATTTTAGGATTAGAAATTTCAAGGACAATTCAAAATGTCAATTTCGAAAATCCCGTAAGTACACTTTATGAATTGAACCAGCAAAAGATAATAATGCTTATATTGCGATGAATGTTTTTTTGGCAGCAGTTTGAGAACTCCAGCTAAGAGAACTTATCATGGGAATCACTATAGACGTAAAAGATATTTTTCGCAGGCAGAGTTGGACTACTCTACCTGGTGTATTTAAAAAAAACTTTTTAGGACATTGCATGATAAAAAAATATTAAACTTGTGATATAATAGATAAGAAGGACTGAGATTAATGGCATCATCATTTGATTATTTTGAAAAAGAATTTCCAGTACTCACAAAGCTCGGTAAATTAGCAGAATCATATTGCGAGACTGATCCAAATGGTGCTTTATATAAAATCAGAAAGATTGGTGAAACTATCACGGCTCTTATATACCAGTATGATAGTATTGTTTGCCCGACTGGTAATATTAATGATGTAACTCAGGTAACAAGAATCAATACGCTTGAAGATTACGGAATAATTAACCACTTGCTTGCAAAATCATTCACACGCCTTAGAAAAATCGGAAACGAAGCGGTTCATGAAGATTTGGATTCTTCTATATTAGTTAGAGAGCTTCTCCCAATCGCATATAGTCTTTGTTTGTGGTTCGCCGGAACTTATGGTACAAATAAAAATCCTGAGTATAAAGAATATGTAACTCCCGAAAAACTTAATGCGGTTGCAAAAAAGAGATTCATTGTAAAAATCAAAAAGCCAGCTGATTTTACACCCCAAGAAAAACAGGATGATGAAGCAGAAAATCAGCTGATAGCACAGGCAACTGCTACAGCTGCACAGGTTCCAAAAATCTTAATTTCTGAACGCAAGAACCGTTCCTATAAAGCAAACCGTGCACGACCACTTACAGAAGCAGAAACTCGCGAACTTATTGATGAACAGCTTCGTAAAGTTGGCTGGGAAGCGGATTCAAAAATCCTTAATGCAAAAACGAACGGAACCCGCCCCCAGAAAGGTCACAACATGGCCATTGCCGAATGGCAGACAGATTCTAAAATCTATAATCACGGTTATGCAGATTATGCACTTTTTATTGGAGAAAAACTTGTAGGAGTAATAGAAGCAAAAGCTGAACATAAAGATATTCCATGTGTAATAGACGGGCAGTGCAAAGAGTATGCAAGCCTTATAAAAGATTCAGATAAAGAGTATGTACAGGGAAACTGGGGCGTAAATAAGGAATATAAAGTTCCTTTTGCTTTTGCAACAAATGGCCGCCCTTATCTTAAGCAGCTGGAAACTAAATCTGGAATATGGTTTATTAATTTTACAAAACCGACAGAAGCTCCTAAAGCATTACAGGGCTGGATGAGCCCGATTGGTATTGAAGAACTTTTAGAGCGTAATGCAGATGCATTTAAGAAAGAATACGAAGAACTTGATGATGAAGACTTCTTGCGAAATAAAGATGGGTTAAGTCTTCGCGATTATCAGATAGAAGCAATTCACGCAGTTGATAAAGCCCTGGAAGAGGGTAGAAAAAATATTCTTTTAGCTATGGCAACAGGAACCGGTAAAACAAGAACTTTTCTTGCTTTGATTTACCGCTTCTTAAAGACCGGTCGTTTTAAGAGAATCCTTCTTTTGGTTGACCGTAACTCTCTTGGAAAACAAGCCTTTGATGTATTCAGTGAAGTAAAACTTGATCAGCTTCAGCCGTTGACAGACATATACAATATAAAAAATCTAGATGAAAAGATAATTGATAAAGAAACAAAACTTCAGATTTCTACAGTTCAGGGAATGGTTCAGCGCATCTTGTACAATGATGGTGACCGTATGCCAGCTGTAACTGATTTTGATTTAGTAATTATTGATGAAGCACACCGCGGTTATATTCTTGATAAAGAAATGGCAGACGAAGAATTGTTCTTCCGTGACCAGCTGGATTATCAGAGTAAGTATAGAAACATAATTGAATATTTTGATGCAGTAAGAATCGGTTTTACAGCAACACCTGCATTGCAGACAACTCAGATTTTTGGAGAGCCGGTCTATACTTATTCATATCGCCGCGCGGTTTACGAAGGTTATCTCTGCGACCATGATGTTCCATATATTATCTCTACAGACAAAACCCGTAATGGAATTCATTTTGAAGTTGGAACACTTGTAGATAAATACGACCCTAATAATAAGACTGTAGTAAAAGCCGAAGTTGAGCCAGATGAAGTTGATTACGATGTAGAAAAATTCAACAGAGATATTATTACCCGACCATTCAATGAAGCAGTTTTTACAGAACTTTTTGAAAACGGATATCTTACGCTTGATGCACCAGACACACATGGAAAAACTTTGATATTTGCAGTGAACGATGAACACGCAGATATGATTGTTGATATCATCAAAAAGATTTGCGAAAAGAATGAACTTCCAGAACAGGCTGTAATGAAGATTACCGGAAGTGCAGGCGGTGGAAATCAAAAGAAAATAGAAGACCTTATAAAACAGTTTAAGAACGAAGCCTTTCCAAGTGTTGTAGTAACTGTAGATTTACTGACAACAGGAATTGATGTTCCTTCAATCTCAAATCTTGTCTTCATGAGATGCATTAAGTCCCGCATTTTGTTTGAGCAGATGCTTGGACGAGCTACTCGCCGTTGCCCTGAAATCAATAAGACTCATTTTAATATTTATGACCCAGCCGGAGTATATGACCATATCAAAGATAAAATTGATATGCAGCCGGTAGTACAGAAGCCTAAAATCAAGATGACCGAGCTCATTGACTCTATGAAAGATGTTCCTGATACAGAACCAAGAATCATTCAATATCAGATTGAGCAATTGTTGGCAAAGGTGAACCGTAAAAAGAACAATCTCACTCCAGAGGCTGTTTCAAATTTCAAGGTTTTGACTAAAGAACCAAGCATTGAAACATATCTAAAAAAGATTGAAGAGTTGAATCCAATCGAAGCTAAAAAGCAACTTATTGAAGATAGAAAAGTTTTTGAACTTCTTGAAGATGACAAAGCAGAATTGCGAAAAATCATTATCGATACAAACGAAGATAAAGACGTTCAGATAACCCGCGGATACGGTAAGCACAATTTGCAGCGACCAGAAGATTACATCGAAGAATTTACAAATTACATAAAAGAAAACCGCAACAAGATTGAAGCCTTGAAAATTGTCTGTACCAGACCTGCAGACCTTACCCGCGAAGCCCTTAAAAATCTTGCCGTCGTTCTTGCAAATGAAGGTTATGACCTTACAAGCCTTAACACAGCCTGGAACAAAGTTACAAATGCTGACCTGACGGTAGATATTATCAGCGTAATCAGAACCTGCGCAATTGGTTCTCCTATGCAAAGTCACGAAGACAGGATAAAAAAAGCGGTTGCAAAGCTCAAGGCAAATCATAATTTTAGTCCGGTTGAACTTGGCTGGCTCAATGTAATAGAAGCAAATCTTTTACAGGAAAATGTACTAGAAGAATCAGTTTTTGATAATGAAGTTATTTTCCGCAACAAGGGTGGCTTTAAGCGTATAGATAAAGACTTTAAGTTCCAGCTTCATGACTTAATTGCTGAATTGAATAAATATCTGTATGAAGATGCGGCCTGATAATGGTTAATTGATAGTGAATAATGAAAGGGGAATATTATTTGAAAGGAAGAGAGGGTTTTGACTATAGAGTTTTGGGAATAGGATCCAAAAACTTGTTGAATTTGTATACTTTTAGGATTATACTTTAACTATGGAAGTGATGAATAAAAGCGACAGTCATACAATCTCCCGTATTGAGCCTCTTGAACGTCTTAGAAATTTAAAGCATAAAAAGCTCATAAAGATTGTCACAGGAATCAGACGCTGTGGAAAATCTACTGTTCTAGAAATGTTCCGTGATGAGCTTCTTTCTGACGGTGTAAATATAGACCAGATTATTTTCATCAACTTTGAAGACTACGAAAACAAAGCCCTTCGTAATCCTGATTTGCTTTATGATTACATCAAAAGCCGGCTAACAAATAAAATGAATTACATCTTTCTGGATGAAATTCAGCGGGTAGAAAAATTCCCGGATGTTGTAGACAGTCTTTATATAAAAGACAATGTTGATTTATATCTTACCGGTTCTAATTCATCTTTGCTCTCAAGCGAAATTGCAACTCTTATAAGCGGTCGTTATGTAGAAATAAAGATGCTTCCATTTTCTTTTACAGAATTTGTAACTGCAACAAATCAAAATAAAAATCTTTCTGCGGCATACAGACAGTATGTAGAAACAAGTTCATTTCCGTATGTTCTTGAGCTTTTGGATACACCGCAGGAAATCAATTCATATCTTGAAGGAATCTATAACACAATCCTGGTAAAAGACATTATTGATAGAAAGAAAATAGCAGACACCCTTGTTCTCAAAAGCGTAACCCAGTTCTTATTTGATAATATAGGTTCAGAGCTTTCATCAAAAAAATTGCAGACACACTTACATCCGGCGGAAGAAAATCAGATTCCAAAACAATAGAAAAATACGTAAGCTCACTTGAAGAAAGTTTTATCGTATATCGAGCAGGACGTTACAACATCAAGGGAAAAGAATATCTTAAGAGTCTTGAAAAATACTATGTTGCAGATATCGGTCTTCGTAATTTTATGCTCGGGAAAAAAGCAATGGATGTAGGCCATATCCTGGAAAACATAGTTTATCTTGAACTTATACGCCGAGGCTATTCTGTTTACGTTGGAAAAATCGATGATATGGACATTGATTTTGTAGCGCAGAACGACAAGGGAAATACTTATATTCAGGTTTCGGCTTCTGTAAGAGATGAAAACACTTTGCAGCGGGAACTTCGTCCTCTTAAAGCTGTAAAAGATAATTATCCAAAATTACTTCTTACACTTGATGATGATCCAGATGGCGACTACGAAGGAATAATCCGAAGGAACGCTTTGGACTGGTTGATGAGTAATTGATAATGAATAATTGATAATGAATAATGGAGAGTTGATTTGGAAGATAATGTTATTCTAGATAAGAGCAAGGCTTTTGCTGTTCGGATAATTAAGTTTTATAAATATCTTTGTGAAGAGAAAAAGGAATTTGTATTGGCAAAGCAAATTCTTAGAAGCGGAACAAGTATTGGTGCCAACGCTCGTGAAAGTAAAAATGCTCAGAGTAAGGCAGACTTTATACACAAGTTAAGTATTTCGCTGAAAGAAGCTGATGAAACAGCATATTGGCTTGAACTGCTGACAGAAAGCGGCATAGTACAGAAAGAGCAAGTTCATGATTTATATGAAGCGAATATCGAACTTATAAAAATTATGACCGCAATTATAAAAACTTCAAAAAAGGGAGGAAAGAATAATTGAGAATTGACATCTGATAATGAATAATTATCAATTACAAATTCTCAATTATCAATTATCAAAATGACCACACAAGAAATCGTAAGCAAACTATGGAACCTGTGTAATGTACTTCGCGACGATGGAATTACATATCAAAATTACTTAAACGAACTCACATACATTCTGTTCTTAAAAATGTGCTCAGAAATTCCCGGTGCAGAAGAACAAATCCCGGAAAAATACCGCTGGGCAAAGCTTGTCGCCCTTGACGGAATCGCCCTCAAAGATTTCTACAAAGAACTCCTTGACCACCTTGGAACAAAAACAAGCGGTCGCGTTCTAGAGATTTACGCCGGCAGCCAGACTTCAATTGACGAACCAAAGAATCTTGAAAAAATCATAAAGTCCATAGACGCACTCGACTGGTTCAGCGCAAAAGATGAAGGACTCGGCGACCTCTACGAAGGCTTACTCGAAAAAAACGCTACAGAAAAAAAGAGCGGAGCAGGGCAGTATTTTACACCGCGAGTTTTAATCGATGTAATGACGGAACTTGTAAAACCTCAGCTTGGCGAAAAATGCAACGACCCTGCCTGCGGAACATTCGGCTTTATGATCAGCGCGCATAAATACGTGCTGGACCACAACGATAACCTCATTCACTGTACAAGCGAACAGCAGGAGTTTGAAGACAGTCAGGCCTTTACCGGAACAGAGCTTGTTCACGACACCCACCGCCTTGCCCTTATGAACGCATACCTTCACGACATAAACGGCAAAATCACGCTCGGCGACACCTTAAGTTCAATCGGAATGGAAATGAAAGGCTACGATGTAGTTCTTACAAATCCGCCATTCGGAACCAAAAAAGGCGGTGAGCGCGCGCTTCGCACAGACCTTACTTACACTACAAGCAACAAGCAGCTCAATTTTTTGCAGCACATCTACCGCTCATTAAAAGCTGACGGAAAAGCAAGGGCAGCCGTAGTTCTTCCCGACAATGTTTTATTTGCAGACGGCGACGGTGAAAAAATACGCGTGGACTTAATGAACAAATGTAACCTGCACACAGTCCTCCGACTGCCAACCGGTATTTTCTATGCCCAGGGCGTAAAAACAAACGTCCTCTTTTTTACCCGCGGCAAAACAGACGAAAACAACACAAAAGAAGTCTGGTTCTACGACCTTCGTACCAACATGCCAAGCTTTGGCAAAACAAATCAACTCAAAAAAGAACACTTTGCAGATTTTATAAAAGCCTATGAAGCCAGTGACCGCACAAAAATAAAAGACGAACGCTGGAACTGCTTTACCCGTGACCAGATTGCCGCCAAAGGAAACAGCCTTGACCTGGGCCTTATCCGCGACGAAAGCATCCTCGACTACGAAGACCTTCCCGATCCAATCGAAAGCGCCCAGGACTGCATAGATCAGCTGGAAATGGCCGCCGACCTCATCAAAGAAGTTGTCCGCGAACTTCAGAAGACGGAGAGGTAGAAAATGGCAAAGAAAGGTTATGCAAATTTTAAAAGACAAGAACTTCTCGAAAAATTAAAGCCTGTTCTTGGAAAAATAGTGAATATTCAAACAGGAATAGAAGCAAATCTTTCAAAAAAATCTCTTGATAAAATGACAAGTGCAAAAGCATTGGAAAAATCAAAGACGAATGGATTTACGTTGGACGAGCATTTTGAACTTGCCGCAAAAATAAAGCCTCTATATGAAAGTTCAATTCTTGTTATCTCTCACGGCAATTTGAAGAATCCAGATGACCCGAATGTTATTTCAATAAAGCGATTTGTTTCCGCGGCTATATTGAAAAGTGGAAAAAAAGCAGATGTTCTGATTACAGTAAAAGAATCCATTGCGAACGGGCATAGAATATATTCAATCGAACTAGATGAAATAAATAAAGCCTCGGAGCGATTCCAAGGCTTGAGTGACGCGGCTGAAAACAGCGGACAGGGCAACTAAGACACCTCACGTCGATAGTTAAAATATAATACAGACAGCGTATAAAGTCAATGAGGAAATATAATGGCAAAGAATAATCATAAAGGAGGGGAAAGCGATGTTTTGCCTTCCGATATCATAGAATCGAAGGCAAAACTCGATAGCGAAGCGTCTCTTCCCATCGCTCGCACACGCAAACAAAGTTTGCGCTTGCTCTCTACCCCTTCTCCTAGGGGCAAAGCCCCTAAAACCCCAAAGGTTGTCACACGGATTTGTTCACGCCTAACGGCGTTCACGAATTGAAAATGGAGAATTGAAAAATGGCTAAGAAAGAAAACCGTCATGCTGAACTTGTTTCGGAAACTCCAACTATAGAACTGCTGGAAGAAAGATAGATAATTGATAATGAATATATGGAGAATTTAGAATTGGAACTTGAAAAAAACAGACAGACAGAAATAGTCGAACCATATAAATTACCAGACGGGTGGAAGTGGACGCGGTTGGGAGATGTGGCTGATTTTATAGGCGGAGGAACTCCTGACAAATCAAACCATGATTATTGGAATGGAATTATTCCTTGGGCAAGTGTAAAAGATATAAAAGGCAAATTTCTTTTTTCTACAGAAGATACTATAACCGAAATAGGATTGAAAGAAAGTGCTTCTAATCTTTGTGAGAAAGAAGGGCTTATTTTAGTTACTCGCATTGCTCCGGGAAAAGCTATTATTTCAAAAATACAAACCGCAATAAATCAAGATTTGAAAATAATTCAAACCAAAGAGAACAAATTATTACTGAAATACTTTTTTGATTTCTATGAAGATGAAATAAAAAATCTTTCGAGTGGTACAACTGTAAAGGGAATAAAACTTGATGTTTTAGAACAAATTCCTTTTCCTCTTCCTCCCACTCTCGCCGAACAACAACGCATCGTAAACCGCATAGAGACAATGTTCTCAAAACTAGACCAAGCCCAGGAAAAAGCACAAACAGTGCTGGACAGCTTCGAAACCCGCAAAGCCGCCATCCTGCACAAAGCCTTCTCTGGACAATTGAAAATTGATAATGAAGAATTAACAATTGATGATTGGGAAGATACTACAATTGGAGAATGTTGTAAATTAGGTTCTGGTGGAACTCCGTTAAAAAGTCACCCTGAGTATTATGAAAATGGCAATATTCCATGGTTGAAAACTGGTGAAATTGATTGGAACGACATTTATGATGTTGAAGAAAAAATAACAAATGAAGGTGTGGAAAATAGTTCTGCGAAAATATTTCCAGCAGAATCTGTTGTTGTCGCAATGTATGGAATGGGTGTAACTCGTGGTAAGGCTGCGATTATAAAAATTCCAACAACAACGAATCAAGCTGTTTGTGTTCTTCAACCAAATGAAAAATTGAACAATAGATTTTTGTTTTATTATTTCATGTGCAATTATTGGCAGATTCGTGAACAATCAGTTGGCGGTAATCAGTTAAATTTGAGTGGAAAAATTATTGCAAGTTTTCCTATAAAACTTCCACCTTTAAATTATCAATTATCAATTGTCAATTTCCTAGACACCGTGCTAGAAAAAGAAAACCGTGCCAAAGAAGCCGCCCAAACCGTCCTAGACCAAATCGCCCTGCTAAAAAAATCAATCTTAGCTCGCGCGTTTAGAGGAGAAATATAGTTCGGAATAATTTGAAATATATCGATAATAAAAAAAGGAGTAAAAATGATAAAATCGATTAGTGTAGATAATTTTCGTTCTTTATGTAATATCAATGATATTGAAATAAAGCCTATTACTGTTCTTTTAGGAAAAAATAGTTGCGGAAAAAGTTCATTTTTGAGACTTTTCCCTTTATTCAAACAGAGTATTAGTAATAAAACTAGAGGAGCAATTTCTTTATTTGGTGATTTAGTAGATTTTGGTGAAATTAATACTGTTCTAAATGATTTATATAAAAAGCAAAAAGAATTTATATTTTTTGAATTCAAGGGGATAATTCCAGAATCGACTTCTGCAATTGTAACTGGACATGGTCGGCGAAGATTAAAGGTTAGGAAAATAGATTATTCTATATCTATTAAAGTAAAAAAATATGATGAAGAAGATTATTTATATATATCAGATATGCAATTGAAATACAATGATAATATAATCGATATATCATTAAACGTGAAAACTAAAAAATTGACAAATTTTCAGATCAATGGAATTTCATTCTTAGATAAATACCCAAAATTACTATTAGGATATTTTACTTATACATCTCTATTTCCAGAGTTTGTTTATGAATATAATAGAGATACTTTCTTTGGTAATCCTGAGACAGAAATTTTAAATGAAACAATCAAAAGAAATTTTGAAAATATTTTTTCAGATTTCCAACTCATAAGAACAATACAAGAATTAGAACATGATGATAATCTAAATGATAGAGATGTATTAAGACAAAAACTTAAGATGACTCTAGATAATGATACTGAAAAATATGAAATATTTGAAACTAAAGTAAATAATGATCCTAAAATATTAAATGAAATTGGAGATGCATTAAAATTAAGAGATTTCATAACTGTTTATGATGTTTTAACAGAAAATCTATGTAGAGAATTTATTAATATTAGTTATTCAAAACC
>JAFOSK010000102.1 GCA_017392945.1 Treponema sp.
AATTCATATAACTTTGACCGCTTTTCATCTGGATTTGTAGAAATTCTTGCCGCCGAACAGACTCTTGAAAATGACAGGTTTTACGAAGGAACTGCCGATTCGGTAAGAAAAAGCCTTCAGCACTTTAAATCGCAGAATCCGACGCACTATATTATTCTTTCAGGAGACCAACTTTATCGCATGGACTTAAGGGCATTCATGGAAAGCCATCTTCAGAGCGGTGCCGGAATTTCCATTGCCTCTACTGCAGTAAACCGACAGGATGCGAGCCGTTACGGCATAATGAAAATAGACGAAACAAACAGAATAACCGAATTCCGGGAAAAGCCTGCCCCTGACATTGATATTTCCGCGTGGAAGATTCCACAGGAAGTACAGGCAAACATTCCAGGTGCGGAAAAAGAATACCTTGCATCTATGGGAATTTATATTTTCAATGCACCCGTCCTTGAATCTCTTTTAAACAACTCCGACTCAAAAGACTTCGGAAAGGAAGTAATTCCAAATGCTGTCGGAAGCCACATCATGAATGCATATATTTTTGACGGTTACTGGGAAGACATTGGAACTATAAGATCATTTTACGATGCAAATCTTCAGCTTACAGACATTGATCCGGCATTCAATTTCTACGATGAAGCCGAACCTATATACACACACATGCGAAACCTTCCTCCGTCAAAAATAAACAGAGCCTCTATTTATGCGACCCTTACAAGCGAAGGATGCGTAATTACGGACTGTGAACTGAACAGTTCTATAATCGGTGTACGCTCATTTATTGAAAACGGAAGTATGCTGAACGGCGTTATAATGATGGGTGCAGACTACTACGAAAACAAAAAAGAAAAAGATCATAACAACAAACTGAACATTCCTCATTTAGGAATCGGACAGAACTGCACAATTGCCCGCACAATTATCGATAAAAATGCAAGAATCGGAAACAACGTAAGGATCAATGTGGACGGAAACAAATACGAAAATGGCGACCACGGAAGCTTCTATAGCGCTGACGGCATAATCGTAATACGAAAAGGTGCCATAATCCCGGACGGAACTGTAATCTAATGGGGCAGTACGATAGATTGGGCGAAATGCTCAGCGACGCCCTAAAAAACGGTTTCGAACGCTACAAACCTAGAACACATTCATCGGAAGAAGAACATTCCGCAAAACAGGATCTTGAAAACGGCGGACAAAATACATTTTTTAAGGAAAAACAATCCGTTCATGATTCAGAAGATAAAAAATCCGCCGTGAGCGGCAATTCAAAAGTTTTTGCGGATAAACCTTCCCTTGATGTTCTAGGATTAAAAGCGCCGGCAACAGAAGAAAGCATAAAGGAAGCATATAGAACACTTCTAAAAAAATACCACCCGGACAGCGTACCGGATTTTCCTGAAATGCAGAAAACTGCCGCACGACGTACAAGAGAAATCGTAGAAGCATACAAAAAACTTATTAAAAACAAAGAATAATTTAAGAGTCACCAAGTTTGCGGGAAAGGGTTTTACGCTCAATACCGAGCACCTCTGCAGTCTTTGATTTATTGCCTTTGTTAGCAGCAAGATTCTGTTCAATTATTATGCGCTCGGCTTCTTCTAAAGTTATTCCCAACGGAACAATAACAGCCCCCTCTCCTCCTGCGGAACTGATTTCCGGTCCCAAATCCTCCAACCGAATCTCGTTATCATTGCACATTACGCTTGCACCTTCCAGACAATGGCGCAGCTGGCGTATATTTCCCGGCCAGTCATACTTGAACAAAGCAGATTTTGCCTTTGCATCGATCTTAAGATCCCTACCGTTTTCTGCAGAAAATTCTTTTATAAAAGCATCTATTAAAAGCGGAATATCTTCTTTCCGTTCCCTCAATGCAGGGACTTCAAGATGAACGACATTAAGCCGGTAATAAAGGTCTTCACGGAAACGGCCAGCTTTTACTTCATCTTCGAGATTTCTGTTTGTAGCCGCAACAACCCGTACATCTACTTCTATTGTTTCCTGACCGCCTACGCGTTCAAATTTCTTTTCCTGCAGAACACGCAGCAGCTTAACCTGAGTTGCAGCATTGATTTCTCCTATTTCATCCAAAAAAAGCGTACTTCCATGAGCAAGCTCAAATCGGCCTTTTTTTAGGTAATCAGCACCAGTAAATGCACCCTTTTCATGACCAAAAAGCTCACTTTCCAAAAGACTTTCGCTAAGAGCAGAACAGTTAACTATTATCATTTCCTTGTCTTTACGAGGACTTGAATTATGAATTGCACGTGCAACAAGCTCCTTTCCAACCCCGGTTTCGCCGGTTATAAGAACACTTGCCTTTGAGGGAGCCACTTTTCCGATAAGCTGATACAGACGCTGCATCTGAGAGCTTTTTCCGATCATTTCGCCCTGAGCATGCACGGTTTCAAGCTCAGAACGTAAAATCTGATGCTGAAGGCTTAATTCACGTCCTTCCAATGCACGCTTGACTATCATGTTAAGCTGATCAAGATTCAGCGGTTTTGTTAAAAAATCATAGGCACCATCACGCATTGCATTAACGGCAGAATCAATTGAACCATGTCCCGTAAGAACGATTACAGGAATTCCAGGATTTTCAACGGCAACACGACGGACAACTTCTTCACCGGAAATTCCATCCATACGGAGATCAGTTATGACAAGATCAATATCGCCTTTAGAAATATAATCAAGACCCTCTTTACCGCTGGAAGCTGTACGGACATTATAATCTTCCAGTTCAAAATTTGCGGCAAGACCATTCCTTATATTTTCTTCGTCATCGATTACAAGTATCGTAAATTTCATTCATTCACCGTCTATTTCAAAAGTTTTTTATCTGTCTGTGGCACAGGCAATATTATGGAAAAAACAGAACCTTCACCTTTGTGACTTTGAACTTGAATTTCCCCGCCGAATTCCTTGATGATCTTGTATGCCATTGTCATTCCAAGCCCCGTTCCATTAGCTTTTGTGGTAAAATACGGTTCAAAAATTCTGCTTACAGTCTCTTCATCCATACCGCAACCATTATCTCCGACCGTTATTATATATTTGTCGTCAGCTATAAAAGTTCCAAAAATCAGTTTTCCTGGCATTAAGCTGCATGAATTACCAGAATGTTCTTCGCTGCATTCAATAAACTTGCTTTTTATTGCAGCAAAACCATTCTGAGAGATATTTATAAGAACTTCGCGGAAAAGCTTTTCGTCAATCAGGATACGCTTTTTTTCTTTTACAAGATTAAGCTGGACATCAACATGAGATCTATTAAATTCAGGAGTAAAGAAATCTGCAAGACTTTCTATTATTGTATTAGGATCTCTCAAAGAAAGCTCCGCCTTTACAGGACGAACTGCAAACAAAAAATCCATTACATGTTTGTTAAGAGAATCAATTTCTTCGTTTACAACATCAAGATGATCTTCCAGGAATTTCTGATCAGGCAAAAGTCCGTCTCCTTCCCTGGCTTTTTTTATTGCACGTTGGATAAGCTGAATGTGAATGGAAATTGCACCAAGAGGATTTTTAATTTCATGAGCCATACCCGCAGCAAGATTCGTAAGGCCAGCCATATTTTCCATGCGCCGCATAAGAATATCCTGATTACGTTTTCTAGTAACATCGTCAATTTTGATTATATTTCCAGCAATTTCAGATTTTAATACAAACGACATAACCGAAACGGAAAGAAAGCGCACAGAACCATCAGAACTTGTTGTCGAAAACTCCTCGCCAACATTCGATTTTTCATCCTGTGCAGTCTTATGCAAAAAATCAGCAATTTCGCATTCATTAGTCAGATTCCATATTGGCTCGGAATCTATTCGGGTCTCATCTATTCCATTCGAAAACAAATACCGGTTTGCCGCCTTGTTTCTTTTTATGATCTTCCAGCTCTTATCAACTATTACAAGACCAGTAGAGAGAGACTCTATTATTGAATCCAGCATTGTATTTCTGCCACAAATACTCTTTACAATACGCTGAACTTCATCATCTGAAAGTTTCGGCAGCATATCAATTACGCGATTTACATAACCGTCCATTTTAATATATTCCCATGAACCTTATTAATTTTTGCTATATCACGCACAAGGATTTCCAGTGCAGAATTAACAGACTGATTGTAAACCGTAACATTGTTCCAGCAGTCCTTTACGGCTCTTGTAAGTTCATAGGCCGCCTGAGCACCGGCAGGAGAAGACATGCATTTTTTTCCGTAAGTATTCATTCCGTTCAAAAAAATCTTGAGCATTACACGTGGATCAAAATTTCCACATGCTTTTATAAGACCCGGAATCTCAGGAATGTGACCGCTTGCTATCGAAGTAAAAAATTTACCTGAATTTATCTTCAAAACTTCAGGAGAAACAGGAAGATATGTCAGAAGAAAATCGTCTATAAATCCGTTGAAATTTTCTTTATGGAATACACGGTTTATAACTTCCTGCTGCTGTTCCAATGTCCTTTCCGCAAAGGAATAAGTACGGACACGGCTAAGAATTGTTGGCATAACAGCATTTCGTCTTGAAGTTGTAAGAACGAAAACTGTATCTTCAGGCGGCTCTTCAAGAATTTTAAGAAGCGCGTTACGTACACTTTCAAGCATACGGTCAGCATTTTCTATTATTATAGTCTTTTTTCCATCAGAAGATTTTAGATGTGCCCATGCACTGGCATTCCTTATGTGAGCAATAGGAATTGAATCATACATAAAAGAAGATTCCAGTTTTTGGGTAAACTCACATAATTTTTTACACGCCTTTTCGATTTTTTCCGGCTCAGGAAGCTCATGTGGAAAATCCACCGGCTCAAGTTCCTCGTCAATGTCAGAAATTATTGCGGCAATTTTAGAAAGCTTGTCATCCCCCTGCCATAGAACAGGATTGAAACGCATAGTAAGCTTACGGATGCTTCTGATAAAAAGGAAACGAGCAGCTGCAAGGTGCTTTGCATTGTTGTAAACCGCATTCAAAAAGGTATCTGATGCCGCAAGAATCTCCGGCGTGCAGTCCTTAGGTCCTGCAATAAGAACGTTCTGAGAGACCAGAGCCTTGTTCTGCATACAAGAAGGACATTCACAAAGCCAATGCCCCCTTTTTTCCCCAGTACAGGAAAGAATTCTAGCTGTTTCCAAAGCACAACTGAATTTTCCGCTTCCCTGAGGCCCGCTGAACAAAACCGCTCCCGGCAAAGAATTCTGAGAAATATCCTTAATCAAAAGTTTTGTTACACTCTGGTGCAATACATTATCAAACATCAGGCATTCATCCCGTTCAAATATTTTGATGAAGAATCAACGACTCCTGAAAGCATAGCAAAAAAACGGCTTTCATTGATAATAGCTGTCACATCAAACCATGGTTGAATAACAAGAATTGTTATTATAAAGGTAACCACAACAAGACCTTCTACAACACCAAGCGCAAATCCCAGCGTACGGTCAAGCCCGCGCATTATTTCTCCGCTGAAAATTTTTGAAATAATATGCTGGATAATATTTATAACAAGAAAAACGCAGATAAAAATAAGCAGGAACGAAAGGACCTTTGAAACAATCTGATTGCTTATACTCTGACTTATATAAAAATTTAACTTTGGAGTAAAAATAATAGACAGAGCAAGCCCCCCTATTACAGAAACCTTACCAAAAAGTTCTTTTATAAAGCCCTTCGCAAGCGCAGACAGAGCGAAAATAATAACGATGATTAAAAAACAAATGTCAATCGGTGCAAAATTCATCAGTTCTCCCCAGAATAGATTTTTTCATAAAGAATCGAAGCTATTTTTTCAGCAGGCTTTTTACCTTCAGATAGGGCCGCACTTTTTTTTGAACATTCAGCCCGTTTATTTTCATCAAGAAAAACCTGAAGAGCTTCCCTCAACTTTTCACTAGTCGCATTTTCCCTGGCAAGAACGATGGCTGCACCAGATTTTTCAAAATAAGAGGCATTGTCTTCTTGATCACCGCGAGTTCCGTTTCCGCACAAAGGAACCAGAATCATGGGCTTACCAAGAACAGATGATTCCCATATAGAATTTGCCCCCGCCCGGCTCAAAATAATATCACCAGCAGCCATTACATCCGGCATTTCCTTATATATAAACGGATACGGCTTATAATTTTGCTTTATTTCGTCAGAATCCGGCAAAGACGAACTTTGATCTTTATTTGCCGCACCAGTCTGATGTACTACAATAAAACGAGAACAAAGCCATTCCAAATTCTCATGAATAAGGGCATTTATCTGCCGTGCACCAAGACTTCCTCCCTGAACAAAAAGAACAGGCTTTTCAGGCTTTGAACCAAGCCCCAAAAACGCCCGGCCACGTTCTTCAGAAGCAGAATAGAACACAGGACGCACAGGATTTCCTGTAACAACAGCCTTCACCCTTGCCGAAGCAGAAAGATAAGAACGGGTCTCTTCATAAGATACGAATACAGAAGATGCAGAACGGCTGTTTATTTTTGTAGCAAGGCCAGGAGTAAAATCACATTCATGAGTGTAAACAGGAATCCCTAGAATTTTTGCCGCAAGACAAGGAGGAACGCTTACAAATCCGCCTTTAGAAAACAAAACAGAAGGCTTTATCTTCGCAAGAATAAAAAGAGACGCTATAAGACCTGCAAAAATGTTAAACAGATCCAGAAAATTACGGAAGGAAAAATAACGCCTAAGCTTCCCACTCGGAATTCCATAAAAAACGTCTGCACTAAGTTTCCCGTCAGCATCAACATTTTTGCTCACTATATCGCGGTCCATTCCCTTGGAATTACCGATCCAATATATCTTTATATTTCTGGACTTTTCCCTGCACAGAACACGGAGTGCATCACAAACAGCAAGTCCCGGATAAATATGTCCGCCAGTTCCACCGCCGGCAAATACTATCTTTTCAAAATCAGAATTTATTTTTTTCATACAGAATAATTCTATTATTCTTTATGGTATTTTTCAAGAATCGCAAGGATTTCTTTCTTTTTAAAAAGCTGTGCATACGCGTAAGCACTCATTCCCATTCCATCCTGAATGTCGGGATCTGCCCCGTTTTCTGCAAGAATCTGAACAATTTCAGTTCTGTCTGCACCTACAGCAAGTATCAGGTTCGACTGCCCTTCTTTTGAAATTGTATTAAGATCAGCTTTCTGAGAAATCAGATATTCTGCAATTTCTTTGTTTCCTTTCCAGACGGCATCCATTAAAGCTGTATAACCGCGGTCTTCGCTTACAGCATTTATATCAGCTCCAAGACTGCAAAGCCATTTTACAGCAGAAAGATTTTCATAGCGACAGGCAACATTAAGAACAGGAGTTCCGTCTTTATCACGGGCATTTATATCAAGCCCGGCTGCAAGGTAGCATTCAAGAATTTCTTTTTTGCGCTCAGCCTTCTTAGGATCCTTATCAATCATAAGATATTCAGAAAAGTGATCCGCATCAAACGGAATCCCGTTTTCAAACAGATATGCAAAAGCACTTGTCTTCGTTTCTTCCCTAATTATATTCTTTGCATTCTTTTTTAAGAATGCCATAAGGTCCTTTGCGTCATCATAGAAATTACAATTTGTAAAAACAGAAAGATAATTTTCCATACGTCGCCCGGCTGCATAAACCGGAATTTTTCTTCCACAGAAAATACCAGCCAAAAAAGTTACGCTTGGATTGTCATGACTGTCCAAAACAACAACTTGAGAAATCTGCTCAACGATTTCAAAGGATGACTTCAGCTCTAGAGCATCGCTTGTAAAAGAATAAATAATCGAACCCTTAAATTTCTCATTTATAAGAGTTTTTAAGTTTTCACTTTCATTTATATCATCAGAAATAATAAGCCAATTCATATGTTAAATTATAAAATAGAAATCTCAATCGTCAATGAAAAAAAAAGGATTTTTTTTCGTTTTTTTACCTTCCGCCTGTTGACACAAATTCCCGTATTCTATATTATATAAACATCAACGCCGCAGTAGCTCAGTTGGTAGAGCGCCGGACTGAAAATCCGTATGTCGTTGGTTCGATTCCAACCTGTGGCACTTGGCTTCTAACACTGTTAGAAGCCATTTTTTTTGTCCAAATGCTTATGTCATAAGGATTTAGGCAAATGTTGTTATAATATCCAATATGTTTGGGCGATACCTTTTTTGTTGGAAATAGGATTCGTTTTCAAACGGGATATCGAATCGTCATAAAAATCGTCATAAGAATCTGTACAAGAATCGTGATGTTTTTTTGATGGTTTTGGTCTGTATTGACTTATCCTGGGGGAAAACATGAAACCTTTTTACCTGACGAAAAACGCACAGGGATATTACCGTGCGGTATTCTTTAATCAGCAGACTGGAGTTTGTGTAAAAACAAAAAGTACGCATACTAAAGACAAGACGGAAGCGATGCTTTTGGCTGCCGAATGGTACAAGAACGGTACGCCAGACGGTTATACAAATAGCCGGAAAAAAGCTGACAAAGATGTTTCTGTTTCTGGTCTGAACTTAGACGGTATTGTAAAACGACTTTCTCAAACTGAAGCAGTTCTTCTTGTTTCTTTAATTTCCCAGAAGTTTAATTTAAATACTAATGTTGCACAGATTGCTGCAGATCCAGCGCCTGTGGCGATACAGTCTGCGACTGTTGTTCCTGCCGCTCCTGTAGTTGCGCCAGTTGTTGCTCCTATTTCTGCTCCTACTCCGAGTGTGGAAGCTCCGAAGAAAAAGGTTGTTGTGGTTCACAAGAAAAACGCCCTTATGACTTCGGGTATGATTCCAGAAGATGTGGCTGCAAAAGTTTATGAGCCATTGAATCCTGAATGCACTATGAAGCTTTGCGAGTTCCTTGTGAACTTTTGGACTCCCGAAAAATCTGAGTATATACAAAATAAACGAGCACATAAAAAGTCGATTGGCGATTACCACTGTAAGGAAATGCGCGGCATGATAAACCGTTACTGGCTGCCTTACTTTGGCGAGGACTTTACCGTAGGTCAACTTACTGAACAGTACCTTGAAGATTTTTTACAGGAGCTTGCAAACTTTAGATGCCTTAAAGGTGCGACTATAAATCATGCGCGTACTTGCGGAGCGACCGGATTGAAGTGGCTTAAGAATAAAGGAATTATACGCTCTAACCCGATGGCAAATGTTGAGGCCTTTTCAAAATCTGATTCTGTTCAGCGTGGTATTCCTGACGAGAAAGAGATTAAAGCTTTGTATGAACTGGAATGGGATTCTGAAGTTATGTATCTTGCATTTAATTTGTCCGCGTTTAGCGGTTTGAGACCTGGTGAGATTTCGGGATTGCAGGTTCGCGATATTGATGCTGAAAAAGATCTGATTACTATCCGCCACAGCTGGCACAGAACCGGTTACTTAAAATCTACAAAGACAAATCTTATTCGTAAAGTTCCGGTAGCTCATAATATTATCTTACGGCTTTTGGTACTGGCTCAAAAGTGTCCGCATGCGAGTGAAGATAGTTTTGTTTTCTGGTCTTGTGCTTTGATTGATAAGCCTTATCTTCCGCAATATTATGATGATGGATTCTTTGAGGCTTTGCACAAGATTGGAGTTTCAGAAGAAGAACGTCGTGAACGTAATATTGACTTTTACAGCTTGCGACACTTCTGTGCGACATACCTGGCAAACCTTACTGACATGAGAAATGTACAGGCGGTGCTTGGACATACTACTCCGGCTATGACTCAGCATTATGCTAACCACATGACGGATGAACATTTTGATTCTATACGCGACATATTTGAACAGTGTCGTATGAATATTATTGCGGCTTAAAACACAGGCGGTGGTCTTTTGACTGCCGCCTTTTTTCGTTTAACGGCGTTTGTAGTCTTACGCTTATTAGACTTTTAATACTGTTAATAAGACTTTTTGTATTTTGCATAAGACTTTTTAAGCACTTTGGTATTTACTTTCCGCTTTATTATTTACTCAACAATGAAAAAACGAAATCGGCGCAGGTTGAGGAAAGCCCAGATTCTTCATACTGCACTGGGGAGTAAAAATGGGATGTGCGGAAAAGTCTGAAACTGCACGGCAGATTACTTTTCCAAGCGTTATGAGTATTGGTGAAGCTGCAAGCTATTTGACTATAAGCAAATACTATTTGTACATGCTTGTAAAAGCTCAGGCTGTGCCTTATTCGAAACTTGGTAAAAGAATTCTGTTCCGTCAGGAAGACTTGTATGAATGGCTTGGACGGAATCGTATAGAACCTGTAAACGATTTTGACTGTGAGGTGGATGATGATTCTGAAGAATGATGTTGATGTGCTGGATAAGATTCAGGAGCTTTTTAGCGACTGCCTTAGAACCAGGGAGTTTGGCGAGTTTACTGTGTCGCTGACTATGTACGGTGGACGGCCTGTAAAGATTCAGAAATCTGAAAGAGAAAATCTTGTTCGTTATGAACATGACAAGATAGTGATTCAAAAATAAGCCGTGTGGCGAGGAGGATTTATTTTTGGGAGGACAAGTTGCTGACATACCAACCGGCAATCTTGGTGAACAGGCAGAGCCTAAATGCTGGGAAACTCGTTTAGAAGCCGAGAGTTCGAAAGCATTTAAGGCTTTCTGCATG
>JAFOSK010000103.1 GCA_017392945.1 Treponema sp.
AATCTTTTCATAATAAAATCCTCCTAGATTCTATTATTTTCAAAATTTGATGTTTACCTTGCAAAACATCAATATCTTGTTGTTTCAAAACATTATAAATCAACATATTGAATGCGTCAACATTTTAACATCAACATATTGATAAAATAAAACCATGGGTTTTAAAGAACGGTTAAGAGATGAAATTGAGTACAGGGGGCTTTTGATAAAAGAAGTTTCTGCTGCCCTTGGAATAAGCAACAGTACTTTTCTCTCTTACGTGGATGCGCGTGGAGTTTTACCCAACGTGGAAACTGCTGTAAAAATAGCAAAATACCTTGGCGTTTCTGTTGAATACCTTGTTGAAGGCGAATCGCCAAGCGAAAAAAATACCAATAACTCATTTCAATCTGAAAAAATGCACCTGAACGAAATTTATGACAATCTTTCAACCCACGACAAAGAAACCCTCGTAAAAATTGCAGAAGCCTTGGGAAAATGAAAAAACAGTAGCAAGACTACTATTTTTCTACAAAAAGTGGCATTTTGGTTTCATGGCACATGAGGGGTATTTTTTATATCCTATGGATGTTGCACCCTACGGGTATCGCTTATTTTAGTCTGTACCAAACAACATGACTGGCTGCGAAGTCTCCCCGGTACAACTCAAAGCCGTAAGAAAGTTTTTCTTGCGGTATTTTTTTTGCCTGCATTTACTTTTAACTGTTTGCCCAATCATAAAAATAATGCTATGCTAACAGGACGATGAAAGGGCAGATTCAAAAAATCAATTACCAGAAGCAGCTGGACGAAATTCTTAAGAGTATAAATCCTCAGGAAAAAAAGCCGACGCTACTTTTGCATGCCTGTTGCGGTCCATGCTCTTCTTATGTTATAGAGTATCTTTCATCATATTTTGACATTACGATTTTTTATTACAACCCGAACATTTATCCTAAAAAAGAATATGAGCGCCGTCTGAATGAACTGGAAGACTTTATTCCCCGCTTTGAGCCGGCCGTAAAAAACAAGGTTAAGATTGTAGTTTCTACTTACGAGCCAAAGGATTTTTTTGAGGCAACAAATGTCTTGAATGAAGAGGAGCTTCAGCAGGAAGCAGAGAAAGGAATCCGCTGCAAGCGCTGTTATGAATTCAGGATGAAAAAGACCTACGCTTATGCAGCTGAAAACAAATTTGACTGGTTTTGCACAACGCTTTCCATTAGCCCTTTCAAGGATTCCGTGATGATAAATGAAATTGGTGAGAAACTTGAGGAAGAAAATTCGGTGCGCTTCCTTACTTCTGATTTTAAAAAGAAGGGCGGTTTTTTAAGGAGCCTGGAACTTAGCAGGGAATACGGCCTTTACCGGCAGGATTATTGCGGCTGCCTTTATTCAAAGATTAATACTGAAAAAGCTAGGCTTGAAAACCAATCCAAGTAACATTAACTTTGCGAACCGTCATGACGAACTTGATTGGGTCAAGCTCAGAATAACGTAAAGGGTATGGCTTTAGAAAAACAATCTATACAAATTAATAGTAATTGATTAAAGGCATGTTCTTTACGATACTGAAATCATGACAGAAGAAAATTTGATTCATGACAAGGCAGAAAGTATTAGGGACGTAATCCGCTATCTTAGGCGCTTTAAGAATGCACTGGTTATTATCTACATTGATGACAAGCTTCTTGATTCTCCGCTTTTTACAAACCACATAAAAGACATTTGCAGAATCCATGAAGCCGGGCTCAAAGTTATTGTTGTTCCCGGAGCGAACAAAAGGATAAATGAAATTCTTGAAAAATCAGGAATTGAATGGTCCTTCCACAAGGATTACCGCATAACTAAGCCGGAAGCCATGCCCCTGATTAAGATGGCCGCTTTTGATGTTTCCAACCAGATTATGACGGCTCTTGCTGGGGAAAAAACAAACGCGGTTATTGGAAACTGGGTGCGCGCCAGGGGAAAAGGCATAATCGACGGTTTTGACTATGGCACTACCGGAGAAATTGACAAGCTGCAGGTTGATGCTATTGAAAACATTCTTGCCAACGGTTTTGTTCCTATTTTTCCATGTATTGGTTGGAGCCTTGCCGGAAAGCCCTACAATATTTCTTCTATTCAGTTGGCAGAGCAAATCGCTGTTCACCTAAAAGCGGACAAGCTTTTTTATCTTATACCAGGGGCTTCTATTTCTGCGGAAAGTTTTAAGGTGCCAGATGGAATTGGTACTTCTCCTGAGGGAAATATTCCAGCAATGAACCTTGAAGAAGTTGATGAATTCCTAAAAGCCAATAAAATTTCAACTAATAAACAATCGGTAAATTCAAATTCTGAGACTGCCGAACATTCGGTAGTTTCTTCTGTTCCAGAGAATGTTTCACGTGAAAAGATTTTCTTGCTGCTTCAACTTGCAAAGGAAGCATGTAACTCTGGTGTTACCCGTGTTCATATTCTTAACGGCTCTTTGGACGGAACCATTCCATGTGAAATATTCAGCGATCTTGGTTCGGGTACAATGATTTATTACAACAATTA
>JAFOSK010000104.1 GCA_017392945.1 Treponema sp.
ATGTCTTATATGTTCGGGGATTGTACCGATTTGACAAGCCTTGATGTGAGCAAGTTTGACACGTCTAAGGTTACGGATATGTATAATATGTTCGGTGGTTGCAAGGCTTTGATAAGCCTTGATGTGAGCAAGTTTGATACGTCTAAAGTTACAAATATGGCGTTAATGTTCAAGGCTTGTAACAATTTGACAACAATATATGCTGCTGCAGGAACTGATTGGGGAAGTATAGAAAACATAACTTCCGATAACATGTTTCTTAATTGCTATAGCCTAAAAGGCTGCAATAATACGGTATATGATGAGTCAAAAACAGATATAACATACGCCCGTATTGACGGCCTTGACGGCAAGCCCGGCTACTTTACGATAAAGGCTGCTGCAACTGAGTAAAAGTATGCCGTCGCCCGGTTGAACAAGATTCCGGATGACGGCATATTTGTATGGGTTGCGCCTAGACATGCGGTCTGAAATGACAGTGGACGGTATAGAAGGGGGCCCTTCGAGAGCCTCAGGGACCACCCTTCGACAGGTACTTCGACAGGCTCAGTAACCACTCAGGGACCGCCCTTCGACGGGTACTTCGACAGGCTCAGTAACCGCTCAGTAACCGCTCAGGGACCGCGCTATGAATTTAATGAATAAGACAGAGTCCTTTGCCTCTCAGGGTTCTGAAAAGATTTTGTCCCAATACTGGCAGAATGGACTGAGCTGTAAATGAAGAGGCTGATTCCCGGGTAAAATTGTGAACTGAAATGCGGATAAGAAGCTCACGGATTTTTTGTGCTTCAGATTTTTTTGTATCGGCGTAGAGGAGTTCGCCCATATATGACCAGCAGAGCTGAACACCCGACGAAGACTTAAGTATTAATGGAATACCGCCGAGCCATACGAATTTCTGATTGTCCGAAGGCAGGCGGGAAAAGCTTTGGTCGCGGTTCTTTTCGTATAAGGCAATCTTAGAATCTATAAAATTTTTATCAATGGACGGCTTTGGCATTTTGAACGGGAAAAAACTTTCTACGTTTTTGTTCAGTTTTTCGCCATGCATCCACAGTTCCAGTGCGGCGTTCAGGGGCTCTGAGTAGCGGTCGCTTTTGTGTTCGCCTTCCCAGTGGATGTCGTTTTCGGCAAATTGAGTTTTTGGTGCCGGGAGCGGCTTTAGGTCGGGATGCTTTCCTTGCTGCCATTCGCGGTAAACTGTGGAATGTTTTGTGAGCGAAAATTTATGCCAGAAAGCGGAATCCAGCAGGCCTGCGGCGAACATCTGGCGCAGTGTTTCCATTGAGTTTATAAGGTCCTGTTCGGACTGGTTCCAAAATCCAAATATCATATACGAGTGGACAAGAATTCCGGCTTCTTTGAAAGCACAGCAGGCACTGATTATGTTTTCCATGTCTATGCCTTTGTTCACGGAGTCCAGTCCGGTGCCGGTGGCAATTTCTACTCCTGCAGAAACGGCTGTTAATCCGCCGCAGGAAAGAAGGTCTGCCATGTCACGTGTGAAACTCTTTTCGAAGCGGATGTTTCCCCAATAGGTCAGCTTTGGTCCTGTACGCGAGGCCGCAAGGTTTGAAAGGGCGAACTGCTGGAGTCCGGCGGGCGGGCAGGCTTCGTCTACAAAGTGTATGCCGTATACGCCGGCCTTTACAGCCTGCGCGTAGATTCCGTTGAAGAACGCCCGTGTGTCTGTTGCGCAGTAATTGTTCACGTAGTCCAGCGAGGTGTCGCAGAAGGCGCAGCGGTGCCAGTAGCAGCCGTATGCAAGGTAAGCTTTTAGCCAGGTTCCGTCGTTCCAAATGCGGTGCATTGGATTTGTATCGTCGGCCATGCGCGGGCTACGGGTAAAGTCTATTGTAGAAAAATCGGGAATAAGGGAGTGGATAATGTCTCGCTCCTGTTTTTCCAGGGTTTCTGAATTTTCTGACTGTTCGATTATTGAGAGTGTTTTGTTTTCCGGGGATTCGTAGAGATAGCGGATTTTGTAAAGGCGGCTTCCGGTAAGGACTGTTTTTAAGTCGTAGCCGCTGGCTGCAGCAAGCTGGAAGAGCTGAATGTAGCTTCCGTAGCCTTTGTCGTAGCTTAGGAAGTGGCAGTAATCAAAGAGGCGCTGCTCAGTGATGGAGCGGAGTTCAGTGTTGATGTAGCCGCCGCCAAAGGCTATGGTTGCGCTAGAACCGTACAGAGAACGCAGTAGACGTGCTGTGTTCAGTGCTGCTTCAAAGCAGCCTGGGAACGGTACGGAGATGAGGAAGAGGTTCTGGGCGCCGGGCAGAGAAAGTTCCTGAGGAAGTTTCTGTTTTAGAAGAGGCTCGTAGATGTCTGTAAGGACTGGGGAATTCAAGTTTTTTATTACGTCATCAAATGATGATGAACTGGTTGCCAGATGTTCGGCATATCGTATAAGTGAAAAATTTTTGTCGTATGCGATTGTGATGTAGTCTGCCAGGTCGGCAAAGGCAAGGCTTGCCAGAATTCGTGAATCATCTACGCCTACGTTACGGCCCAGTGATGCAAGGTAGGATTCCATGCGGGCTCCGCGCGGGGTGTATGCGGAACGGACGAATTCGTGGGTGAATTCTTGGCCGGAGATAGGGATGTTTGAGATGTAATCCGGGCCTGTAGTACCGTGCGCGCTGTCTGCAGAAGAATTGCTGCTGTCTGCGTTGTAAGGGATGATTGGATTGTCCGGGTTATTGGAACTGCTGTTGCAGACTATTGCCATTATTGTGTCTATCCATGAAATCCATTGATCCGACTGTGAAACATAGCGGCGCAGCTGGAACGCTGTGTTATCGTCGCCTTGGGATTCGTAGCGGTCAGCAAGGGAAAGAGCCTTTTCTGCGGACTTATTAAAGATGAGCGAAAGCCCTTGACGCGAGAAAACAGAATGAAAAAGCTCTGTGCTCATGTCCAGCCACTTTACGGTTCCCTGAATAGAATTCTTAGCGTAAAGATCTTTGAAGAAAGCCTGAAGGTAAGCTCCTGATGGATAGGGAGTGTTCAACTGCACGAGCGGCGGCTGGATAATGATGGTGTTTAGCATGATGGAATTATAGCACAGTGCGCCAGGTTTGTCTGAAACGGTTGCTTATGACGTACGGAAAACTTGTCGAAGGGTGGTCCCTGAGCGGTCCCTGAGCCCGTCGAAGGGCGGTCCCTGAGCTTGTCGAAGGGTGGTCCCTGAGCGGTTACTGAGCTTGTCGAAGTACCTGTCGAAGGGTGGTTACTGAGTGGTTACTGAGCTTGTCGAAGTACTTGCTGCCTGAAAAAAAACATGTATGAGAAATCGGATTGCAAAAACATTCTGTTGTGCCCTGCAGAATGGTATCTTGACTTAAAAAGAAGTGTAAAGTAATGTTTTAAGGTTATGAATAAGAAGAAAGTTTTTTTATCAGCCGGAATCGTTTTTCTTTGTTTTGGCAGCTTTATTTTTTCACAGTCAAATTATACAAAAATAAAAACAAGTTCTGAGGAATCAAAGAGCGGTTCTCAGGTGTACGGTGCTTTTTCTGTACCAAATCCGCAGCTGGCGGCTTCTACTGAAGATTATTTAGTTACTGCAGGTGATATATATGAATTGGGCTTTGCCGCGAACGGAAAGGCTGTATCTTATTCAATAGTTGTAGATTCTTCGTATTCTGTAAAAGTTGCCAACGTTGGTGTTGTAAATGGTTATGGAAAGACATTCATGCAGCTAAAAAAAGAAGTTGAACAGATTATAAATAAAAACTATCCGATGAGCGGTGTTCAGCTTGTTATAACAAGTCCGGCTTCTTTTAAGGTTACTTTGGTCGGAGAAGTAAAAGAAACTGCTGTTGTGTCTGCATGGGGATTATCCCGTCTTTCAGCTGTTATTAGTGAAAATTTGACACCGTTTTCTTCAATGAGGAACATAGAAATAAAATCTCATGATGGAACGGTAAAAACTTATGATCTTTTTAAGGCAAAGCGTGATGCAGATCTGTCACAGGATCCGTATCTTAGACCTGATGATGTGATTACAATAGGACGTAGAGATCGAATGGTATCTATACAGGGAGCTGTTGAACGTCCTGGTTCGTATGAACTTTTGCAGGGAGAAAACATAAAAGAGCTTATAAATATTTACGGGGGCGGACTTTTGGACAGAGCTGATGCTTCCCGTGTTGAAGTTTTACGGACAGACGGTGTAATCAAGTCTGCAGGGAAAAAGATTTATCTTGATGAAAAGATTATTGAATCGAATTTTGAAGTAATGAATTATGATACGGTTTATATTTATTCTTATTCTGATTTAAAGCCGATAGCTTTTTTTGAAGGTGCTGTTCTTTTAAAAAGGGATGAAGATTCTGCAACGGAACTTTTAGGTTCTAATAAAATTTCAATTACATTTGATGTTGATGAAAACTATGCTTTTTTTATACGCAGGAATGCGGGACTTTTTACTTCTGTCTCAGATTTGAAGAATGCATATATAAGACGTGGAGATACTTTTATTCCTCTTAATCTTGAAGAGATTCTTTATGATGTAGATTATTATTCGACAGAAGTAGTAAAGAATTATGATACGATTTTGATTCCGTTCCTTCAGTCATTTGTTACTGTTGCCGGTGCTGTAAAAAAACCGGGCCGTTATCCTTATATTCCGGATAGAAACTGGTCATATTATGTTGGACTTGCAGGTGGCTTTGATAAATCAGAAAATGCTGGTCAGGTTATAACTATAAAAGACAAAAATAATAAGCGTCATAGTAAGAGTGATCCGATTACACCGGAAACAACTATAACGGCTGAATCTACTGCATTTACATATTACTTTAATAAGTATGCGCCGCTTATTACAACAACACTTACGGCTATATCTACGGTTCTGACTATTTATATTGCAACTAAGAATACAGATTAGAAAACTGAGCAGGTAAAAAAATGGTGCATTTTGAAATGCACCATTTTTTTAGCAGAAAAGTTATTTTCCGAGTTCGGCTGATCTTGCGGTGGCTGCGGTTACAGCCTGAATTATTGCGTGGCGGAAGCCGTTTTCTTCAAGAGCGGCAACGCCTTCAATTGTTGTTCCGGCTGGGCTTGTTACGCTGTCTTTTAGTACACCTGGATGTTTTCCGCTTTCAAGAACAAGGGCGGCTGAACCTTTTACAGTCTGTGCGGCGTAAGTATAAGCCTGTGCGCGTGGCATTCCGCAGCGTACTGCGGCATCTGCCAGTGCTTCTATAAACATAAAAACAAAAGCAGGACCGGAACCGCTTACTCCTGTTACGCAATCCATAAGGCGTTCCGGGACTTGTTCAACTTTACCGGCTGAACTTAAGATTTCTTTAGCAGTATTCATTTCTGCATTTGTAATATTGTCATTTGAAGTTATTGCGGTCATCGCTTCGCCAATCTGAGCACAGACATTTGGCATCATGCGGATGAATCTTGCTTTAGGAGCGAAGGATTCTAGTTTTTCGATTTTAACGCCCGCAGCCATAGAAATGATTACCTGATCATTAGAAATTACTTCTTTGATTTCTGCAAAAACGTCTCCAAGAAACTGAGGTTTTACGGCAAGGAATACATAATCTGCATCTTTGATTACTTCGATGTTTGAAGCTACAAAGTTACAGCCATTAGATTCTGCAAAGTTTTTTCCCATTTCGGCATTTTTGTCGGTTACAAAAATATCCTTTGCATTATATTTCTTGCAAACAGCGCGCATAATAGCGCCGCCCATTGCACCAGTTCCGATACATGAAATTTTCAAAATTTTCCTCCAGTTTATATTAAAAAAACTACCGGTCGAAAAACGTATTTCAAAACCGCACGCTAGCGTGCTACACGCAGATTTGCCTTGGAACCATAAAGTTTGCCGCTCACGCGGCAGCAAATCTGAGTGTTTTTGAAATACGTTTTCCTCCCTTTCGTTTTTTTACTCTATCTGCAATTTATTACTCTGCCAGAAACAAGGTTCCCACGGCGTTTTCGCCGGTTAGGTTTGTGAGGGCGTTTTCTTTTCCTCCGTTGGCTAAGAGCATTGGAATTCCGTAAACGGTTGTTTTTTCTGCGGCCTGGATTTTAGTTTCTATTCCGCCTGTTCCAAATGCATTGGTTGAACCAATTTTAATTGATTTTCTTAGTTCGGCTATGTTAGAAACGCTTTCTACAAGTTCTGCGTTTTTATTTGTTTTAGGATTGTCTGTGTAGATTCCGTCAATATCGCTGAACAGGATCAGAAGGTCAGCGCTCCATAGAATGGCTGTAAGGGCTGAGAGGTTGTCGTTATCGCCAATCTGAAATTCGTCTATAGAAACGGAGTCGTTTTCGTTGATGATTGGGATTACGCCTTCATCTGCAAGTGTAAAAAGTGTGTTGCGGATGTTCAGCGAGCGGTGCTCATTTTCAAAGTCGTCTTTTGTGAATAAAAGTTGCCCGATATGAAGATTTTGTTCTGCGAAAGCCTTGCGCCACTGAGCCATAAGCTCAACCTGCCCGATTGCGCAGAGAGCCTGGCGGAAATGAACGTCCTTTTTTCGTGCCCATTCTTTGAGTGTAGAGACGCCGGAAACCTGTGCACCGGAAGAAACGATTACTAACTGTTTTCCTTGGTCTACAAGTTTCTTGCACTGAGAGGCAAAGCTTGCCATGAACTCTGTATTCTGCGTGCCGTCTGCTTTTGCAAGAGTGTTGCTTCCTATTTTAATTACGATTTTTCGTGCGTCTTTTAATGTTTCTGCAATTGTCATCTTATTTGTCCTTCGCCGTCAATAAGGTATTTTGTTGTTGTAAGAGCTTTGATTCCCATTGGGCCGCGAGCATGAAGTTTTTGAGTGGAAATTCCAAGTTCCGCACCAAAGCCGAATTCGCCGCCATCTGTAAATCTTGTAGATGCATTTACGTAAACGCAGCTTGCATCTATCTTTGCCTGGAAAAGTTTTGCATTTGCGCGACTTTCCGTGATTATGCTTTCTGAATGCTTTGTATTGTGTGCATTGATATATTCAATTGCTTCGTTTACATCTGCTACAACTTTTACAAGGCATTCGTAGTCAAGGTATTCGTTGCCGTAGTCTTCTTCTGTAGCAGGAACAAGTGTGTTTTCTTGAAGACCTGTTGATTTCAGGATTTCATAAGCTTCTTTGTCTGCGTGGAACTTTACCCGGCCGGCGAACCGTTTAGCTAGAATAGGCAGAAACTGCGGTGCGATGAGTCTGTTTGCCAGGATACATTCTATGGCGTTGCAGACGCTTGGACGCTGGATCTTTGCGTTCTCTGCGATATTTACGGCCATTTCAAGATTTGCGCTTTCGTCAATGTAAAGGTGGCATACGCCGCTTCCGGTTTCGATTACAGGAACGCGTGCATTCTGAACAACGCTCTGAATCAGTTTTTTTCCTCCGCGTGGAAGAACAACATCAATCTTACCTACTGCAGTTAGGATTGCGTCTACGTCACTGTGGTCATGTTCCTTAACGTCTACAAGTTCAATTGCTTCTGGAACGCCGCCGTCTGCGGCTGCAAGAGCGTCTTTTATAATTTTTACGATTGCCTTGTTTGAATTATATGCACTTGAAGACCCTCGAAGCAAAATTGCGTTACCGCTTTTATAGGCAAGGCAAAATGCGTCTACAGTTACGTTAGGACGGCTTTCATAAATAATAGCCATTACTCCAAGCGGAACCCTAACCTGGCGTATTGTAAGGCCGTTCGGTGTTTTCCAGCCGGCAACTTCTTCTCCAACAGGATCTGTTTGGGCAATTACAATGCGCAGACTGGAAATAATTCCGTCTATGCGCTTATCGTCCAGCATCAAACGGTCAATCAAAGATTCTTTTGTACCGTTTGTGCGTGCAGTCTGAATATCCTGTTCGTTTGCCTTAAGGATTTCTGAACGGTTTTTGTCCAGAGCTTGAGCAACAGATTCTAGGACTGCGTTTTTTTGCTGGGCTGTCTGTAGTGCAAGTTGTACGCTTCCTTTTCTAAGTGATATGTATTTTTCTTCAAGATTCATGGGGCTCTCCAAAAAAAAAAGCCGGAATTCTCAGGGAATCCGGCTTATATGTCGTTATTAGTAGTTTGCAAGGAAATACATTCCGAGCAATACAGCATTACGGCATTTTTCTACCGGCCATTCTGCTGTAGAGGGGAGACTTTGTATGTACCACCAGAAAATGCCAAAGCCTGGATCGATACGAAGAGAATATTCTCCAAAGTCTTCTGATTTTGTCTGCTGTCCGAACATAAGGTAAACAGCATCATTCAAAATGGTAAGGAAATCTTTCAGCGTTTTTGACCATTCTGAATAGTTGCTGCAAAGATTTTCCAACTGGAACAAAATCTGTTCTTTTAATGTAATATCGGATTTTTCAACCCATGTTTTTTCAATCAAAAGTTTTAAGTTCTTTCTAAAACTTTCGATCAATTTCTGCTCGTCTTCGTTTGAAAATGAACCGGCATAACCAAACATTGCGGCAATTTTATCAATAGTTGCAGAATCATTGGCAGAATCTGCTGTAAAACCTACAACAGCTTTTACTGTGTCGCTGTCTATAAATTCTTCAATTAAAGTTTTTATCTTATCTGTTGATGCCATAGTTGAATAATAGTTTTTATTGGAGATTTGAGCAAGTGGGGGGGGGTAAAGCAATGTTCCTGAGTAAACGTATTATAAGCTTATAATGTGCTTGCTCAGGTTTAATTCTTGCGTACAGCTTTCATCTGCTTTTTGCGTTCGTACATTTCTTGATATGCCCGCTTAAATACATTTATGATTTCCGAATCTTTTCTTTTGTTGTATGAGGCAATTCCAATGGCTGCTGATATGCGTTCCCAGGGTTCTAGGTTTGTGTTGCAGGACGTGGTTTCTGCGCCGGCAATTGTATTAAACGGGACAGGTTATTTTGACAGGCGAATTTTGAGTCGTTTGGCAGGTGAAAAATTTACATTCAAAGCGGAAAATTTTACAAGAGATTTTTTTAATTGTTGTATAATTAAATGATCGAAAGAGTTTTTTGAATGCAAATTTGGTTATAAGGGATGCAGTATGAAGAAAGCGATTTTATTTTTTGCTCTGTGCGGTATGGTCAGCGGTTTTGGATTTGCTCAAAAACTCACGGTAAAAAATATTTTTGGAGCAGATAAGGATATTTTTGGTGATTATGATCTGTTGAATCAGAATAGGGAAAAGAAAATTGATAATTCGCAGCTTGGGCAGTATTATGCTTCTAAGACCGGGAACGTGCTGGAAGCCACGGATGTAAGCAGAATATTTTCGATCGGGGATAGAATTCAGGCTGATTACAAAAGTTATGTACTGAATGGCAGGCTGCGTTTGGATATGCTTTATAAAAGCGATGACAGCGAAAGTCCTAAGTTTATTATGGCTCCGACAGGCTTTGTGCACTATGCACCGGTTCCATATATTGGATTTGCGTTCGGAAATAATTTTTATAAATATTTTGCAATACCTTCTGCGTATCTTGCGGCGGCGGACGATACAACAAAATATGGACGAATGCTTACGGATTCGCTTGGTATTGAGGATTACCGAACATCCGGGGATTTTGGAATTTATACGACAAGCTTTTTAGGCGGAATTACAAGTGATTGGGCATGGGGTAAAAAAGGCAAGTATTACATAAAGCTTGCAGCTGGAGGAGCATATTATAACAGTTCAAATTATGCACTTGATATGGGAATTAATGCTGGTATTAACAAGATGTTTGATGTTGGTTTTACAGCTCATGATGTTACAAGCAATACTCCAAAATACGGGATTTTTGCAGGTCTTAAATGTGTTCCAAATTTAATATTCAATACAGGATTTTATTACAACTTTACTAGCTCAGATTATTTACCGGAAGCTTGTGTTACGCGAAGCGACGGTACGGATGATGACTATGATATTTACAAGTTTAAAAAACAAACAACAAAGTATGCCCTGGGAGTAAGTGCTGGTTATAGCTTTAAGAAAATCGGTTTGGGAATTTACGGCGACCTTATCTCTGGACTTACGGATGAATATCTGGATGAAATAAAATATTATGATACAAAGTATGATTCTTTGTTTTATACGAAGGATGCAACGATTGTGCGCGGCGTAACATGCGTAAAGTACAAGTATAATTTTAAGAAGAACAAGCTTACAGCTAAGAGAACAGACGAATATTCTGCAGGTGCTATTCCGCTGTATGCACAGTTCAGGGTAAGCTACGATGCAACACGCGACATTAATGCTTCGTTTAATTTTAAGCTGCGCACAATGATTCATGACAGCTCTCAGTCTTGGCTTACATTCTATCCGAATGCTTCGATTAATCTGCCTGGGAATGCAGGAAAGATTAGTACAGGAGTAAGGTTTGATATGAATCTTACAAGATACAACGGACTTTCTGGAATATCAGTTCCGCTTACATATACGTATACGTTCAAGAAAGATTTTAGGGATTAGCGCAGAAAAAAGGATTAAGTGTCGTTAATGTACGGTCATTTCAACAGGTGGTTCCTGAATTTGTCGAAGGGCTCAATGACTGTAAGGGTTGCAAATATAAATGTCGAGTAAAAATGTCAGTGATTGTAAAAAATAGCTTCCGGTCAAGTAACGTCTGTCAAAACCGCGCATTACACGCTGTTGTGTTCCTGGAACTATATACGTTGCCGCTCACGCGGCAACACAACAGAGTGTTTTTGCCAGACGTTCCTCTCCCTCGCGCTATTTTTTACATTTATTCTGAAAAACTCGACATTTGAATCTGTTTATTACAGTACCGGTATAAGCTGGTCGTCAGGATTTTCGATTATGATGTTCAGGTTGCCGTTGCGGGTTCTCAGTTCGTCGATGAAAGCTTTTGTATCAATGTCTTTTTTGGGTTGAATCCAATAAGAGATTGTGAAAAGAGTTCCCATGTTGGAAGTCTTTACGTTCTTTACACCATATTTTTCAAGATATTTATCAAGAATGTCGGTGAATACGTCTTTGTAGTTCATATCTTCTGGAATTGTGATTTTAAGAATCTGTTTTTCTTCTACCTTCCAGATAAGACTGATAACGGCAAACAGCAGAGTAATTGTAAGTACAAGTATAAAGGCAATGAAGTAGCTGTTAAGACCAATGATTACGCCGACAGACAGTGAAAAGAAAACATACAGAATGTCTTTTGAATCGCCAGGAATGCTTCGGAATCGAACAAGTGCAAAAATACCAGCAAGGGACAGCGTCTTTTTTAGGTCGCTTGCAATAAACGGAATAATTACCGTCATTATGGCAGGCATAAGCAGAATAGTTATTACAAAATTTTTTGAATACTTTTGATTTCTGTTTGCTGTAATGTAGCCGAATGCAATGATTACACCGGCAATAAGTCCTAGAAACATATTGAACAATATGTTTCCCGTTTCGAAATTAACTGAAAATCCTTCTAATAATTCCATCATATCTGAACCTCTTATTTTATAGTTTTCAGGAAGTTTTTATACTCCGCTCCGTATTTTGAAAATGACGTACTGTAAATCTTTCTTGAAGAAAGGAACTTTACAAACCAGAGAGGGAAAGCCTTGAATGCTTTTGCCTCCATAAGCCATTTTCCTTCTGGCAGCAGCTGATCTCCGTAGGCTGGAGAATCCAGCCGTAGGTCTGTGCGCCGTGTCTGTATGTTTTTATCGATTGTCAGGCGGAAATCTGAGTTATTTTTTTCAAAGAATGCCAGCCTGTCGTACGAAATAAAAACCCGTGGTTTAAGTCTGTAAAAATGCATGATGTAATCGATTTCGGAAAATACCTGCCTGTTCAATTTTGGGTTGTCGGGTAGGATACCTGAATCAAAATACCTGTATGCATCTGACAGAATAAATGGAGTTCGTCTTTTGTTTACAACGGAATCGTATTTCTTTTTGCTTTCCAAAAAGACTGTTGCATCAAGAGGAACCGTGCCATAACTTCTAAGGCGGATTTTTTCCTTGAACTCCGGTTTTTCCAGAGACTTGCGGATAAGTTCGTCTGACGGTGTATCAAGATACAGATTGCAGATTGAATAAGTTTTTCCATCCTTGTTGTACGGGTCGCTGTCCATATAGTTGCCTATAATGCTAAGGAGGGCATTCTTATCTTCTTCGCTGATCATGTATTTGATTTCGCGCCGATTAAAAACTTCTATTGCCATCTGTTATTCATTGACCTCCTGCTCACTTGTTTAAGAATTTAGCGCCACTGTCTTTGTAAGCGTTTTTATCTGTTGAATAGAGAACGGTAACTTTGTCTGTATGGAACGTTCCGCCAGAAAGTGTGATTCCGTGTTCTTCTTTTGGAAGATCTTTAATTGTATTGGTCTTAAAACCTGTTTCAAGATTTGACAGATAGAATTCTCCGGACTGAATGTTGATCGTTCCGTCTGCTTTTACGCCGTTTTTGGAGTTCATAAGGTATGCGGTAAAGGTCTTGTCTTTCTCTACAGTAAGTGACTGGCAGTTGATTGCAGCGCCTTTTTTAGTTCCCTGAGCGTAAAAAATGCCGCTTCCCTTAAGCTTGACTTCGTCCGCCTTTACGGCATGGTACACGTTTCCCTGTATGCAGGTTGTGCCACTTCCACCGATTACAAGATTCTTTTTGCACTGAAGGGCTGCCGTTTTGGATTCATTGCGTCCGCTGGATATAATATAATTTACGGTTTCTTTTGCAGAAGAAATTTCTGTCTTTGCCTCGCCGAATATGGCTGGTTCTCCGTTTGAGTTTTCTAGATAGGTGCCGTTCAGCTTTAAGATTGTGTTTTTGGTCCTGTTTATTATCTGACCGTTAAAATAGCCGGAAAGAGTATAGGTTTCGCCCTCTGTTTTTGGCGTAATTGTAACTGTGCGTTTTGTTATTTTTACACTGGAATTCATTGGGGTGATGGTAAATTCTTTGCCGTAGCTGCTCTTTGCTGATTCTGAGTTCAGGTGGTCCTGAGAGGGCTGACCAAAAGTTAATGCGGCAATAAATATGTAAACGGTCAGTGCCAGATATTTCTTTGTATTCTTAGCGTTCATGGTTATGTCCTTAGTCCTGAATAAATTTTGCACCGGAATCGCAGTATGCGTCTTTTTCTGTTTTATAAAGACGATGGTTTCCGTAAGTGTGGAATTCTCCACCTCTCAGTTGGATTCCGTGGACGTTATCCGGAGAATTTTTTGATGTACCAGTTTTTAAGGCTGTGTCGTTTTCGTAAAGATAGAAGGTGCCTGAAGCAATGTCGATTGTCTTGTCTGCTTTGATTCCGTTTTTGGAGTTCAAAAGATAGAGGGTGAATGTTTTTTCCGGGTCAACTACGAGCGTATTACATGAAAGGGCTGAACCTTTTTTTGTGCCGGAAATGTAGTAGGTGCCGCTGCCTTTTATCTTAAGATCTTCTGCTTCTACGCCGTGGCAGTGCTTTCCGTTTATATAGAGCGTTCCGCCGCCGGCTAGAAGAAGGCCGCGTTTTGATTTGACCGCTGAACTGCGGTTATATCCGCGGCCGGAGGCAGTTATGTAGTTGGTACTGTTTTTTGCAGCGGAAATTTCTGTTTTAGATTCTGCAAGTATAGCGGGCTTATTAGCTGTATTTTCTATAAATGCATCTTTGAGCCGGATTACTGTGTTTTTTGTTTTGCTGATAATCTGGCCGTTGAAGTAGCCGGAAAACGTATAATGCATGTTTTCTTTTTTTGGAGCCAGAATTATTGTATTTCCTTTTATAGTTACGGTTTCGTCCATTGGAACTATTACCAGCTGAGCGCCGTATTCACTTTTGGCAGAGTCAGAATTTATTGATATTCTGTTGTCTTGTACTGTCTTGACACATGAGAAAAAAACAAATGCGCTGATAGCAGAAAAGCAGATAATCAGTTTTTTCATGATATCTCCTAAAATCTTATGTAAGCAGGCTGGTCAGAGCCTGCTGTTTAAAATCTTAACGCTGAAAATCGCAATGCAGCATTTTATTAGCTAAAGAGAGCTACGCATAGCTCGCGATGGCTAGCGGCCTCCTGGACCAAAGGAAGGACCACTGGAAGATGAAGAAGTGCTGGCCGTCAAAGAATAGCTGGTTCCGCCCGAAATTGTTGCAGGGAAATATACTCCTGAACCGGATACATATTCTGTACCGCTTACGGTTCCGTTTTTTGTAAAACTGTATGAAGTTCCGCTTGTAAAGTTCGGACTTATGAGAATAGCTGCAGCATATGTCTGCGGAGAGGAGAGACCGATTATGCCATTTACACCGAGAGATGAAGAAGAGCTTCCTAATGAAGTTGAGCAGATATAAGGAATTGTCGTGCTGGACGGTTTGCTTTCGTTGAACATGTCTGAAGTTCCCATTGCAAATACTGTCGCGCTTGAGCCTGTTACCGTAAATTTGTAACCGTCTCCGCCGTCAATAGGTGCGTTTCCGCCGCCAGTTTGGCTTACAACTGTTATGCCGCCGGAAATTGTAATGTTTCCGTTTGAATCAAGGCCGTCTCCAGAGGCTCTTACATAAACGAATCCGTCGGAAATATTAAGATTTCCGCCTGTTGTGCTTACGTTTATGCCGTCATCTACAGAAGAAACTATTGTTTTTCCGCCGGAGATTTCTACTATGCTTTCGCCTTCAATTCCTTCTGCAGCGAATTTAATAGTCTGATTACTCTGGTATACGCCGTCTGAATCGTAATAAGAGCCAGTTCTGGAGTTTTCTGAATACGTTGTGATTCCTGTAACATTGAATGTATTTGTACCGCCGGCGATATAAACTTTAGGGGCACAGATTCCCTTTCCGTTGTAGGTTGTTACGTTGATAGTTCCACCGTTGATTTTTACAAAGCTTGAACTATAGTCTTCATCGTCTGTTTTGAATGCATTGGCTTTGCGAAGGTCGCTTGTGCTTATAATACCTTTTCCGTCAAAAGTAATTGTTCCACCGTTTACTGTGATACCCTGTGCACCGAACAGCCCGTTTTTACCAGTATTAGAAGAAGACGTGTAGTTCTTAAGGTTGAATGTACCGCTTTCGATTGTAAGGTAGCCGTCTTTAGAGGCAATACAATTTTTATAGGCTTGAGTGATGGAAAGCGTACCATTGCCGTTACCGCTGTCGCAGATTGTAAGTCCACCCTTGCAGTACAGAGTACCTTTTGAATCACTTCCTTCTTTTACGACAGATTTAGAAACTGTGCACGAATAGGTTACGCCGTCATCTGTGTAAGTTGCTCCGCTGGTGGTTGAATATTCTTCGCCATAACCGGTGCCGTAAGAGCGGCCGTCTACGAGAGTGTTTGTACCGCTTAAGAATACTGTTGCGGCTCCGCCTTTAGTAATGTCGATACATGGATAGTTTGATGAATTGATTGTTACGCTATCTAAGTAAATGCCTGTTTCGTAAGTTGTTGACGTTTGAATTTTTACGCCGCCTTCTGACAGGGTTCCTGTAAGATAGATGGAGATTTTGTCTGTAACGTCTGTGGCATTTATACGGATAACGCCGGTTGATACACCGCTGTCATCATCCAGGAATTTGACTTTGACAGTTTTGTCAAAGAATGAAGTGGCATTTGTTGATATCTGAGACCAGCTTAAATTGTCTGAAGAAACTTTTGCGTCTGTCAGGTTAATGTAGATTTTATTGTTTGAATTAAAACTGCTTCCGCTTGCGGTTGTAACAGAATTGCTGTCTGAAGAAGATGAACTTGAATTAGAGCTAGAACTAGAACTTGAGCTAGAACTGCTGGATGAGCCGTTTCCGTATAGCAGAAAAGAATTGTCTTCGCTGGTTCCTGTTGAACAGGCAGCCATCATTATGCTGATACAAACCAATGATAATATTTTATTAAAATGTTTCATAAATTCCTCCTGAGAAGGGGTAGTAAACGCTCTCTCTTTTTGGGTGACTGAATTATAAAAAAATGGAGTTTGGGAAAGTAACAAAAAAATTAATTTTTTTTAACAATTGCAGATTTTAATATTATTCGAGAGAGCTGCTTATCGATAAGATTATTTTGTTGAAGTTGTTGGAATATATGAACTGTTCTTAGGGAGATACTGGAACTAGCCCCCCAATAACACAGGGGGAGCGAGTTGTGTGCTGTGATTTATTCGTGCTGAGGGTTTAATACCCGACGCAAGCGTCGTATAGAGGGTACCGAACCCGATTGCAATCACTTCGTTGGTACAAGTACTACTATAAGAAAACGGGCAATACCCCGTACGCTCTGCGCCGGGGGCGTTTATTTTACGGCATCCATCTGTTTTGCAACGATGTCCATAGTTTTAGATACATTATCGCCTTCCCAGATGCCGGAGATTGCAGGACCCATAACCTGCCAGTATGTGCCGAGCTGAGAGATAGTAGGCATAGGTTTTGAATATTTAAGCTGTTGTGAAATTCCTGCAATGACAGGATCGGAAATTTCAATGTCGTTTCTTGGTGGAATCTGGTCTGTCATGGCAAAGCGTTTTTCAAGCATTTTCTTAGAGGTAAGGAATTTTGCAAATTCCATTGCTTCTGCCGGATGATCGGAGTAGGAACTTACGAAGGCCAGGCGTACACCGGAAAACGAATAGGAAGGAGTTGATTCTCCTGGGAAAGCAGGAAGGGTAGATATTCCGAAATTCATGTTCAGTTTTTTGAACTGGTTTATTGTCCATGAACCGGTGATGATCATAGGGGCTTTGCCTTCTTCGAATGAGGCATTGCAGAAGTCTCTTGATGCATCTGCTGCCGGGATATTCAGGATTTTGTATCTGAGGCTCTGGAAGAAGCGGAGACCTTTGAGAGTCTGAGGCGCATTAAGGTTATGCATTTTTGAATCGTTGCCGCTTACACCGAACAACGGGGATTCTGAATTTTCTGTGAACATAAATGAATAGTATGGATCGTTCACAGGCCATACGATGGCATATTTTCCTTCAACGGGTTTATTCCATGTCTTGGAGAATTCGATTATTTCTTCCCATGTTTTGAAAGGCTTTGTAAGCAGGTCTTTGTTATAGAAGAGTGCGTAAGTTTCGGCTCCAAGCGGATAACCGTACACAACGTCTTTGTATTTTGCGGCTGTCTGTGCGAGCTTGTAGAACTGGGAGATGTATTCTTCGGCATCTTCTACCGGGAGAATATGCTGTCCGGCTACGAGAGCTCCGATGTGATCGTGAGGAGCTACGAAAACATCTGCGCCTACGCCGGCAGGTCCGTCAAGTTCGATTTTGTTGCGGGCTTCTGTGGATTCTACTGGTTCGTAGATGATTCTTACGTTCGGATTGACAGCACGGAATTCTTTAATAGCAGCTTGAATGAAGGCTGATTCAGTGCCGGATGATTCCCAAACTTTGAGTTCAATGCGGCTGCCTTTTTTTGGAGCTGCATATACAGCTGACAATGTTATTACTGCAAGAAGAGCAGAATAAACAATTTTTTTCATAGGTACTCCTATAGGTTCTTCTAAAGCCGAAGAACAAAAAATTAAAAGATTCGCCAGGAATCTTTAGAATCTGACTTTTTGCAATGAATCGATTGTAGCGGAAGAGCGGGGATTTGTTAACCAGATAATGAGTGTTGAAGTAAAACTGATACCGAATTGTTTTGATGGAAATGCATGGAATTTTTTTAAGGGGCAAGGGGTATGGAATGGTTGCCGGAGGCAAGGATTTTGCGGTAGCGAGAGAGGAGCGGACGCAAAAGACCGAGCGTTAGCGTGCCATGGAACACCCCGGTTTTTGCGGAGCAAAAATGCCTGAGATAAGTAAAGAAAAAATCTCAATAACGATATATGGAGAGATATTTGACTAGTTCGGCTGCCCCTTTATGCATTGAGTTTGAGTGTTTTTGGTGTATAATGAATTTGGGGGTTATGCAATGAAAAATTATTTTGATTTATCTGGACAGGTTGCTGTTGTAACAGGATGTTCAACTGGGTTGGGTGTTCAGATGGCAAAGGCTCTGGCAAATCAGGGGGCTAAAATTGTAGCGATTGCGCGTCGAAAGGAAAAGATTGATGCAGTTGCGAAAGAAATAGCTGATACCTACAAGGTTGAAACGCTGGCGATTCAATGTGATATTACTGATACTGAAAAGGTAAATGCTGCAGTTGATTCTATCATGGAAAAATTCGGGCGTATTGATATTGTCATTAATAATGCTGGTACAGGTGCTGTGGCGCCGGCAGAAGATATTACAGATGACCAGTTTAATGGTGAGCTGAATGTTGATCTTGGCGGAACATTTAAAGTTTCCCGTGCGGTTGCCAAAAAGGCTATGATTCCGGCTAAGTACGGACGTATTATAAATATTGCGTCTATGTATGGTATGGTGGGAAACAAGGTTGCCCCATGTTCGCCGTATCATGCGGCTAAGGGCGGTGTTGTAAATCTTACCCGTGGGCTTGCTTCGGAATGGGGAAAGTACGGAATAAACGTAAACGCTATTTGTCCGGGATATTTTTACAGCCCATTGACAAAGGAAACTTTGGATTCAGATTTTTTCCAACAGAATGCGAAGACTATGATTCCGTTGAGTCGTTATGGTAATGAAGGGGAATTGGATTCTGCGGCTATATTCCTTGCTAGTCCGGCTTCGAGTTATGTGACTGGGGTGATTCTGCCGGTTGACGGCGGATACACTTGTATGTAGGGATTTAAGGCAAAAAAAAAGCGCGGTGATTTCGACAAGCTCAATCACCGCGCTTTTTTTTATTTAAGATTTTATTTTAGAAATTATCATTGCCTGGAAAGCGTGGAATCTGGTCGGTGGCTTTTTTGATTTCTTCGTCGGTCGGGATGTAGTCGCTCATTGTGCCGTTGTTATAGCTTTCGTAAGCTTTCATGTCAAAATAGCCGGTTCCTGTAAGGCCGAAGAGGATGGTCTTTGATTCGCCTGTTTCCTTGCATTTACGGGCTTCGTCGATTGCAACTTTGATTGCGTGGCTGGATTCTGGTGCAGGAAGAATTCCTTCTGTGCGGCAGAAGAATTCGGCTGCCTTAAAGACTTCTGTCTGTTCGGCGCTGCGGGCTTCCAGGTAGCCGTCGTGGTAAAGCTGGCTTACGATTGAACTCATTCCGTGGTAGCGGAGTCCGCCGGCGTGGCTTGCGCTAGGCATGAACTGAGAGCCGAGTGTATACATTTTCTGCATTGGGCAGACTTTTCCTGTGTCGCAGTAGTCGTAAGCGAAAACACCGCGTGTAAGGCTTGGACAGCTGGCTGGTTCTACGGCGATGAACTGGTAATTCTTTTCTCCGCGGAGCTTTTCGCCCATAAACGGGCTGATTAAGCCGCCGAGATTTGAACCACCGCCGGCACAGCCGATTATGATATCCGGGCTTATGCCGTATTTATCCATAGCGATTTTGGCTTCCATTCCGATGATTGACTGGTGAAGCAGAACCTGGTTAAGAACTGAACCGAGAACGTAGCGGTATCCAGGGTGAGTTACGGCATATTCTACGGCTTCGCTGATTGCGCAGCCTAAAGAACCGGTACAGCCAGGGAAGGCTTCGTTGATGCGGCGGCCAGCTTCGGTTTCCATACTAGGAGAAGGGATTGCGATTCCGCCGTATGTGCGGATTACTTCGCGACGCTGTGGTTTCTGTTCATAAGAACAGCGAACCTGATATACGCGGCAGTCAAGGTCAAGGTAGGCACAAGCCATGCTCATTGCTGTTCCCCACTGGCCTGCGCCGGTTTCTGTTGTTACCCCTTTTAGCCCCTGTTTTTTTGCGTAGTAGGCCTGGGCAATTGCAGAGTTAAGCTTGTGTGAACCGGATGTGTTCTGGCCTTCAAACTTGTAGTAGATTTGTGCAGGGGTGCCTAGTTTCTTTTCCAGACAGTATGCGCGTGTAAGAGGCGCAGGGCGGTACATTTTATAAAAACTAAGGATTTCCTGAGGGATTGGAATTTCCCGGTCTGTTTCGTTTAATTCCTGTTTTACAAGTTCGTCGCAGAAAACTGCACCAAGTTCTTCTGCTGTGCAAGGTTTATGTGTTTCCGGATTGATGAGAGGAGCCGGTTTGTTTTTCATGTCGGCACGAACGTTATACCAGGTCTTTGGCATTTCGTCTTCGCTAAGGTAGATTTTGTAAGGGATTTCGTGTGTGTTCATGGTTGTTCCTTATTTTTTAATTTCTGTAACAATGCGGCAAAAGCCGGGATCGCTGTATGCTTACCGATTTTTACCTTTACAGTTTATTAGATTTACAAGATTGGTTCAATTGCAAAAAATTTTGGGATTAGTTGCCGCGAAGGTAACTTGATGATACAGGGAATTCAAAATAAGTTTCTGGGAAAGGCTCATCTTTTAGTGTAAAGTGCCACCATTCGCAGTCGAGGGGTAAAAAGCCATTACGAATCATTGCATTTTGTAGAAGCATACGGTTGTTGTACTGTTCGGAGGTAATGTCTTTGTAATCTGGATGGGAACGTTCACTGAATAAATCAAACGGACATCCCATATCAATTTCTTTGCCTGTATTCATATCCAGAAGCGTTAGATCGACGGTGCTTCCTCGACTATGGCTGGAGCGCTTTGCAATATAGCCTTTTTTGAAAAGTTCCTGCTTTTCAATGCCGGGATAGAAATACGGTTTCATGCGTATATCCTGATCTTCGATTCCCCAAAGCATAAAGTGTTTAACTGCACTTACGGGTCTGTATCCGTCAAAGATTTTTAAGCGGTAGCCTTTTACAATCATTTCGTTGCTTACATTTTTTAGTGCGCGGGCAGCCTCTTTTGTAAGCAGGGCGATGGGTTCTTCATAACCGTCTATTCGATCGCCTATAAAATTAAAAGTTGAATAATAGCGGATTTCTTGCACGACCTGCGGAATGAAATCCGCAAGCAGAACAAAGTCTGAAGAGTCAAGTTCAAGTCTATTAGGTTTTAAGTTCATAGTTGTGTTATACTGCTCCTTTAATATAATGCAGGAAATCAAAGTCGCTATCAGTTTTGAGTGATTTTTTGAAGCTTCGAACACAAAACTTGGTCAAGCATACCTGACAGGTTTTGTGTTTTCGAAAGGCCTCGGTTTGTCTTTCTATTTTCTTTTTACGCCGTCACCGTAAATTGTTTTCCAGTCGTCGCGCATAGAAACTGGAATCCAGTTGTTTTCTTCAGATGCTTTTTTCATTTTGTCGGCTTTTGCCATATTTCCGTATTCGCGCTCCAGGTCGTCACACATAAGCATAAAAGCAAGTGATTTATATTTGTTTCCGCATATTGAATAGTTAAGCATGCTTGCATCTGTACCGCTGTTTCCGAAGGCGAGAACCGGTTTTTTACCGATCTCGCGTACAATCGTAACAACCTTATTCATCTGAAGATTTTTTACAATGCTGTTTCCTCCAAGAATCAGATTGTCGCCGTCCTTAAATGTGTATGAAAGGCCGTCTTTATCGCCCTGGTTTACGCAGACAATTGTCGTATCTGAACCAATAATCTGGTTTGCCGGAAGATGAAGTTTTTCAAAAACCAGAGGGCGGACTAATAATCTGTCTGAGCCGCTGCTTACATAAACTGTAAAATTGTTTGCAATCAGAAAATTTACGACTTCTACCATAGGCTTATAGAAGGTTTCTCCGCGCTTCATTCCTGTAAAGCCCGGCTGTTCTGTCTGCATAAAATCGCGGATAAAAGAATCAAACTCTTCAAGTGACATTCCGGCGTAAACTTCGGCAACCATTTTTTCGCGTGCTGCGCTAAGTTCCGGGAATTTGTGCAAATCCCGTGAATTATGAGCTACTTCTTTCTGAGCGGCGGTTGCTTTATCTTTGTAGCTAGGATCGTCAAGAACGCGGTGATCAAAAAGCTGCTGGTCAAAATAAGTCGGATCTGTTTCCAGAATAAGGGTTCCGTCGAGATCAAAAATTGCAATTCTGTCTTCTACGGGAATAAAATCAGGCGATTTCTTGTTTGTTACGTTTTTTACATACTCAATAAGAGCTTTTTTTGCCGGGGCTGTGTCATTCCAAAGTGAAAGCGCGTTTTTGGCAGGGGATTTTGAACAGGAACTGCAAAGGAATACAAATGCAGCAAGATTAATCAGAATGATTCTTTTAAATGTCAATTTCATAAGATTTCTCCTTATTTGCGGATGTATTATTATAGCACCCTTTTATATTAATTTTATTTTTTTTTCAGATGGAAGCTGTTAAATACTCATCCTGCTATGTCTTTATACGGAATTATTTTGCAAGTTTTTAAAATACAAAAAATCGGTATTCATTATGGTACAAGAAATATTCCATGCTATAATTGATGTTATGAATTCGGTTTTTCATTTTACGCAGGAAACAATTGGAGCTCAGTCTCATGAGATAAAAAAGCTGCTGGTTGATTTTAAATTTGAACAGTATGAGGTACAAAATACCCTGCTGCTGCTAGAAGAGGCGGCTGTACGGCTTTATGGCAGCGGAGCCAGAAATATGAATGTTCGTGTAAGCCGTTTTTTTGGAATCGTGCGGCTTGTTTTGACTGCGGAAGGGGAACCATGCAATCCTCTGGAGTCGACACAGTCTTCTGACATTGAAGACGAAGATTATTTACGGGATGTTATCTTTCAGGCTCATAAAAATGAATTAAGCTATAGCCGTAAAAATCCTCTGAACATACTTACCATTACCCCTGTCCGCGCAAAGAAAGGATCGATGCGCTCTTCTGTTGTGGCAATGCTGCTTGGTATTGTATTTGGACTTCTGCTTAGAGAAATGCCTGTTTCTGCAGCGGGGAAGTTTGATGGAATGCTTTCGGCTGTGCAGGATCTTTTTATGAATGCGCTTTCGTTTGTAATTGCGCCAGTTGTGTTTTTCTCGGTAGTTACAAGCCTTGCCCGGCTTTCTAACGGCAAAGAAATCGGAAGAATCGGCAGTAAGATTGTTCTTTCTCACCTTTTTATGACAATAGTTGCAATTAGTTTGGGATTTGCACTTGGGTCTTTATTCTTTAAGGGAAATATTTCTGAAGAGGCTGTTTCTATGTTTGCAGATTCTGATGTTCAGGAACAGACTCAAATTACGTCAATAAAGGATCTTTTTTTGGAAATCATTCCTAAAGATATTATATCGCCGTTTATGAACGGTGATTTGATGCAAATTCTTTTTATATCTCTGATTGTAGGAATTGCGATGAATGCACTGGGCGAAAAATCTGCCGGTCTTCTTACATGGGTGGAGGAAGGAAATGCCGTTTTTATGCGGATTCTTACAATGGTGCTTTCATTTATGCCGTTTGTTGCATTTTCGGCAATTGCTCTTGTTGTGTATAAAACTGATATCCTGGTTCTTTTGCTTCTTTTACGTTATGTGTTATGTGTGATAATAGGTTGCGCTGTGCTTTTGGTTTTCTTTTTGCTCAGTATCGCGATAATGGCTCGCATTTCGCCTGTTCCGTTTTTAAAAAAACTTATGAAGTTCATACCGATAGCTCTGATAATTACAAAAAGAAATGCGCTGCTTCCGGTTTCTACGGAGTTTTGCAGCAAGCAGCTGGGAGTTTCTGAAAAGTTAAGTGCATTTACGCTTTCCCTCGGAGCAACAATAAACAAATGTTCAGGCTGCTTAATTATAGCAGTTGAATTAGTTATGTTTGCCAAAATGTGCAATTTTGGGGAAACAGGATGTTTTGACATAAAAACTATGCTTCATCTTGCTCCGCTGATTTTTATGTTTATGTTAGGCAGTAACGGGGTTGTATGTCTTTTAGCGATTCTTCCGGTAGTGGGGATTCCAACAGGCTGTATTGCATTTACTATAGGTGTGGAAGTTATTGTCCAGCGTTTACGGAATTCTACTGGTTTAAGCGGTGATCTTGCTGCCTGTGTTATTGTTGCAAAAAGTGAAAATGAACTGAATCAAGAGGCCTATAAAGGGTAGATTTAACACAAATCTTGAGGGGAGAAGCTGCGCCGGGATACGTAGGGGCGCGGAGCGCGTGCCGAACGTAAGTGAGGTACCGACCGTGAGGGTAGCCCGGAGTAAGCCCGTTACGGAAAATGCTGCGCTGAAGAAAACAGAGTTTTTGTGAAAGTTTTTTTAGTGCTGCAAGATTTTAAAAATCCAGGGTAATAGTAAAAATGTTTTTTCCGTCTTTATAGTCGTAGGCGGTTGATGTCATGTATTTTTTTACAAGGAAAATTCCAAGGCCTCCTATACTACGCTCATTAGAACTCAAGGTAACATCAGGATCTGCTCTTTCTAAAGGGTTAAAAGGTTTCCCTGAATCTGCAAAGGAAACGGTGAGTCTTGCCGGTTCTGTACTTACTTTGCAGTTGATTGTTACGGTTCCGGTCTGCGGTGTATAGGCGTAATGGGCGATGTTTACAAAAATTTCTTCGACGATTAAATCAAGCTGTAAGTGGACCGTTGTATCGCTGCATACTAGAGAAGCCTGATTTCTTACGAATTCCTGAGCTGCTTCCAAATTTTTATTTAAGGCTTCCAGTGTAATTTCTGAACTTTTTTCTGTCATACTTAACCTCTCCATTCAAAACTCATCATTGTTATGTCATCAAACTGTTCGGCTTCTCCTGTGAATGCATCAATGTCAGAGCGGATTATTTCCAGGGTTTTTGGAGCATCTTGATTTTTAGTTTTTTTCATGGTTTCTAAAAGTCTGATATCACCAAAAAGTTTTTCGTTTATGTCTGTAGCTTCCGTAACTCCATCTGTATAGATAAAGAGTCTGTCGCCTTTTTGCAGGCTTGTTTTGTATTCTGTATACGAAAGTCCGTCCATTCCGCCAAGAACAAGATTTGGTTTTTCTTTCAGCAAGGAAAAAGTATCTTCGGATTTTTTATAGAGGACAGGATATGGATGACCAGCGTTTACAAAACAAAGTTCGCCGGTGCTTAATGAAAAGATTCCAAGCCAGCAGGTTACAAAAAGGCCTGTGGCATTTCCTATGCAGAGCTGCTCATTTGTATTTTCAAAAATTTCTTTTGGTGTAAGAGAAAGCTTGGCGTATACGTCCAAAAGTTCCTTGCATTTAGCCATAAAGAGAGCGGCAGAGACTCCCTTACCGGAAACATCGCCTACAACTAGCAGAAGATGGTCATTGTCGAGCATGAGGTAGTCGTACAAGTCGCCGCCGACTTCTTTTGCAGGAGTCATTGTTGCGTAAAGCTCAAAGTCGTTGCGATCAGGGAACGGCGGATAGCCCTTTGGAAGCATTTCCATCTGGATTTTTGCGGCTAACGATAGCTCTGTGCTTATGCGTTCTTTTTCTGCGGTAACATTTGTAAGCTCTTCCATATTGCGGCAAATATCGTGTTCCATCTGTAGAACCGTATGGGCAAGGGTTCCTATTTCGTCATGGTTTTTTATGGAAAGCAGGGAGTTGCTTGGTTTACCGCCGTAGGAAGCGAAGTGATCGGCTTCGTGGGTAACAAGAATAATAGGTTTTATAAAAGAATTATTAAAATGGAATGAAAACAGGAGCGCGAAAATCAGAGCAAAGCCGGCTTCTACTGATATTACAAGGTATATAAAAGAGTGGCGTGCATTAACAAATTCCTGTATATTTTTTTGAACTCCTATTACGGCAACGATTTTTCCGCTGGAGTCCATTACAGGAAGTTGAGCAGTAATGTGGGAACCGCTCCTGGTTTTTAATGTATGACGGACAATTGTTTCTCCGTTTTCAAATACGCGTTTGGTTGAGGCGTTGTAGTTTGCTTCAAAATAGTCTTCTTCATAACCAAGATCGAATTTATTCCACTTTCCGCCTTGTTTAACGGTATTATAAATATAGCGGATATGGGTGTAATCTGGAGGAAGTACAGAAGAAACGTAAAGAAGATTGAGGTCGAATTTATCTACGAAATCTTGGAGAATACGAGTTATGGAATAAAATTTTTCGTCTTTTGTTTTTTGAGAAAGATATTTTTCAAAATCATCAGGATTAAGGCATTGACGGGCTGCTGCACCAATTGAGCGTATGCTTGAATCATACTGTGTCCTGAACTGTCTGGAAAAAGACCAAAGGCCTGCAGAAAAAACAACTGCGCAGAGAATCACGCCTGCGGTGATAATTGTTACGAGAAGTTTTTTTGTAATAACAGGAAGTCTTTTTTTCATTTTGATTGAACCTCTTTAATCCTTGCAATTTTACTTGAAGGGTTTGTATGTATGCAGCAAGTTTAAAAAGAAGTGCTGTTGGTGTGACACAAATGCTGCAATGTCTGTTGTTTTTAATTAATTACTCCTTCAAATAAGATTTTTTACATTATACCACAGAATTTTTACTGCAAATGTATTTTCTGTCACTTTTCATCGTTATGAAGACGGGTTCCCGGTAAGTGCATTTGTTCCCGGTAAGTGCATTTGATTGAAAACATTTGAATTGAAGGCAAAATAAAGAATGTTTATGATTTTTTGTTTACAAAACAATAAATACACGTGTTATAATCTTATCATTGACTGCTATTTGTATTTTGATAGAAGTCTTCTCTATACTAAACTTTAATAAAAGTGTGTATCCGTTAAGTAGGGAGACCTGGTAAAAAATACAGCTATGTAATTTTTATCATGGTAGATTTCGCCGTCGGCAATGCTGCGGTTTTACGTTTCCTGCACGGCCGCAACCTCGTACTTCATAAGGAGAAAAATTATGGAAAAATTAAGAACGACAATTTTATCTGGTGTGCTCATAACAATAGTATTTAGTGTTTGTTTGCTTTCCTGTCAGCAGGAAGGTGATGTAACAAATATTATTTCGCCTGTTACTTCGGTTGTTTCAACTACGGCAACAGAAGAAAATAAGAATTTTGAAACTCGTGCAGTGCCTTTTGTGTATAGCTCAGATGATAATGTAGAGGGTACATTTTATCTGCGAATTTATGATGAAAATGAATATGTCCCTTATATAGGTCTCCGCTATTGTCTTGAAGAGTTCTGCAGTTTAAAGATAAAAGATGTTACGTATTCTGATGGTGAATATACAATAACAGCCATACTTGATGAAAAAACCTTTCCGATTGTTGTAAACATCAAAAATAATACTATGTATTGTCCTGCATGGAGAGGATATACAAGACCTAATCCGAGTATTTCTTTTGGAAATGGTACTCTTATAAAGTCCATAAAGTCATTTACTGGTCAGAAATCTATAACCTTTGACCTTGCAAAATACGGTTTTAAAATTTATGGAGGTATCGATGATGCCTATGTACCGTTCTGTATTGTAAATCAGCTTTTTGTAAGTACAATATTAAATTTGCAATTGCTCTATAATGGGAAAAAAATCTATCTGTATAGCAGTTCTTTTAAATATCCGTCTTTCAGAGAAAGTCCGTGGTACAGCGATTTGAATAACCGACCAAAAGAACTGATTGACGTTACATACAGGATGCTTTGTTTTACCCATGATTATATTTACGGAAAGCCTGGCTACTACGGTTTTGCAGATGGCGGCAAAGGTCGTGCAAATGTGGAAAAGGTAAGGGCTGCGGATGCTCTTTCTTTCGATGAAATGCTTTCCAGATATGATCCTGATACTAAAGATTTACTAAAGGCAACTTCATATAAAGATTATCTGAAGGGCTTGGCAAGACTTGTTTTTTATACGTACGGCGATGAACATGCATCTATTCATTTATCAAACGATATTCTTATGTATGATTCAGATATAAAGGCTACGGTTGCAGATGTTTCGGCTAACGGTAGAAGTGCCAAATGGAATTACGATAAAAAAATTACTTCCAGCACTAATCCGGGATGTCTGAACTATTGCCGCAAGCAGAAAGGAATTATCGATGACTTCGGATTATTGAAATCTGATAAGGTTATTGAGCTTATAGACGGCGGTAAAACTCTTATTATCCGTTTTGATTCATTTGATTTGGATGAATCTGGTGGTTGGAAAAATTACTACGGTTCAAGTCCTTCTGCAGAGCCGAATCCTACGGTCGTTACCAATATACCGAATGATACAATCGGATTGTTTTACAAAGCATTCTATTACATCAAGAATAAATCAACCGTTGACGGTAAGGATTACAGCAATGTAAAAAATGTTCTTATTGATGATTCGGGTAATGGCGGCGGAGCTGTGCCGGTTTTGGAATGGATTCTTACCCTTATTTCAGGTAACGGTGATTTTGCGTATGAGGATGTTCATACGAATTCTCAATATAAAGAATATATTAAAGCAGATTTAAATCTTGATGGTGTAGTGAATAGTGATGACGATGGGTTCCGAGCCTTTGTTGATAATCTGAACATTGCGATTCTTACTTCGTTTACTTCATTCTCTTGTGGAAACGCACTTCCATACGGCGCCAGAGAGCGCGGTATCCCGATTATTGGAGAACAGTCTGGAGGCGGAAGTTGTGTAGTAGGAAGTGGGGTTACCGCTGATGGCATTCCTTTTAATTTTTCTATGAACGAACGTATGTGCAGTTCAGATTTTTCTGAAACTGTTGAAAACGGCGCAAAAGTTGATGTTTCTTTGACAGACGGTACCGACTATTCAAAATTCTACGATAATGATGAACTGATTTCTACGTTGAAAGGTTTGTTTGGTAATAACTACTAAATTAGATTAGCGGTCATTGAGCTGTCGAAACCTGCATAATGCGGTCATTTCGACAGGCTCAATGACCTTAAATTAGTTACATTATTTGGCTGAGCGACAAACGCGGAAGCCCCGGTCGTTGTCCCTGATGTCTTGGTAGCAGCTGTGCCGGTAGCAAACCGACGCGTCGTTGGCAAAGCCGCTGTACCAGCTACCGCCGCGCAAAATGCGGCAAGAGTCCGACGAGGCGCCGGTAGGGTCAGTCACGTCGCCGGTAGAAACACTTCCATACCAGTCATAGCACCACTCCTAAACATTTCCACTCATGTCATACAAGCCAAGTAAGTTGCATCTTTTTTTCCTGCTTCGTGGGTTCCGTAGCCGGCTATGCCACTAGATGGCTCATTACTTGTTGTTTCTCCATTATTACAAATGTTATACCAGTACCAGCCTACGCTGTCTAATCCGGTATTTGTATGATCAGAATAAGTTGTATCTGCTGCACCTTCTTCTGTAGAAACTTTACCTGTTGCGGCTCCACTGAACAAATAATTCCAGTCTGCTTTTGTGCTGTCGCCTTCACGGGCTGCAAATTCCCATTCTGCTACTGTCGGCAGGCGGTAGCCGTTTGCGTTGACTGCTGGGGTTACATTTGCATCTGTAATATGACCTTCTGAATTCACAAATGTTACTTCAATTATGTATGCCTTTGTAAGATTCAATTTTTCACTCAGTACGTTGCAAAAATATACTGCATCATACCATGTTACATTTTCTACAGGGTGGTATTTCTGGGTTTCGCCCTCTGCAATTACATATTCTGTACTTCCGTCGCTGCAGTAAGATGGTTCTGCAGCCAAAGTATATTTTGTTCCTCTTACAGTTACTTTCTGCCCTTTCATTACAGCTTTGTATAATTCCTGAGTTACTTCGTATTTTCCCATAATAAACGGGCTTAAGGTAACGTTGCGGCCTTCTATGAATACACCGGCATAATTGTTTGTATTTGTCGAACCTGCAATTGTTACAGCAGAATTCATAACTTTTTTATCTGCTGTTTTTTCAAGCAAAACGCCGTTAAGTTTAATTCCGTTATCTGTTAATTCAAATGAATCAGGCTGCTCCGGTGTACCAGCTGTTCCGCCGCTTTTCTGGCCAAGCAGCACTGCTGCCGCAAGGTTTGAACTGTCGTCAGCATTTGTGTCACATGACGCAAACCCAAATAAAACTGCCGCAATACCGGCAAGTGCATTTTTTATCAACTTCCCGCGTATATATAAAGTATGGAAACAATGACAACAAATTATCCCTCACTCACCCCAGAAGAAAAATGGGAACAGGCAACACTTGCAAATAATTTCATATTCTACAAGGTGATGAGAAATCATCAGGATGCATGCAAACAGCTTTTGGAAATGCTGCTTGGAATTAAGATTGAGTCTATGGAAATGAAGCAGGAAGAGACTATTGCCCTTGACTACGATTCAAAAGGCATAAGGCTTGATGTCTTTGTTAAAGACACTGGCAGAATGTTCGATGTTGAA
>JAFOSK010000105.1 GCA_017392945.1 Treponema sp.
ATTCCGTGTTGCTTTGCAGAACGGTCATATCATTATGGCTCACCTTTCAGGCAAAATGCGAAAGCATTATATCAGAATTGTTCCGGGCGACAGTGTAAAAGTTGCTCTCTCTCCGTACGATCTTAACAAGGGAAGAATTATCTTCCGCGAACGCTAATCTGAACACTTATTATTATGAATCATATTGTCCGTTGGGCTCAGAAAATTAATTCCTCTACGCTGGCTTACCTTTATTATAGCTTTAATCTTCTTTCTGAACCTGCGGAAGCTCGCTAGAGTAATTATGTTTTACTGAAATTGCAAGGCTTTCCGAAAGGGAAAGCCTTTTTTTGTTTAATTATTTGTATATAAGGAGTTTTTACCACTATGACTTTATTTGAAGACTTAAAATGGCGCGGACTTATAAAAGACGTTGCAGGCGAAGAAGCTGAATTGCAGAAGGTTCTGGACGGAAAACCGTTCGCTTTTTACTGGGGAACTGACCCTACCGCAGATTCACTTCACCTTGGACACTATTCTTCTCTTTGTATGGCAAAACGTCTTGCAAATGCAGGCCATCAGCCGGTTCTTTTGTGCGGTGGCGCTACAGGACGCATTGGAGACCCACGTCCTACAGCTGAACGCGAAATTATCAGCGAAGAAAAAGTAAACAATAATATTAACGGAATCCGAAATCAGATTAAGCGCCTGGTTCCGACTGCAGAACTTGTAGACAACTACGACTGGATGAAGGATTACACTTTCTTAAACTTCCTTCGCGACATTGGTAAGTACATTAACGTAAACTACATGCTCGACAAAGATATTATCCGCCGTCGTCTGGAAACTGGAATTACCTTTGCAGAATTTTCTTATATGCTTTTGCAGGGTTACGATTTTCTTCACCTGTATCAGACAAAGAACTGCATTATGCAGGTTGCAGGTTCAGACCAGTGGGGAAACATCACAACCGGCGTAGATTTAATCCGCAAGGTTTTGGACAAGGCTGCTTACGCATTTACCATGCCGCTTATTCTTGACCCGACAGGAAAGAAATTTGGTAAGTCGGAAGGAAACGCTCTCTGGCTCGAAAAATCACTGACTTCTCCTTACGCAATTTATCAGTATCTTATTAATTCTGATGATTCCAAAGTTCTTGAATATCTCAAGGTTTTCACGTTCCTTTCAAAAGAAGAAATTGAAAAGGTATATGCGGAACAGACAGAACATCCGGAAACTCGTATTGCTCAAAAAACGCTTGCATGGGAGGTTGTAAAAGATCTTCATGGCAAGGAAGAGGCGGACAATGCTGTTCTTATCAGCCAGAAGCTCTTTGCAGGAGATTTTAAAGGGCTTTCTGTAAAAGATATCTTAAGCGGAATGAAAGGAGTTCCGTCTTTTGATTTTACCGAAGAGGCTCCTCTTATAGATGTGCTTGTAAATAACAAGATTGCTTCAAGTCGCCGTGAAGCACGGGAATTTATAACTGGAAAGGCTGTTTCCATAAATGGCGATGTTATGACTGATGAGAATGCGGTGATTACAAAATCAATGGCTATTGAAGGTCAGATTATTATAATCCGCCGTGGAAAGAAGAAGTACTTTATAGGCAAGGTAAACTAGATTTTTTAATTTTAGATGAAAAATGCCGTATGATTCTTTATGAGTCATGCGGCATTTTTTTTCATTGAGGGGGGGGGGTAGTAAAAACCCTCAAAACGGCGAAGTCAAGGCTTTAAGCGTTAGCGTGCCTTGACTCGACGTATTGCGAGTGTATGATTATATCAGATACTCGCAAAACGACAGAGCCAAGACTCTAAGCGAAAGCGAGTGTTGAACAGACGTATTGTTTTACTTTTAAATTTATTTAAAAAAATAAAAAACGGGTGTAGAATTATACAAAGGTTTTATTATGTTGAAGAAGATAAAGCGCTTTTTAGGTTTAGGAGAATTTTCTCCTTATGTTAGGAATTTTTTTGAATTAACAAACGCCAGATCCGGGATTTTTCTTTCCTGTGTTGTAACTATACTAGAACTTTGGATGCTTTTGAGTGTACTTCAAATGGTTGTGACAGGTGATTCGAGTCGTACTTCTGAATGGATCATTACGCATTGTATATCATATCTTGCTCTGATTTTTGCATCTGCCTTAATGTTCTTAAATTCGTATCTTGTCATTAAGAAAAAGAAATTTCATAAAAAGTTATCTGATGCAATAAATATTTTCTATTCTGTAGTATGCATGGGATTTGGTGTTTATATTTCATTTCTTGATTACATAAAGGGCGAACAGTTTGTTACCCTTATTACAATGACAATTTTTGCATTCTGTTTTCTTGTTTGGCGTCCGTTGTATACAATTCTGTTCCTTACTTCCTCGTATGCTTTTTTTTATACTGCGTGCAACAGTGTAGTGACTGCAACCTATGCTACCAAAGTAAATCTTTTTATAGTCTGGCTTGCTGTTCTTATTGCTGCACTTAATGCTTATCAGCAGAAAATGAGCGAGGCATTAAAGGAAAAACGTCTTGAGGACGCAAATGAAATTCTTAAACGTCTTTCTATAAGCGATGAAATAACAGGAATTGCGAACATGAATCATTTTATTTCGCGTTCGATTGAACTTCTTCATGATCGTTCTGTTGATTTAAGCAGGATGATTTTTCTTTTTCTTGATATTGAGCATTTCAAAAATTACAATGAAAAATACGGATTTACACATGGAAATGGACTTCTTCGCGCTGTTGCCCAGACTATAGAAAAAGCATTCCCGGGAGGGCTTGTTGCTCGTTTTTCAAATGACAATTTTGTCGTCCTTGTGGAAGATGAAAATATAACTAAAAAACTCATGTCCGTTGAAAGTCTTGTAAACAATGCAGACAGTGAAATAAAGATGAAGCTTAAGACAGGTGCATACAGGCCAGGAAACAGAGATATTCTCCCTGTAATTGCGTGTGATTATGCCCGTTATGCCTGCAAGACAATTAAAAAAAATTACGTTAGAAATTTTTGTGTTTATTCTTCAGAAATGGACCTTGATTTTCACAGAAAGCAGTACATCATAAACAATATTGACCGCGCAATTGAAAATAAATACATACATGTTTACTATCAGCCGGTAATAAATTCTGCAACCGGGCTTCTTTGCGGTGTGGAAGCTCTTGCAAGATGGAATGATCCTCAGTTCGGATTTCTCCTGCCGTCCGTTTTTATAAATACGCTTGAAGAGTACAGGCAGATTCATAAGATGGATATGTACATGCTTGAACAGGTTTGCCGTGATTTTGTTGAATTGCGTGAATGTAACATAAAAGCTGTTCCTGTTTCAATAAATTTTTCCCGCCTTGATTTTGAAGTCTTTGATCTTGCGGCAGAAGTTGAGCTCATGCTGAAAAAATATGATGTGGATAAAAAATTAATTCATGTTGAGATTACAGAAAGCGCCATTACGGAGGATGATAAAGTCCTTCAGTATGCAATGGAAAAATTCCGCAGTTCTGGTTATGCTCTTTGGCTGGACGATTTTGGTTCCTGTTATTCAGGACTAAATGTTCTTAAGGAATACGATTTTGATGTTATGAAAATTGACATGAAATTCCTTCAGAATTTTGGGTCAAATGAAAAGTCAAAAGTTATTTTAAGAAATATTGTAAAACTTGCAAAAGAAATCGGAATGCAGACTCTTACAGAAGGCGTTGAGACCGAAGAAGCAAGTGAGTTCCTTAAAGAAATCGGCTGTGAAAAACTTCAAGGTTATCTATTTGGAAAACCAATGCCACGGGAAGAGATTTACTACAAAATTCAATCGGGAGAGTATACGATTGAAGAAAGTTGATCTTTATTTTTTTGAAATAAGAGATTTAATCCTGCTAAATAATTTTTTTATAAGTTTAAACAGACGCCTAAAAAAAGAAGGATTCTTTAGATTTTCAAGACGCCTGTAACCTTCCAAAAGTTCTTCCTTTGTAAATTCTTTTCGCTGATTGTTTTCTTCAAGCTCAAGTTCAAGTTCTTCTACATCAGAAATATTGCTTAGTATGACTGCATTTATATTTGTCCAACCAAGCTGCTTTGCGGCCTGCAGACGACGTTCACCTGCAATAAGTTCGTATTTTTCGTTGAGGGTTATTGGATTTAAAAGACCATAAGTCCTAAGGCTGTTTTTCAAGGCTTCAAGATCACCTAGATCGTGGCGGACTCTTTTTTTTATTTTTATGTCTTTTAAATTTACTAACATCTTATACGCTGTTCCTATTCCATAAGATAGTTGTAGTCAGGCAGTTTTCCATCGGATTCTTCCTGAACATTGGACTCTTCTTTCTTGCTTGACTTTACTTCAATTCCGTTCAGGAAGTCAAGATTTAATTTTATAGGTGAAGATTCAAAAGTTGTCATACTTCTTGCTCCTGACTGATACATTTCGTTTTTCAATCTTGAAATTGCCAATGCCGCAGAATTGGATGTCTTGCCACCATGAACATGACATATGTCCGTTGGCTGTGTTCCTTCAAGAATCCATTGAGTTGTAACATGCTTTCCACAGGCTTCTGTTGCAATCTTACCGCTTACAGAACATACAGTGACCTGAATTACGCCTTCTGCTGGGCGGGTAAAATCCTTCGCAGGAAGACCGCGGTGAATTTCGCGCATATAGTCACCCCATGCAAAACCTGCTAATGTTGCACCTGTAATTTTAAGTCCAAGCGACTGTCCTGGCTTATCAAATCCGAACCAGAATGCAGCTGTGTTATAAGGTGTAAATCCTACAGTCCATGCATCGGCCCAGTTCTGTGTAGTACCGGTTTTCCCGCCGGCATGAATAGAATATTTCTGTCCGCTTTCTGTCTTGTAATCGAACTTCCAGCTTTGGGCACTTAAAGTACCCGGACCGTTTACGGTATTTTCAAGCATTTTTGACATTACAAATGCTGTCTGTGGAGTTATTACCTGAATTGCTTCTCCCTTTGCAAGTTGAGCCTGACGTATATCCCGTTCAGGGTTCATTATAATATTTCCGTTCTTATCTTCTACAGTTCGTATTGCCATTGGGGTAATTTCTTTTCCTCCGCTGGCAATGATACTGAATGCTCGTGCCATTTCTATAGGGCGAACAGAACATACTCCCAATCCAAGAGGGTAACCGGGCACAAACGCACGTGATGGCAGTTCCTCTTTTGAAATTCCAAGAAGCGAAACTGCTCTGTTGATTGCAGAATAGAATCCGATTCCGTCAAGGACTTTGAGAGAAGGTATGTTCATTGAGCGGCAAAGGGCATACCATACTTCTACGTCCCCTTCCCATTCACCCTTAAAGTTAAGCGGAATATAAGGTTTTCCGTCTGCAGTATGGAATACTACCGGCGTATCTGAAATAGGTGTTACAGGTGTAAATTTTCTGGATTCAATTGCTTCTGTATAGTAAAGAGGCTTGAATGATGACCCCGGCTGAACGCGCGCCTGAACTGCTCGTATAAACTGGTTTTCCTGATCGTATTTTGAACCACCTACAAGTGCTGTTATATAACCTGTATCGTTTTCAAGGGAAATCATCGTTCCTTCGATTGTAGTCTTTTCGTTCTCTTTCTTTGTTTCTGCGTTTGCTCTGGTGATTATGCTTACTTTCAGTGAGTCAACGCCTGTCATCATTGTCATTACGTCAAGAATTGGGTTTACCTGATTCATATACATTGAATTTGCCAGATTCTCAGTTCTTTGTTCGCTTACCTTGAGTGACGGAATATTAAATACAAGTGAAAGCAGTTCTGTCATAGGAATGTATGTTGTAAACGCCATGCCGGATCTTGAACTGTGCTCAGCCTGGTAGCGCTCGTTAGCAATACGGATGTATTTTTCCATTATGCGCTGAGCCTGGGCCTGATGCTTAAGGTTGAGTGTTGTGTTTACTGTAAATCCGCTGGTATAGATGTTCTGGGAACCGTAGATCATTCCACCAAGTTCTCGGCGCACGTATTCGCTGAACCAAGGAGCCTTGTCATCACGGATCATATATGCAGAAGAACTAGTCCTTGTGTAGTCAAAATCGCTCCAGAATTCGTTAAACGAATCTTCGGCATAAGCCTTTGAAAGGTAACCTGCTTTAACCATTGAATCCAAGACATCTTTCTGTCTATCCATTGCACGGTTTGGATGATCAAATGGATTGTAGAATGCCGGGTTAGAGAGCTGAATTACAAGAATGGCTGCTTCAGCAGGAGTTATCTCTTCTGCAGAATGACCAAAGTAGTATTTTGAAGCGGCATTTACACCGTAAGTTCCGCCGCCAAAATAAATTTTATTCAGGTAAAGTTCAAGAATTTCGTTCTTGGAAAGATGGCGTTCCATCTGAACAGCCCACCAGAGTTCCTTTATCTTACGCATTATTGACATTTCTGTTCGGTCGCAGTACATGGTTCCAGCAATCTGCTGAGTAAGTGTAGAACCGCCTCCGAGTGATTTGCCTGTAAGCTTTCCTACTACGGCACGCATTACAGCCTTAAAACTGAATCCGTGATGTGAATAAAAAATTCTGTCTTCACGTGTAAGAAGAGCGTCAAGCATGTGCTGTGGAAGCCTGTTAAGACTTATGATTTCTCTTTTTTCGTCCGAGGCGAATTCAGTAATAAGTTCGCCATTTATATCAAGGAGCTTTGTCGGAAGTGCAGTGTCAAAGGATGTAATATATTCTGTATTTTTTATGTTCTGTGTTTCTGATATGCCGAAGCCCAGCATGCTGCCTGTTACAATCGCAGTAAAGAATAAAAGACTGAACCATAGGACTGTAGATTTCTTTATTGTATTCATTCTAATAGAGTATGAAATTTGCCGTATTTTGTCAATTTTCTTCAATATATGCAAAAAAAAAATTGAAAGAATTTTTTTGAAAAAAAAGGCGCTGCTTTGTGCAGCGCCATGCCCATCAGGCAACCGGGAACACGGGTGGGAGGGGAAAATGTTCCCGGTATTATTATTATCGCCCTATGTACGAAAAAACTTTAATGTTTTTTTCATTTTATGTAAAAAAAGACTTATTCTTATTATGGAGTAATTTCAAATAATGCTTACTCGTCGGATATCTCAAGGTCGATTGTAAGGTTTGCTTTGTATGATTTTCCGTTCTGAATTTCTAATAAGCGGGTCATTTCATATCCACCTATAAGGAAGCGTATTTTGTGTTCTCCTTCAGAAATAGGAATTTCCTTGTTAGTCGTGAAAAAAGGCTGTTCGTCCAGAAAGATTTTTGTTCCGTCCGGTGCAGAAACCGTTATTGTCGGTTCCGAACTTTTTAGCGTAAGGTTCACTTCTGTGGTTTTTGCACGTTCAATCATTACAGATCTGACTTCGTTCCTGTATTCGGAATTCTGAACGGAAAGCGTGCGTATTCCAGGAGTAAGAAGGATTTTTCCGTCTTTAAGATTGACTGGAGCATCATCAATAAAAATTTCGCTGCTTACATTTTCTCCCTGAAGATTTTTTACGGAAAGTTTTAGAGTCCCTTTGTTTTTTAGAATTGGTTTTGCGCTTACATTAAGTACTGAATCATAGACTTCGTCGGGAACACCTTTCATTGCAGGCTGAAAACGTAGAAATACGAATCCTCTGGTGGTATCAGGAATTGTATTCATACTGGAAATATATCCATCGTCAGTTGCAGATTTGAAATTTTCTGTCAGCGGAATCTGAAGGATCCAGGTAAGCTTTGTCGGAAGTGGAGTGACAAAAATTTTCGATCCGTTATAGTCAATTTGCGTTGAACCGGGTGTTGGACTTACGCCGTTGTAAATAGATAGTGCAACAGAGTCCCGCCAGTCTGCTACGATTTTTGGAATTTGAACTGTAAGTTCAATTCCCTCAAGATATGTACGATCTTCGGGCAAAAAAACAGCAAGTGCATCACTGATCTTAAGTTCAGCAGATTCTGATTTCAGTGTATCGCCTGAAAGTTTTACAGAAGAGGCCTTTCTTATTCTGAATGTTTCAGCAAATATGTTTGTGCAGACAAGCATCAGAAAAAATGCTGAAACAGTTCTTTTAACAAAATTGTACATAATAACGTCCATTCTACTTTGAACCTTCAAGAATGACGGCAGGATCTGTTGCCGTTCCGTTTTGCCGGATTTCAAAATGAAGATGTGGTCCGGTTGCTAAGCCTGTTTGTCCTACATGACCAATAATTGTGCCCGCGTTTACAAATTTATCTTTCTTGACTGATATTTTTGATAAATGAGCGTATACGCTGGCAAATCCATTGTTATGGGAAAGAATTATGCAATTGCCGAAAACCGGATCATTTGCGAGGATTGTAGATACGGTTCCTGCTTTGCATGCATACACCGGGGTTCCTTCTTCTGCTGCTAAATCTATTCCCTTATGAAATTTCCAAGTTTTATACACGGGACTGTTTCTGAATCCAAAACCGGATGTTATTACGATTTTGTCTAAAGGCAGTTGAAATGATGAATCCAGAAAATAAGCCCTTTGAGTTGGTGTTAGTTTTCCTCCAGAAATAAAAAAATATTTTCGTCCGCATATATTATAGCATGGAATTTCATTTTCAATTAAAAAATTTTTATTTTCCTGATAAATCATTATTTCAAGATTTGATTCCGGCTTTTCTGCAATAAATAGTCCTTTTGCGGATGGAATTATAAGTTCTTTACCTGTAAGATTTTCCTGCACACTTTGAATTCTGTTCAAGGTTGCAATCGTATCGTAATTTAGATTTGTATGGGCGCTCAGGTAAAGAAGATCATCGCTTTTTTTGGGAACATATAGATAAAATTCAATTATAATTTCATCGTATTTTTCAGCGGCGAGCAGCTTTTCATTGGCGTTGCATGCGCCCTGCTGCTGTTTGAACATTATGTCCGTTGATCTTAATTCTTCAATACGCGGGAAAAATTTTTTGTTGAATGTATACGGAGTCTCGGCTTTTAAATAAAGTGTAAGAGTAAAGAAAAGCAGGCAGAAAAGCCTAAACAGATTCCTTTTCATAGAGAACCATGTTGATTATAAAAAACAGCGCCGGCAGCAGAATGAGAACAAGTATTCCTAAGATACGAAGCTGGTGCAAAATGAGAATAACTGAGCCGGAAAGACAGACAATAGTTGCAAGAATCCTTAAAACTACGCGGATTCTTTTTTTTACGGAAATCTTTGAAAAATAGCGGAAAGTGTAGAATGCAGCTGCTACTGCAATCAAAGTCAGTGTGATGACAGTATATACAACAGGAAAAGTTGATGCAATTTTCCAAAGTGGAAACGAAATTACAAATCCCGAAAGGGTGCACAGAATGATTATCAATGCTATTTTCGATACGGATGACAAATTTTCTTTAAGTGAAGAAATTATTCTGTTCATTTTTTATGCTTGTCCTGTTTTGCAATTAAAAAGGCTGCTCAAAAAGAATGTCCGCTTATCGTCAGTACATTTCTGCTGCTTTCTGAACAGCCTTTGTGAATTAGTTTTCTGAAATAGCTTCTGCTGGGCAAGAAGCTGCACAGCTTCCGCAGCTGATGCATGTATTTGCATCGATGACTCTCTTGTCATTTGCTTCAGAGATTGCTCCTACCGGACAGTCTGGTTCACAAGAACCACAGTTTACACATGAATCTGCATTAATTTTATAAGCCATTGTATTCTCCTTAGGCGTAAGATGCTATTATTCTAACCTAGACTTTTTAACTTTGCAAGGTGTATAATAGAAACATGAAAAAAGAAAAAGTTGCGTCATTGATTGATCATACAATGCTTGCTCAGACTGCAGGTATCCGCGAAATTACACGTCTTTGTCAGGAAGCAAAAAAATATAAATTTGCTTCGGTATGTGTAAATCCTTTTTATGTTCCAGTTTGCAAAAGGGAGCTTGAGTTTTCGGGCGTAAAGGTTTGTACTGTAATCGGATTCCCTTTAGGTGCGGTTTCCACGCAGGATAAAAAGAATGAGACCATGCAGGCTGTTATGAACGGTGCTGACGAAATTGATATGGTTATTAATCTGGGGTCCGTATTGGACTGCCGTTTTGGAGAAGTAGAGCTTGATATTGCTGGTGTTACCGAAGAGGCTCATTTTGCAGGGGCACAACTCGGTAAAAAGATAGTTGTAAAAGTGATTCTTGAGACCTGCTATCTAACTGATAATCTTATAGATACTTGTTGTCTCTGTGCAAAAAGAGCGGGAGCGGATTTCGTAAAGACTTCTACTGGTTTTGCCACTCCAAAAGATGCGGAAGGAAAGCTGCTTCCTAACGGAGCTTCTGTTCATTCTGTAGAACTTATGCGCCGTGTTGTCGGACCCGATTTTGGAGTAAAAGCGTCTGGTGGAATCAGAAGTGCAAGAATGACTGCTGACATGCTGATAGCCGGAGCAAACCGCATTGGTTCTTCCTGTGGAGTTCAAATTGTAGAAAGCTGGGATGAATCAATTGTTATTCCTGGATATGACATCTAGAATTAGAGCTGTACGCCGGATTTTTCCGTGAGCTTCCAATACATGGTGTTGTTTTCAAGAGAGAATTCAATCTTTTTTATATCATAAAGGTAAGTAAGGTAAGATCTGAGCGTGCACATTATCAAGTTGTATTGAACAATTCTGAACCGGATGTCGTTCATTCCGGCTATTTCTTTCATAAGCTCATCCGTAGAAAGTTTTTTATGCTTTTTCAGAGCCTGAATTATACAGTATTCAGTTGAAAGAAGTGCAATCTGATTGAGTTCAATGGTTTCGTTTATTCTTGTTACAGCTTCACCGTGACTTGGTACATACCAGTCTGATTCTGTCTTGTTCAGTTTTTCTAAAGTTTCCTTAAATTTTGCAAGATCGTATACATACGGAATCCAGTAACGCATTATGTGCAGGCTTCCAAAGAACGCGTCTCCTGCAAATATGACTTTTCTGCCGTTTCTGTCCGTGATAATTACTCCAAGCATATCAAAAGAATGCCCCGGAAGGCTTGTGAATGAGATTGTTTTTCCTCCGGCAATTTTAATAACGCTTTTTTCACTTACAAACCGGGTTGGTTTTGAGGCTTTCTGGATAAAATAAGGAATGCGCATTTCTTTTATAGGATTACCCATGCTGAAAATCGTCCCATGAAGCATCGGGTTTAAAAGTCCTGCTGATTCAATTTCAGAAATCCAGATCTGGCAGCCGGTTTTTTCTGCAAAAAAAGCATTGCCGCCAGAATGGTCTGCATGCGAATGAGTGTTTATTATTGCTTTTACCTTAAATCCACCTTTCTTTTGGGGAAATATAGCATTCAGCTCTTCGTAGATTCTTTCTGCGTCTTTTGAATTCATGCCGGAGTCAATAAGATAAACGGACTTTGTCTTTCTTGATCTAAATCCGTTGTTACAGACAACAACGCCGACGTTTGTATCACCCTGAATGTAATATATAGAGTCTGTAAGCTTTACTGCCGGCATATTTTCCTCCTATAAAAAGTCCGCGTTAGCGGTCGTGCAGGATGCACGGAAAATCAGTTTTGCATTAATGCAAAGCTGAAGTGATAAAAATTACATGGACGTAATTTTTATCACATGTCCTATAAAAAGTCCGCGTTAGCGGTCGTGCAGGATGCACGGAAAATCAGTTTTGCATTTATATTAAAAAATAGACCTTCTGAACTTCAATGTCCAGAAGGTCTGCTTTCCTAAAGCTTATAAGGTGTGTTCCCGGCTTATGATCAATTAGATTTTCGCAGGGGCAATTGATTTTACAGTGTAGCTGTACTGGTGATCGTTGATAGAGAACTTAACGGCTTCTCCAACTTTTTTGTCCATGATAGCATTTCCAAATGGAGCCATATAAGAAACAACATTGTTGTCTGGATCTGATTCCCATGGACCAAGGATTGTATACACTTCATCAGCATTTGTATCATTGTTGTGGAGTGTAACGACAGTTGCAAATGAAATCATTGCAGTTGTAATTGTCGTCGGATCAAAGATAACGGCACGGTTAAGTTCTGCCTGAAGTTTTGTAGCCTGTTCGTTAAGCCAATGCTGGTGTTCCTTTGCTGCCTTGTATTCGGCATTTTCCTTAAGGTCTCCCTGGGCACGTGCTTCAGAAATTTCTCTTGCGTTTTCTGGAATGTCAACAGTCTGAATCTTTTCAAGAAGAGCTTTCTTTTCTTCAAGTTTTTTAGCTGTAACAAGCATTCCCTTTGGTTGAGAGGCTTTTTCTTCTGTAACATGGAACTTGAAGTCCGGATATTTTTCCATGATCTTTATGCGGAGCTGAGCCTTGTAAGACGGATCAATGTCTGTAAGGTCGTTGATGAGAGTATACATTCGGTTAACAGTCTGCTCATCATTTGCAAACATGTAATTTACAAGAGTATCGTGTTCAAACAGAAGGTCGGTTGCTTTCTTGTTGATTTTCTTATTCTCTGTAGAATTAACGTGATTGTTGATTTCTCGGAATGTAAGTTCAATAAGCTGAATCAAAGTAATAAGCTGGCGTTCATAAGGAATACCGCAGTTCTTAAACCATTCTTCGTTCTGACAGTTTTCGAACAGGTAGAGAACTGCATAGCGGAAGTCACGGCAGTTTTCAAAACATGCAACAGCAAGCTTCTGGACTTTTTCTGTGAATCCACTGTTGATAAGGGTTGTCAGCATATCGCCGGATAGAACTGTAGGGAAAAGCTTGATGTATTCGTCTGACCAGTCAGGAAGAAGCTTGATGTTCATAAGGAAGTCATGGCGAAGACTTGTGTTCTTTGTATCTTTAAGAGATTCATACATTTCGCGAGGATCTTCGATTTTGTCGTAGATAGCCTGGAATGTTGATTTTGATGTGTTTGCAAAGTGCTTGTTCACGGCTGCAATGCTCTGAACTACAAGGTAAGATGCAACGATCTGTTCTGTTACTTTGATGGTTCCGTCAGACGAATCAAATGTCTTGACGAATGCTGCAAAGTAATTGAACATTTCTGCGAATAGCTCGCTCGTTTTATCTGTTTCTTCGCGGTTCATGTATTTCATGAGGATATCGATTCGGGCAAAGAATGCTTTCTGAGCTTTAAATTCGTTTGCAAGCTTTTCTTCAATGCTGATTTCGTGCTCACGGACGATGTACTGAGAGATGTCATTTGGATTTACACCGAATGTTGAGTTCGTTTCGAGAATTTTCTTTGCGGCTGTATTCCATGAAGTCCATTCGCTTTCCTTAAGTATAGAAGGAACAAGTTCTGCCTTGATTTTCTTGAAGTCGCAGCTGTTTCCAAAAGACTTGATGATTGTGCGGAGAGCCCATTCTTTGTCTTCTTTCACGCGTTTTGCAAGTTCTACTTTTTCGCCGTTTACGACTACGTAATTCTTTGCTTTGAGAACCCAGATATGATCCTTTGCAAGTGGAGTAAGGGCGCTTACTGCCATTTTAAGGCTCATTTCCTTGATTCCTGCCTTTGAACCGAAGTTGATTGTGAGGGTGTCGTTTTCTACCTTGCGGATAATACCAACGCCCCAGGCACGGTGATAGACAAAGCTTTTTACGTCAAATGCAATGTGCTTTTCAAAGTCATTGATGGCTTCAAATACATTGCGGAAGTTCTGTGAAAGATTAGAAGATCGGATATAGTCTTCAAGATGGCTGTGTCCGTTGAATTTCCCCTTGTAGCAGTCAACGATTTCTTTGCGGGCCCAGATGTCCTTTTGGTCGATTGCAAGGTATTCCTTAAGAAGACTTATTGCAATATCCCACTTCTTATTGTCTTTGTACCAGTAATACAGTTCCTGAAGAAGTACGTCCGTCTTGCTTTCTCCAAGTGTTTTTGCAATCTTGCGTTTTACAAGCTGGAAGAAGTCGATTTCCTGAGGAATAAGTTGAACGAGCTTAGACCACATCTCCTTGATCATGTTCATGTTTCCGGCTGTAATGAAACGGAGAATGGCTTTTTTATAGTATTCAACGGCATTTTCCATGTCGTTCAATGATTCGTAATGTTCTGCAAGGGCTTTTGCGAGTTCAGCTTCTTCGAAGTCAATTTTTACAATTTTTGAATAGTATTCCCATACTTTTTCATCGCCTGAAGCTCGGTAAAATTCGGCAAGTGTTCTGAGTGCAAACTTGTTGTTAGGGTCGTCAGCAAGGATGTTATCGCAAAGGTAGGTTACAACTGATTCTTTGTGATTTTTCTGGAAAATATCAACGAGTGTAACAAGAGGAGTATTGTCAAGAGTTCCTTTCTGAAGTGAAATCATTCCGCTGATGTAAAGCGCGATTATACTGTCCTTTGAGTGTGAAAGCTGTTCGTCACAAACAGCCTGCAGCTCATTAACGCAGTTTTCGTTACGTGCTTTTTCTACAATTCCAGCAAGTTCCGTAATTTTTTCTTTTGTGTAGTTGCCGATTGCAGCTCGAGTCCAGGTCTCTTCTTTGAGCATTTCCTGAACGGTTTTGATTAATTCTTCTGCCATAAAAAACCCCTTTGTATTATAAACCCCATTACCGTTGTTATTCCGTCTACTTTACGTACATGTTGTATACGTTTGTATCAAGAATTTTTATTTTCAGTAAAATCTCATTGATCATCTGACTGTCATTTGTTGTCTGGCAGTAATCAATGAGCCAAAAGTACTTGTATATCAGGCGAGGAACCAAAAGTCTTGATGCTCTGGAAGGATCCTTTTGTTCGTTTTCCATTGCATAGATTTCCTGTCTGAGCTTACCGACTTCTTGAGGCCGCATGGCACGCTTGATGGTAAACACACCCCAAAGGACTCCGTATACCGGAATCCAGGCGTTAAGCTCTTCGCCCGAAAAACCTTTCTTCTCTGTTTTTTCTACAAGGCACCGGATAAGTTCTGAATCAAGGAATTCAAGATGTACGTCCTTGAAATCAATGAAAAACGCTTCCCTGAACAGTACTTTCGCAGCCTTGTCTTCTCCGCAAAGGGCATAGCAGTCTGCAAGATCTGCAAGAACGTCTGCCCTGCCTCCATGAAGCGAATTTGCTTCAGAAAGACACATTTTTGCGTTTTCAAATTCCCCCAGCTTTTTGTAGCATAATCCGGTTTTTCTCAGTATGTCGGCTTTTTGAACTGGAGACCGTTCATCAAGCAGTCTGGAAAAATTCTGCAGGGCAAGGGAGAATATCCCCCTGCATGTTGCGTAGTATGCCGGCTGATAGATTTCTTTCTGGTTTCTTAAGTAATCCAGAAAACTGATCCATTCTGTAAGCAGGCTTTCTCCGCGCTCTGATTCGTCGCGCAGTGAAGGCAGCCGGTTTACGGCATCGATCCATTTATTGCAGTAATTTGATGCAGCTACTACTTCCGGGCTGTCCAATGAATATTCAAAAGTGCTTTGAATTATCTTTCGCGCCTGAGAAAAGTTTCCTGCTTCCATGAAAGAGAGAGCTTCTTTTAATCCTTTTTCAGTCTGAATATTCATAGGTGGTAAGTTTTATTATATCAAATTGATTTTTTTAGTCAATAAATTACATGAATTTTTATAAAATTGGGGTAAAGTTTATACTCGGATTCCGTGAATCTGTCAATATGTATTTAAATATTTTTTTTAAAATTTTGTTAATGTTTCTTTTTCGTCAAAGTTGTTTTTTTTCGTAGTTTTTGAGCTGCATCAATATAAACAATTTACAATATGTTTTTCATCTGTTATTATTGTAGAATAATGAAAAACAGAATGCTTGCACCTTCTTTGCTCAGTGCTGATCTCGCAGATCTTAAGGGAGCTTTGAAAACTATAGAAACGAACGGCGGCAAAGTCGTTCACATTGATGTCATGGACGGATGCTTTGTTCCGCAGATTTCTTACGGACAGCCTGTTGTGCAGAGTTTGCGTCCTTATTCGGATCTTCCTTTTGACGTTCATCTTATGGTTGAACATCCGGAACAGCAGGTTGAAAGCTTTGCTGCCGCAGGCGCGGATTGGATAACATTTCATCATGAAGCCTGCGTTCATTCCCATAGGCTTGTGCAGCGGATTCATGATCTTGGAAAAAAAGCCGGGATCTCGATTGTGCCGTCTACTCCGGTCTCCGCTTTGGAAGAAATCCTCGGGTATGTCGATCTTGTTCTTGTAATGACTGTCAACCCTGGTTTCGGCGGTCAGAAACTTATTCCTTCTTGCGTTAAAAAAATATCTGAACTTGTCCGCATAAGAGAAGAAGAAGGGTTTGATTTTCTTGTTTCTGTTGATGGTGGCGTGAATGCTGAAACTTTGTCTTCTGTAATTGATGCCGGTGCGGACGTCATTGTTTCTGGTTCTGCATTTTTTACCGGGAAATTAAAATGGGGGAATTTCTAGATGAGTTTAATGAAGAGGTTTTCGGCTGTTTTCTTAATTTTTCTTTTCATCGGACTGCCGTTGTCCGCACAGGGGCTTGCTGTCTCTGCATTCGTTCAGGGGGCAAAAGCTTTTAGTGCCGGCGAATGGACTTCTTCAATTTTTTTGCTCAGAAAGGCTATTGCCTATCCTGAAAATTTTAACGCCGATACCTGGTATATGCTCATAACGGCAGAAATGTATGCCGGAGAATACAAGAATGCATATCAGGACTGTGAGACATACATGCAGAATTTCCCGGAAAGTCCTTATGATTCGTATGTCCTGTATCACCGCGGACGGGCTTTGTACTGTATGGGTGAATATGAAAAATCCGTTCTGGTGCTCAGTGATTTCTGTCATCAGTATCCGGAACACGAAATGTATCCGTCTGCGCTTTATTGGATAGGAGAATCGTTTTTTGCCGCATACAATTATGATGATGCGGAGGTTTTGTATTCTGCAATTGTAAATGACTATTCCGATGATGCCAAGGCGGATGCCGCTCAGTACCGTCTTGAGACTATAAAACAGGCGGCAAGGGAAGAAAAGCTTCTCTATCTCCTGAAAGAAACAGGAGAGGAGTATCTTGCGGCAAAAGAAGAGTACGAAAGACAGCTTAAGCTTTCTGGTGTTGATAATACAAGTGATGCCCGGCGTAGGATTCTTGATCTTCAGAGGTCAAATTCTGATCTGGAACGAAGGTCTCTGGAGCTTGAACATGAAGTCTCTCAGCTTAAGGAAAAACTTGATGAAGAAAAGCGGAAGAATGCAGATCTGAAGCAAGGGACGGATTATCTTTTGAGCGATCTGAAAAAGAAGGCCGCTATGACACAAAAACTCTTGGATGAGCGGAAATAGGGGTGTTTGTGATGAAAATGGGTACTGTAAAAATTCTGGCTGCCTCAACTTTAATGGTATTGTCTTTCTGTGTGCATGCAAAGGCTGCTAAAAACGCAAAGGATGAAAAGAATTCAGAAAAGCAAAAAATCCAAAAGGTAAAAGTTGTTGATTCCGTGGAAGATGAAGGTTCTTTTCAGGCAAAGAATATAGATGTACGTGTGGGTAACGTAAAGTATAAGATCCGCGGTTCATCAGGGAATTTTCAGATGCTTGTATATAATTCTGCGGAAATTCCTGTTTCCTTGTTTTCTTCTAATGATGAGTATACGTCTTCTTTTTACGATCTTAAGATAGGGAAGCGCA
>JAFOSK010000106.1 GCA_017392945.1 Treponema sp.
ATTTTTTAATTTATGAAAGCATCGACTGCAATTTCATTTGCAGCATTATATGCAATTGAATAAGAGCCTGATGCTTTTATTGTTTCAAATGCATATTTCAGCATTGGAAAATCTTCTGTTCGAGGTTTATAGAATGTCATTGTCTGATCAAAAAGCTCAAACGGTTTTAGATATGTTTTTTTGTTTTCTGGATAGGTTAGGGCCGAATAGATAGGATGTTTCATGTCTGGATCAGAAATTTGAGCGTAAAGCATACCGTCATTCGTTCTTACTAAAGAATGTACAAGACTTTGGGGATGGACAACTACCTTGATTTTTTCAGCAGGCATATCAAAAAGTCTGTTTGCCTCTATAACTTCAAGTCCTTTATTTGCAAGCGAAGCAGAATCAATTGTAATTTTTTTTCCCATATTCCATGTAGGATGCTTAAGTGCATCTTCAAGGGTCACTTTTTTAAGTTTTTCGGATGACAGGTTTCTGAATGGACCTCCGCTGGCGGTAATAATAAGCTCTGAAACATTGTCTTTCCCTGCCTGATTTATAAGATTAAAGATAGCAGAATGTTCTGAATCAACAGGAATAATTTCGGTAGAATTTTTTTCCGCAAGAGATTTTATAAGAGACCATGCCATTACTACAGTTTCTTTGTTTGCAAGCGCAAGGGAAATTTTATGTTCCAAAACAATTTTTGAAGGTTCAAGACCTGCTGCCCCGGCAATTCCGTTTACAACAATATCAGGGGCAGACTTTTCAATAAGTTCGCTAATTGCGGCTGCATTATTTTCTGATGTTAAAAGTCCATGACAATTAAATTCATTGCATAAAACGTCAAGTTTTTGTTTATTTGTATGAGCTGTAAGGGCACATACACAAAATTCGTTTGGCAGGTTGCGTACTATTTCCAGCGTATTTGTTCCTATGGAACCAGTGCAGCCTAAAACTAAAACCTTCTTCATTTTTTTTACCTGTTATCTGATGAATTCCGGATGATAAAGAAGTGTCAATAAAATATAGAATACTGGAGAAGTGAAAAGCAGTGAGTCTACAGAATCAAGGACACCGCCCCTTCCTGGAATAATGTTTCCACTGTCTTTTATAACTGCCGATCTTTTGAAAACAGATTCAATAAGATCCCCTATTATTCCTGCTGTTGCGCAGAAAAAACCCATTACAGCACCTTTCAATGGAGAACCTTGAAATAAGTCGGGCCAGATATAATGTACAGCGACACAGGATGCAATTGTACCTGCATAACCGCCCAAAAAGCCTATTACACTTTTATTTGGACTTGCAGCAAAAACCCCACGGTTATTCTTTCCAAATAAAATTCCAAAGAACCATGCAAGCGAATCATTTATAAAAACAGAAAAAAGGAAAATACATATTATAAGCGTCGACTGAGACAAAAGAGCAAGCCTTGGAATAAATGTGAACAGATATCCTGTGTAGAATACAATGAAAACAGCAGCAGAAAGTCTGGTGTTTGATTCTTCAAATGTTTTATGTGAAAATACTTCTGATGCCATAATTATCATGGCAGAAACAAGAAATATCCAATTTTCATAATTGATGAAAGAGTGATCTTTTCCAAATACTACAAGTAAAAAAGCTGACACCGGCTGTATAAATGAAAGTACTGTAACCAAAACTTTGTTCGGTAATTTTGTTTTCGTTGAAAATAAAGAATATAATTCAGATGCTGCGAGTGCAGAAAAAATACAGGTTAAAAAATTAAGCACATAATGATAGCGAGATGGATCAAAAAATACGATTCCTAAAACTAAAGGAATTCCAACAAAAAATGTAAGTAATCTTTGTACAACTTTGCTCATATCGACTCTGCTTTATTAATTATTCAGAACTCCGCCAAAACGTCGTGTTCTGTTTTTAAATGATTCTATATCTTTCAAGAACTCTTCTTTATTGTAATCCGGCCATAGGGTATTTGTAAACAAAAATTCTGCATAAGCGGCATGCCATAACAGAAAATTACTGAGTCTTATTTCCCCTCCAGTCCGGATTAAAAGATCAACATCAGGAAGCTCTGGTATATCAAATGAATTTGAAAAGTCTGATTCTGTTATGTCAGAAACATTTTTTCCCTCTGACAGGAGTTTTTTTACTCCTCTGACAATTTCATCCCGGCCGCCGTAATTAATGGCAAGAACAACTGTAAGACCTGTAAAAGATGCAGTTTCTTCCATAGCTTTTTTAATTTCGGTCTGTACGTCTTCCGGTAAACCAGATAAATCCCCAAGATGCTTGATTCTGATTCCGTTCTGTTTATAAAACTGGAATTCAGCCCTAAGGTGTCCGCGGATTAAGTTCATTAAAAAACCGACTTCCTCCTGGGCTCTTTTCCAGTTTTCTGTAGAAAAAGTATAAAGGGTGACATATTTTATGCCAATTTCAGCAGCTGCCTTGACAATAGCCTTCGCAACGTCCAATCCTTCTTTGTGTCCGCTTGTTCGAGGCAGATTTCTCTGTTTTGCCCAGCGTCCGTTGCCGTCCATAATGATACCAACGTGAACTGGTACTGCTGAATTATTTTCTGACATAAATTAGCCTTCCATTATATCCTTTTCTTTTGCGTCATAGATCTTGTTGATTTCTGCAACGTATTTATCTGTAAGCTTCTGAAGCTTGTCTTCTTCTGTTTTCAATTCGTCTTCTGTGATTTCACTGGCCTTCTGTTTTTTCTTAAGGTCATCATTGCCATCTCGACGGATGTTTCTGATAGAAGTTCTTGCTTCTTCTGCAAGTGTTTTAGCCTGCTTTACAAGTTCTTTTCTTCTTTCTGCTGTGAGCGGTGGAATAGAAATGCGGATTACCTTGCCGTCATTGGAAGGGTTAAGACCTAAATCTGCTGTAAGAATTGCTTTTTCAATTTCCACAATAAGTGATTTGTCAAACGGCTGTATGATTACAGAACGTGCTTCCGGTACAGAAATTGTAGCAACCTGATTAAGAGGAGATTTTGTACCGTAATAATCTACACGAACCTTATCAAAAATCGCAGCAGATGCACGTCCTGTGCGGATTCCGTTGAATCTATCTTTAAGAGAAGCAACTGTTTTTTCCATTCTTTCTTCAGACATTTTTTCCTCCTGAGAGAAAGCAGCTGAGCTGCTTTCTGATGAATAGCAAACCGTAAAGAAAAACGCGTCAGCGTTTTTTAGGTTTACCTACTTGCAAAAGCAGCTGAGCTGCTTTCTGATGAATAGCAAACCGTTAAGAAAAACGCGTCGGGCTTTTTTTTATTTTACTGATGCTTTTAAACAAAAAGCGGCCAGATTGTACCGGCCGCTTTTTTTAGACCTGGTAATTATTTACCAAGAACGTACAAAGTTACATTGTCGAATGTCAAAGCCGCACCAGCTGCTTTACCAGCTTCGGCAATAGCCTGTGCAACAGTGATTTTTTCGTTATCAAGGTAAGCCTGATCCATAAAACAGATAGAAGCAACAAGTTTGTTTACTTTACCTTTAAGGATTCCTTCCTTAACGTTTTCTGGCTTCTTAGCCATAGATTCATCTTCGGCCATCTGAGCTTTGAAGATTTCTGTCTGTTCGTCAATATACGACTGAGGAACCTGATCCTTTGTGATGTATTCTGGTTTGTTTGAAGCCAAGTGAAGACAACAAACGTGAGCAAAATCCTTAACTGAATCTGCTTCAGAACCTTTTACTACAACCAAAGCTCCGATTTTGTGGTCGTGATGAACATATGTAGAAGCTACAGATCCAGCTGGTACTTCTACATATTCTGCTCTGCGTACAGACATATTTTCACGGAACTTAACAAGAATAGTATCGATAAGAGCCTTGTGTTCATCAAGAACTCCTGAAGCCTTCTTTTCAAGTGTGATTTCTGCTGCTTTTTCTGCAACGGCAATAAAGTCTGCGTTGTTAGAAACAAAGTCTGTTTCGCAAAGTACTTCTACCATTGCAATGCGGTTTCCGTCCTGTTTTACAACAATACGTCCTTCACCTGCTGCACGGTCAGTACGTTTAGCCATTGCAGCAAGTCCTTTTTCTTTAAGGAGTTTTTCTGCAGCAGCAATGTCGCCGTTTGTATCGTTAAGCGCTTTCTTACAGTCGAGCAATCCTGCTCCTGTGCTGTCGCGCAATGTTTTTACATCATTAGCCGTGTAATTCATTTTTGATCCTTTAATTATTTGTTGTTATAGATCTTGTCTTCGTCAACAAGGCTATCTTTTTCATCAGCTTCAGCATCTTCTTCTTTTGTCTCTGTTGGCTGATAGTTTGAATAGTCAACGATTTCTTCGTCTTCACCCTTGTTTGAAGCGTCTGTAAGAATTTCTTCTTCGCCGTCAAGGTTTTCAAGGATCTTAAGTCCGTTTTCGTTGTCTGATTCAATTACAGCATTAGCAATGATTGAAGTGAACAAAGAAATGGCACGGATAGCATCGTCGTTACCAGGAATAGGGTAGTCGATTCCTTCTGGGTTACAGTTTGTATCAACAACTGCAATGATAGGAATACCCATGCGGCGTGCTTCTGCAACAGCGATCTGTTCCTTGTGTGTATCGATGATGAAGATTGCTCCTGGGAGTTCTTTCATTTCTTTAATACCGCCAAGGTTTTTTTCAAGCTTTGATTTTTCCTTCTGGAGAGCAGAAACTTCTTTCTTTGTAAGATTTTCGAAAGTTCCGTCTACTTCCATTTTTTCGATCTTCTTAAGACGGAGAAGTGATTTTTTGATTGTTGTGAAGTTTGTAAGCATACCACCAAGCCAGCGGTTGTTTACATAGAACATTCCGCAGCGTTCAGCTTCTTTCTGAACAGCCTGCTGAGCCTGCTTCTTTGTTCCTACGAAAAGAACTGATTTTCCTGAAGCAGTGATTTTTCGAACAGCTTCATAGCTGTCTTTGATTGCAGCGATTGTTTTCTGCAAATCGATGATGTGGATACCATTGCGCTCTGCGAAGATGTACTTCTTCATGCGTGGATCCCAACGTTTTACCTGGTGACCAAAGTGTACACCAGATTCAAGCAAGTTTTTCATGGTTACAACTGCCATGAGTTTCTCCTTCACCGGTAAGATTCGTTATAAAACGCTTACCCCATACTCTTTTTCTCGATATCCCTAAAAAAGGACACGGATGATAACAAACCCGAAAGGTTTGCCGGATTTATTCCAAAATAGAATAACCCTGTTCTTTTAATATATCGTAAAGCTCAAAGATAGGCAAGCCTGTTACACAGCTCTGAGAGCCTTCGATTTTCTTAATGAAACATGACGCAAGACTTTGAATCCGGTATCCGCCGGCAGCTCCGTGCCATTCTCCGGTATCCAGATACCACTGGATTTCTTCGTCGGTCATTTCTGCAAATGTAACCTGGGTTTTTGCAGTTCTGGAAGAGGTTGTTTTTGTTCTTCCGTTATAGAGGATGATTGAAGTCATTACAGTGTGGGTAGAACCAGACAGTTCCTTTAGAAACTCTCTTGCTTGTTCCTGATCTTCCGGTTTTCCAAAGTAACGGCCGTTTTTAATGATGATTGTATCTGCACCTAAAATCCAAAAAATTTCTTGCTTTGGTGGAAGAGAGTGGAGTACGGCAGATACTTTCTGCCGGGCAATAAATTCGGACACTTCATCAGTGTCAATTGTAGGGGTAATTGTTTCATCTACATTTGGTACAATTACTCTGAAAGGTATACCCAGGAGATTAAGAATCTCCTGGCGTCTTGGAGAAGAGGATGCTAATATGATCGGTTCCATAATCTTTTTTTTACTGTTTTGATGATTTTGATGAACTTGAATTGCCTTCGTTGATTGCTTTTAATACTTTCATTGCACGGCTTCTTACAGGAGAAGCGTAATGATAGTCTGCAGCAATTTTTGTAAGCGAATCGATTACAATCTTCTTGTTATTTGTGTTCTCAGCAAGTTTTTCATAAGCTTCGATTACTTCGAATGCAAGGGAACTTGTTGGATTCAAAATCTGGTTTCTTCTGTTCGCGTAAGCAATTGCATCTACGACTTCGTCATTTCCGTTGATTCCGATTTCTCCAAGAGAGTTTACGGCAGCGGCAATAACCATAGGTTCGTTCTCTGCAAGAGTTACTTTTACAAGGTAATTCTTTGATTCTTCTGTTTTTACTTTGCCCAAAGCAAGGCATGCGCGTCTGCGGATGTCCGGATAGTTGTTCATAAGACGGCCGTTTGTGCGTGATTGTGTTGAAATACCTTCTCCTGCAAGCTGGTTAAGAGCTTTCATTACATCTGCATTTGTATTTCCGTTGTCTACGGCATCTTCAAGAAACTGCATTGCTACTAGCTTGTTGTCGTATTCGTCTGACTGTGCAAGACTAAGAATGACAACGCCATCGATTTCACTGAGATATTCGTCTTCGACAGAACTTTCTGATTTTTTTGAACTATTTGTATTTTCTGTATTTGCTTTCTGGACAGTCTGTTCCTGCGCAAAAAGATACATACTGAGCATGATCATGCCGGCAATACCAATGATCTTTTTAGAAATTTTCATCAACTTTCCTCCTGGACAAAAGCCCTTGTTTGATTATCGGATAATATCTGGTGATTGTATAGTCTTTTTATCCTTGAAGTGGTGGAATTTTTACCATCCATTTTCCATTTATTTTTACAAAGTTGTAATATACAACATCCGAGTCTTCCCTTACTTCAACTGCTTTTACGCTGTCCCTTGAAATATAGCGGATTTCCTCTACAGAACGCTCCTTTCTTGAAGGAACAAAAACCATTCTGAAGTAGTCATTAAGGCTGTTGAGCTTCTGGTTTTTTATTGGAAGCCTTTTTGAGGCCTTTTTCAAATTTGCAAGGTCTGACCAATAAGCTACTGAATCTGGATCAATGTATCTAATCCATCTCTGATAGTCATAGTCAGCCATTATGTGAGAAAGCTTTGCGATTATTTCCAGAATTTCATTTTTATCGTTAAGAAATTCTTCCTTTGTGATTGAGACGTTTGTCGTTGAGCGCGAAAATTCTGCGTCAGCTTCATCCTTCTGTATTTCAGGTATGGCAGATGCCTTCTCAGGCTCTGTTTTTTTAGTTGAACTGCATGAAGCGAACATAGCCGCAATAATAAGTATTCCTAATAATTTACACATATTCCTATAATACATCTCTTGTTTCTTTTCGTCAAACGGAGTATTTTCTTTTTTATGATAGAAGCTATTTTTCCTGGAACATTTGACCCTCCTACGAACGGACATATAAACATAATTCAGCGTGCCTCAAAACTTTTTGATAAAATTGATGTCGTCATTGCTGTTAATAAGGCAAAAAATTGTCTTTTTTCGCCTGAAGAACGTTTGGATTTTCTTAAGGAACTCGTCAGACCGTACAAAAACGTTACGGTTCATACATTTTCCGGGCTTATAGTTGATTATGCAAGCCAAAAGGGAGCGAATGTTCTTATAAGGGGGATAAGGAATTCTATAGATTTTTCCTATGAGTTTGATCTTTCTCTTATGAATCACAGGCTTAATGCAAATATTGAGACTCTTTTTATTCCGACGGATCAGAAATATCTTGTTCTGAAATCAAGTTCGATAAAAGAGCTTGCTCAGTTCGGCGGTGACGTTTCCGGCATGGTTCCTGAAAACGTAAGGCTTGCACTTGAAAAAAAATACAGGAATTCTTGATATTCTGCCGTTCACTGCATATTGCCGGGAATCAATTTTTGTTTCTCTTTGTGGAATTGATTTCTGGATGGGAAAGTTTTTTATGTTTGACAAAAAATGATATTCTGTTATACTTTATTGACAACCTGATTGGAACTGTTGTATTATAAACCGCAGTAAATCAGATAGTAACTAATTTTAGTGAGGTTTTATAAAAATGGCAGTACCTAGATCCAAAACATCTAAAGCCGTTACAAAAAGACGTCAGACAATTAATATGAAGTTGGAAGAGCCACAGCTCGTTGAATGCAGCAACTGCGGTAATCTTATCCAGTCTCATCGTGTTTGTCCTAAGTGCGGTTTTTATCGTGGACGTCAGGTTTTGACACCAGAAACAAACGGTTAATTTTTTACCAAAGGGAGAAAAGAAATGGACGAATTGTTCGAAAAAATCCAGAAACTTATTGCTGAAAAATTGGATATTGATGCTTCAAAAATTACTCTTGATTCATCATTCCGTGGTGATCTTGGCGCTGACAGCCTTGACACTTATGAACTTGTTTACGCTATCGAAGAAGAACTTGGTGTAAGCATTCCTGATGAAAAGGCTAACGAATTCGAAACTGTTCGCGATGCTTATGATTTCATCAAATCAGCTCAGTAATAAAGGGTTCGATGTTTATAAAACACAAGCGTTCTGCTTGTGTTTTTTTTTGCAGTTGCCTGTTTTTACGGAAATCCTGCGTAAAAAAAAGAGTCTTTGTGCTTTTTTTTATGAAATAAATGCCGTTTTCTGGGGTGTATGTATGAAAATTTCTGCTGAACGAAAAAAAGAGCTTCTCTGTTTTTGTAAAGAGCGTAATTTGAAATTTCATGATCTAGAACTTCTTGATCTTGCGTTTCATCACAGCTCGTTTTCAAATGAAAATGTATGTGAAAAATACTATAACAATGAACGGCTGGAATTTCTTGGAGATTCCGTGCTTGGTCTTGCTACGGCTGATTTTCTGTACAAAGACATGAGTTCTGATCATCAGGAAGGTGATCTTGCTAAAATCAAGGCTGTTGTTGTTTCTGAAAAATCGCTTGCTCCTATTGCGCTTTCTTTTGGTATTGATAGACTGCTTGTACTGGGTAAAGGAGAAGAGCAGGGCGGCGGAAGAAAAAAGCCTGCTATACTTGCGGATTGTATGGAAGCAGTAATCGGAGCGTATTATCTTGATTCAGGTTTTGATGCGTGTGATGTTTATATAAGGTCATTCATTGTTCCTGAAATCCGCAAGGTACAGAAATTCGGAGGTAAAGATTACAAGACTCTTTTGCAGGAAATGTATCAGAAGAAAACTAAAATGTGTCCGCTGTATGAGCTTGTTTCTAAGAATGGACCTGATCATGATATGGTTTTTGCAGTTTCTGTAAGGCTAGGGAATGTGGTTTATGGACCGGCTTTGGGGAAGTCAAAAAAAGAAGCCGAACAGAATGCTGCCCGGCTTGCCTATGAAGAAATAAATCCTGAAAACTGAATATAGCTTTTCAATTTTCCTATTTTTTATCCAAAGCTTTTTTTTCTTCTGCTTCGCTTGCTCTTAGGTATACAGGTCCATCATAATCATTTAACGGGTGTTTTCCTTCTTTTATCATTCTTTCTGCTGAAATAAACAGCTGTTCTGCAGTGTTTACTGAAAAGCTTACTGTGTATATTTCCTTTGAACTAAGAGAATTGTCCGCTTTTATAAGCTCTTGTTTCAAGATGTCTGCGTCTGAACCGCAGATAAGGACTGGAGTTTCCGATGAGACAATTTTTTCTGCAATTACAGGAACTTCATAATCGCCTTCCTCTAATAAAATCTTTTTATTTTCCCATATTTTTGCATAGAATTTTTCTTTTTTTGCATCTATACAAGAGATAATTGTAAACGGCAGTGATAAATAATGTTCTGCATATGCATCAAGAGAAGAGACTCCGTAAAGAGGGCAGTTGAAAGCAAGTTCTATTGCTTTTAGGGCCGCAAAACATAATCTTAATCCTGTAAATGAACCTGGACCTGCGCTTAATGCCAGATAGTTTAATTCTGATTTATTAAGGTCTGCTTTTTCCAGAACATAATCTATTGCCGGAAGTAGAGTCTCTGACTGTTTCATTCCGATGTCGTAGCTTGCCGATACTGTATGATCTTCATTTTTTGCTGCTACTGTAAGTTTTGATACTGCTAAATCAACGGCAAGGGCTTTCATTTTATTTCTCCATGTGGCCAATTATCTATTGTTATGATTCTGCTGCCATCTTCTTGTGGTTCAAGTTTTAGTATTATTGTCTTTTTAGGCAGTTCATCCATGATCTTTTCGCTCCATTCTATTATTGAAACGCCTTCTCCGTAGATCATGTCATCGGTTCCCAAATTTACAAAATCTTCTCCGCCTTCGAGCCTGTATACGTCCATGTGATAAAGGGGCATCTTTCCCTCGTATTCGCTTATAAGACAGAACGTAGGGCTTGTGATTGTTTCTTTGATTCCTAAAGCCTGGGCAATTCCCTTTGTAATTGTTGTTTTGCCAGCGGCCAAAGTTCCCTGCATTGCAATCACGTCACCTTTCCGTAAAAGGTTTCCGATTTTTTTTCCTAATGCAATTGTTTCTTCTGCAGTTTTTGTTGTTAATGTTATCAAGGAAGTACACCTTCTGAATCCTGTAACAGAATATAATCTTTTAAAGCCTTTTTTACAGGAAGTACAGGATAATTTAATGTATTTTCTATATCAATTTCAATGGTTTTTGCGCCAAAAGGACTCATTTCAATACAGAAAGAGATCGGAGCTTCCAAGGTTGAGCCTGGAATCTCAATGATTGCTGTTCCGGTAAAATTGCGTCTGTAGTAAATGTAGCCTTCTTCTCTGTTGAGATTACGCAGTTCCAAAATTCTCATATATTTAAAGATACCTCTAAGTTGTAGTTTTTGCAAGGAAAATGTACAAGTCAAGCTAGTTTCCATGCAGTGATTTAATTGTATCCGTAGACCTTCGCCAGAATTTTATTTTGGTCAGGTATGGAGATGTTATCAAAGCTGATATGAAGATTGAAAAGCCCCTGAGTCTTTGATCTTCGTGTCTTTATGATTTTTCCGAATACACCAAGACTTCCGGATGGAAGCGTAAATTCTGTGTAGATTGCCTGTCCCTCTTTTACCGGAAGGGTCGTTGAAATACAGCAGCCGCCACCTGAAATGTTCAGGAGGGTACAGTCGTAGCGGCTTTCTGCGGGAGTGCGAAAAATCCTTCCGCGCTTATCTTTTTCGTTTTTTACAGATGATATACGGCATTTTTCGTTTGTTGATACACGCTTGAAGTTTCGTTGCTGTTTTACTATAAGGTCGCTGGAATGTGAAACGAGCATAAGACAGATTCCTGTTGTGGTCTGTTCGTACCGGATAAGACGGCTTACAAAAGCATAACTCATTCCTGTCGAAGATTTGAATGTAAATGCAACTTTTTCCATTTGTTCTGGTTTTGATTGGGAATTATAGAATTCGGGTGTAACTTCGATCAGAAGGTGTTCTTTCTTGTTTTCAAATACTTTGAATGGGATTTTTGTTCCGTCTTGGAAGATTTCTGCAATGTTCTGATTTTTTACAAGCGCATGGGTTGAGGATACTGATTCACTGGCTGCAAAAATCTTTTCCATGAAGAATTTCAGCTTAAAAGTCTGGTTTATTTCGTATTCGTTACCATTGTCTTTTATTTCTTCATAATATAGTCCGAAAAAATTATCTATATCCTTAAAATCTTTTATTGAATACAAGATGTTGCGGATCTTGTATTTCCGGCAGATTTTCCACAGAAGTTTTGTATCTTCCTGAGACATGAGGTTTTTATCTGCGAAAGTTATTATATCCTGTTTTTTAGAAGGCCGTTCTGATTCTTTTTTTATCCATTCTGGGGTCTGCTGGTGTTCTTTGATTTTCTTTGTTACTAACCAGATAAGAAAGAACGCGGATATTACAATTAAACCAAGTATAAGAACGATATATATTATTGGATTTTGCCTTGATGCAAGAGGGCTGTTTCCTGCCTGTAAATCGAAATTCATAATATTGCCTCCAGTGTATCGGCAATGGAATTAAGACGTGGACAGATTTCATATTCTGCCAGATCTCCGACACTCACTGTATCGTTTGTTTTTAATGCCTGTTCAAAATCACTGAGAACAGGAGAAAAATCTGCAAAAAATTCATGGAAAGGCTTTGAGTCGATCTGTATTTTTGTATATTCTTGAAAAAGGCTTGCTAAGGCTGCAATGTGGCAAAATTCATCTATGCTGTCTGCAAGGTTTTTTATTGATTCATGAGCCTGTGCGGATTTTCCACTTTGTAGCTCTACAGGAACATTCATCATGCTTGCAGAGAGTTTTCTGAATAATTCCGCAAGTTTTTTCATTGAGTCTTTTATGTTTTGTTTTGTTACCACGCTGAACTCAAATTTTTTGATTCCGTCCAGACTTTTTTTTGAGACTTCGTCAAAAACATCAGCCGTTATGTTTTGACTGTCAATTTTAATTCCTATGACTGCTGCATCACTTTGTTCGCATGTAAGTTCAAATGATTTTAATACATCACCTACGGTTTTTTCATCTTCAAGAGTTACGTCTATTTTTTCATCATTCAGGTAAAATTCCATTTTTATGTTCCTTCTCAGTCATTTTATCGGCATATTTGTATGGAAACTTTTGGATCTTTTTTTAGCATTCTTTACGGAATTTCGAAAACAGTAACCTTCGTTTTTTATTGAATTGTGGTCAGTTCAGTTTTTAACAAAGTTCAAAGGTTGTTACATCAGTTTTTGGTGCTCTTTCATCAGCGTCTGCATTTATTTTCTTGAGATTTCAGGATTATTAGAGTGTCTGATTCAGTAGGACTGAGATTTAGTTATTATTTCCCCGTTTTGAGAAATTCTGTATGGAATTCTGCTGATTTTCAAGACTGTTCAGTGCTCCCTGCATACGACCGTATTTATTCTTAAGGTCGGCTTCTTTTTCGTTCATTTGGGTTTCAAGTCTGGAAATTTTCTGTTCAGAGGCCTTTATTTTTCCATCGAGGGATGTTGTTTTCATTGCGAATATTCCGCCTGACTGAACGTATGCTGTAAGCTGTTTGTCCAGCTGGAATGCAAGTCCCTTGTCTATGATCAGGTCTCCGTCTGAATCGTAGCCGAAGATGCTTTTAATGTCTTCCAGGTGCTTTTCCAGTTCTGTGTCAAGTTTTTTTTCATCAATTTCAAGGTAGCCTCTAAGCTTACTAGGAGTATAGCCTGAATAATTTGAGGCGTTTGTTGCAATGCCGATTTGAGACAGCATCGTTATGTCCGCTGTTTCTGAGAATCTGTACGGAGCAGAGGCTGTAGAAAGCATTGAATTCTTAATGTTTGAAAGTGATGAATCTGCGCTGAACATACCTAGCTTTTCTTTGAAGTCATTTTTTTCGTCTTCTGAAAGATAATCAAGTTCTTCGATTACTTCAGGTTTATTCTGTGAAAGAATATTTATTTCAGCGAGTGCCTGATTATAGTTTCCTACAAAAGTTATCAATGCGTCTTTTGCAGATTCCGTATCGGGTTTTATGGAAATTGTAGCGGTTTTTTCTGTTTTATCCGTAATGTTGAGTGTTACTTCTGGTATTACGTCGTCAATTGAGTTTGAAGGTCTTTTTAGTGTAATTCCTTCGTATTTTATTATCGCGTCATCTGCCTGCGATACGGGATGCTGAGGAACGAATCCCTTGTTTTCATTCGGGTTGAGTGAAGAAAGAGGGGTGATGCTGTAAGTTGTTCCTGTGTTTCTGTTTCTAAGCACGATAGATTTTATGTTTGCATAATCTTTAAGGCTTATGTCAACGGCAGTTTCTTTTTCAAATTCAGAAAGGTTCAAGGGAATTCTTTTTTCTGAACCGTCATTTAAAAGCGCAAAAAGAACGTCTTCTGTTTTTACAGGTTCTAAAGGAGTTGCTTTTATAGCCGGTGCAGGAGGAAGAGATGCATCAACATCGGAATTTCGGATAGTTATATCCTTGAAGCTTACTGCTCCTGTATCTGGGAATACAGGTCTTTCTGCCTGCTTGTTAAGCTGTTCTGTTATATCTTGCACATTTGATTTTGATATAGAGAATTGAATGTGAGAATCTTTTGATTCCTTTGCAACGGCAGGAATGTCGATTGTAAAACCGTTTCTTGGTGGAACAACGGTTTTACCGCTAGATACTGACAATTTGTTTGCAGATACCGGCGGAAGTCCGTTCTGTTCTAGCGGCATTTGAGGACTCGGTTTGAATTCCGCACGGTTGTTTCCGAATTCTATTGTTTTTGGTTTGATTTTTACGATCATGCCGGAAGATTCTGCAAATGTTTTTGCATCATCTTCAAAAAGGAGCCTGCTTTCTGCACCTGTTTTTTGTGATTCAATGGAAAGTGTTTTTTTGCCCTTGGAAGCTCCTATAACTCGGCTTTTTAGGGTATCTCCGCCACGCCGGTTCAGGGCATTGGAAAAGTCCTGAAGGGATCCGCCTTTCCATCTCATTGTGACGGTTTTGTCTGCAACTTTATATGTGTACGTTCCTGCCGGAACTCTTGTATCTGCGTCAAGTTCTGACGACAAAAAACGATCGGCTGTTGCCGGCTGAATAACATCGATTTTAAACGATTCGTAAGAAGCTTTTCGGGTAGCTTCTGCTGTTATGGCATATTCTTCTGTTGAACTTGTCAGCTTGTTGTTAAACGGATTTTCAAAGGAATACAGCGACTTTACGCTGTCACGGAGAGCTGTCATTTTTCTATTTACAGTTCTCCATGCATCTTGCTGAGACTTATATGTATCAAGCGTTTTCTGCTCACGGGTAAGGGGAATACGCTCGATTTCCATTAATTTTTCTACAGTTGCGTTGGTGTTGTATTTGTCTGTAACACCAGGTATGCTTATTCCTGCCATAGAATGATTCTATCAGATATTATATAAAATCGTCAAACAAGATTCCGATGGCTTTTCGGATGTTTATTTTTAGATTCTGAATATCTTTTGATGGAATTTCCTTTAATACTTGATCTGTATTTGGATCTACTATTTTTACTATTACGCTTCCAAGTTCGTTATTAACGTTAAATTGAAGCTTCCTTCCTGAAATAAGTTCTGACATTTTTTCAAGCTGTTGTGCGTCAGCCTTTATTTCTGCAACATTATTTGCAAGGTTTGCGGCTACGTCTGAAGCAGTTTGTGTAACCAAAGAATTTTCTGAATTGCGTAAAACATCAGTATTTGGTTTTGAGGACGAAACAGGAGATGCGTGAATTGTATGGCCTTCCATTGCCAATGACTGCACAAATGAACCTATTGTATTCATGAGGCTTCCTCCTTGAAAAAAAGAAAATGGGAGAGGGGCGCACCCCTCCCATTTGGTCCGGCTAAAAAGATGACATCCAGCGATCTTTTTAAACCGGGAAAATCTAGCTTAACAAACCAAGTACGTTTGATGACTGTGAATTTGCTTGAGCAAGCATTGCAGTTCCAGACTGTGTGAGAATCTGGTTCTTTGTGAATTCAACCATCTGGCTGGCCATATCTGTATCACGGATACGAGATTCAGCAGCCTGAGTGTTTTCAGCAGCAATGTTAATACCCCTTGCAGCCATCTCGAAGCGGTTCTGGTATGCACCAAGATCAGCTCTCTGTTTAGAAACAGTAAGCAAAGCTGCGTCTACAGCTCCTAAAGTTGCGTTTGCAGCTTCTGGATCTTTGATAGATACAACTTCTTCTGTACCCTGTGCACCCTTGAGTCCAAGAGACTGTGCTGTCATTGTTCCGATGAATACTCTTGCATTCTGATCCATGTTTGCTCCGATCTGGAACTGCATAACATCAGAAGAAGCTTCTCCGAAACGACCTGTAAGCATATTCATACCGTTGAACTGAGCCTGGCTGGCAATGCGATCAACTTCTGCGATAAGCTGTGATACTTCTACCTGAATCTGCATGCGATCTTCATCGCTGTAGATACCGTTAGAAGACTGAACAGCAAGCTCGCGAACGCGCTGAAGAATATCTGTAGTTTCCTGAAGATATCCTTCTGTTGTCTGAATGAAAGAAACACCGTTTTCAATGTTTCTGTTAGCCTGGTTCAAACCGCGGATCTGTGAGCGCATTTTTTCAGAAACTGCAAGTCCTGAAGCGTCATCACCAGCGCGATTGATTCGTTCACCTGATGAGAGTTTTTCGATGTTTTTCATGATACCGTCATTAGAAATGCCGAGTACACGATCAGCATACAAAGAACTCATGTTGTGATTAATAACCATAATTGTGCCCTCCATGTCAATTAAAGTCAGAACTTCATGTTCTGAATCTCTGCAATTTGTATGGGCTGCAGCAAGTTTTGCGCCAACCTGTTACAGTTCAGACCCCTTCAGCAGAAAAAATAGGTTTAATAAAAAACTAGACCTATTTTTCCTGCTGCTACAAGCAGCATGGATTGCACTTTTTCAAAGAACAAAACGTGTCTGAAACACGTCAAAATAGTGCTTTATGTTCGGTGATTAAAAGCATAGATGAGAGAGTAGGAGTCACCGTGCATATAATGCCAATACTTTCGTACTGACATTATATTATATTACACTATCTGAGCAAAGACAAGCCTTCTTGTCTCAACAAATTAGGTACATTCAGGCTCTGGCTGTTTGCTTCTGCAAGCATTGGTCGAAAGCTTTCGCTTTCTGCTCAGTTTTGTAAACAAAACTGATACGCAATGCTTGTATTAGTTCAGCCAAGCTACAGTTTGCTCTAGCGCAACAGGCTCAGTACATTCTGTGACTGTGAATTTGCCTGTGCAAGCATTGCTGTGCCTGCCTGCTGAAGAACTGAGTTCTTTGTGAATTCAACCATCTGGCGAGCCATGTCTGTATCACGGATACGTGATTCAGAAGCCTGAAGGTTTTCAGCAGAAACATCAAGTCCTTTAACTGCCATTTCCATACGGTTCTGGTATGCACCAAGATCCGCACGCTGTTTGTTGATCTTTTTAAGACCTTCGTCGATTACTCCGATTGCACGGTTGGCATCTTCCGGTGTGCTGAGAGAAATTTTGTCTTCTGTGCCGACTTCACGTACACCAAGTGCTGTCGCAGACATAGTGCCGATGTAAACCTGCATGCGCTGATCCATGTTAGCACCGATATGGAACCACATAGAACCAGTAACAACATTTTCTCCAGACGGCTGAGCAAAGCGGCCAGTCAACATATTCATACCATTGAACTGAGCGGTACTAGCGATACGGTCTACTTCAGAAACGAGGGCAGAAACTTCTACCTGAATCTGCATGCGGTCTTCATCGCTGTAAATACCGTTAGATGACTGAACTGCAAGTTCGCGGATACGCTGCATGATGTCAGTTGTTTCCTGAAGGTAACCTTCTGTTGTCTGGATAAAACTGATACCGTTAGAAGCGTTCTGAGAAGCCTGATTCAAGCCTCTGATCTGTGCACGCATCTTTTCAGATACTGCAAGTCCTGAAGCGTCATCTCCAGCACGGTTGATTCTTTCTCCGGATGAAAGTTTTTCCATATCCTTTGAAAGTCCGAGTCCTGTGACTCCTAATTGACGATTGGCATACAATGCCGACATGTTGTGGTTGATAACCATAGTTTGTTCCTCCTTGGAATCTGTAGGGGCTGCATCCTTGCTGCCCTGATTGCAAACATGTGCAAATGTTTACAAGGCTACATCTACACATATTTGCACGAAAATATTCGGCTGGAATCTCAACGAAATTCCTGAAAAACCAAAACATTTCTACATCTATTTTCGGAGGAACATAAAAAAAACTTTAATGTTTTTTTTATGTTTTTTACATTTTTTCTTCGATTCCGTTGATTATGCGAACTAGAGCTCTGGTTGCTTTACCCCTGTGTGAGATTGCGTTCTTCTGTTCTGCTGTAAGTTGCGCAGCCGTCATATTGAACTGGGGTAGGAAGAACAAAGGATCGTAGCCGAATCCTCCTGTTCCAGCTGCATCTTCAATTTTTTCAATAAGGGTACCTTCCATTGTGTCCTGTGCAACATAAATTCTGTCATTTCCAAGATAGAGAACCATTGCACAAGTGTAATGGGCGGAACGAGGGCCGTTACGGAATTTTGAAGAATCAAGGTTTCCTGCTTTTATCCTGGCATTCAGCTGATCGATAAGCATTCTGTTCTGTTCGTCCTGAGATATTTTTGAACCGTCCGGCTTTCCCTGCGGGAATTCAGGGCCCGCATAGCGTGCTGAATAAATTCCTGGACATCCGCCCAATGCATCAACACAGATTCCTGAGTCATCAGCAATTACAGGGCAGTGAACTTTTTCATAAAGCGTTTTTGCTTTTATTATGCTGTTTTCGTAGAATGTCTTTCCGTTTTCTATTGGATTGAATTCAATTCCCTCATCTGCAGGTGTCACTATCTCATGATTGCTTAGAATCTGAGCCATTTCACGTTTTTTATTTTTATTTCCAGTTGCAAGATAAATTTTCATGTGAAAATACTACACTAAACGGGCTTTGTTAGTCCACAAAGCCCATAAAAAAGAAGCAGGAATAAGAATGATGCATCACGTGAAATAAAAAATTTTAATTCCTGAAAAGTTATATAAAAAGCCATTTTGGAAAACTGCTCCAGAATGGCTTTTTTGTATATGCATTCTATTCTTTCTTTAGAAATTCTTCTATTACTTCATCTGCATTTTGAAGATAGTTTCCTACCTGTCGTTCGCAGATTCCTAGAACTTCTGCAATTTTTTTATTTGTCGGGGATGGATAGCAGTTTTTATTTTGCAATTGGCTGTTTCTCATTGTCCAATGTTTTTTGTGCAGATCATAGAATTTTACAAGCCTGTCTTCTTTTTTTGAGTCGCTGGCATTATTTATTTCTTCTTCAAGATTCCTTTTCAGAAGAAAAGCCCTGTCCCTCGAATTCTGAATTTTTTTGAGTTTCATTCTTCGCATTTCAAGAGAGTCCTTGAGTTCTTCAACGAGTGATATAATTTTTTCTTTTGGAATCCCGCAGAATTCGCTTAGATTGTCTATGTGCGAATCTGTTATGTAGCAGCAGGATTTCAAGGCCAGAATAAGGGCTGTTTTTTTTATCTGATTTTTCTTTCTGTATTTTCCCATAAGCTTTATGCAGTCAAGTTCTTCATTGTTCTTTTTTGTTATATAGGACTGCAGGGTGTGGTTATCGCGGAAAGGAACCTTTTCTGTTGGATTTAGTGGATGCGGTTTGAAGTCGGATAGTGCGAAAACAGGTTCTTCTGCATTGTATTTTGCCATGGAATTTTCATAGTCTAGCATAGACATTATGGCAATGTGCTTTTCATTAAGTTCTTTTTTATGGTTTGTCCTCAGAACTTCTTTTATTTGATATCTTATTAGTGTACAAAGGTATGTTTTGAATTGACCTTGAGCCGGGTCATACCGTTTGAATAGATTCTGGCCTTTTTGAAGAAGCCCCAGAATTACTTCGCTTTGGAATTCTTCGTCAAATTGGTGCAGACCGTAATTGAACGGATGTTCCAATACGTCGGCGGCAATTCTGTTAAGTCCTTCCTTTGGCGTGATTTTTCCAAGATTGACAAGGATTGCAAGTGTGTTTAAATTTTCTGGTACTTTCATAAATAGTACGCTCCTTTTTGAATATTGGGTTTCAGAGAAACCTTATTATGTACAGAGCAAGAAGCGTGCCAAGTATGAGAAAGAATTACATTATTTTTGAAAATTCTTTTACAACGGCAGGAATAAGGGTGTTCAGTTTGCCGTCTGTGCTCATTCCGGAGGCATTTTTATGTCCGCCTCCGCCGAATTTTGCTGCAACGATACTCACGTCGATTTTGTCCTTTGAACGCAATCCTCCAGTGCAGTTTGTTTCTGTTTCTTGTCTGAGAAAAGCAACTGCTTCTACTCCTTCTATGCTGAGAAGGCTGGAATAGAGTGCGTCCGTGTCACGGCCTTCTTGTCCCCATTTTTTTGTATCTTCCAAAGTTTCATAGGTTACAACCAGTCTTCCGTCCAGGAATCTTTCTGCATGATCAAGCATAATGCCAAGAAGCTTTCTGCTTGCAAATGATTTTCCGCTTGTAATGTAGTCGTATGTTTCGCGCGGATTTGAACCGGCTGCAATCATTCTAGAAATGGCTGTAACTGTATCAGAATCTTTTTCAGAAAGAAATCTGAAGAATCCTGTATCGGTCATTGTCCCAAAAAACAGAATGTCTGAAAGTTCTTTTGTAAGCGGACCGACCAGTCTTTCGTATATGTTTTGAACCAAAAGGCAGGCTGCGGGTGATGTTGAATCTATTATACATTTCGAATTTACCGGACATTCTGCAGTCTTATGATGATCGATTATGAAAATATCAAAATCAGCAAGAGGTCCTTCTATTTCACCAAGCCGTTTTAGTTCTGAACAGTCACAGATTATAAGACCGGTTTTCTTAATCTCTTCATCAAGAAGAAAGTCCAGATGGTCAGTAAATAAACCTGCATATTTTTTTATTTCTATACGCTTGAAAGGGCCTGCATTGATAAGTTTGCATTCCTTATTAAATTTTTTAAGAATTTCGGCAATGCCTATACATGATGCTATGCAATCTCCGTCTGGTTCTTTGTGCCCTGCAATATAAAAATGTTCGTGATTTTCTATAAAATCTTTGAATTCTTTAAGCTGTTCGTCTGAAATTATTTTCATTGTTGATCCCTTTGTTGAAAAAAAATGCTGCCCAATAAGCTCAATGAGAATTCATAAATCCTTTTGAGGTTTTTTATGTTCTCATGTCAATAACTTATCAGACAGCTTTAGAATTTTTAATGATTCCTTAAAATCATTCTGCTGTTAAAATTCAAGTTCTTCCAGAGTTTCTTTACCTGTTCCTTCTACACTCTGTCTGTAGCTTATTACTCCCCATACGCTGTCATTTCTGTTTGCCGGAACAGTAAGAACCACGTGATGGAATTCTCCATCTTTTTTTACGACCGTCATAAAAGACTTGAGTTTGCCGCCAGGAAGGAATCTGACCTTGAGTTTTCTTGGGTTTTCTGGATTGCCACGGTTCCAGCTTTTTGGTATAACTGTGCGGCCTGTCCCTATTTTACCTTTCTGATAAAGGACAACATATCCTTCCCTTGAATCAAGGATTTTAAGAATCTGCAGGTTTCTGTATGACATTGAAGACCAATTTGCTTCGCTGCTTTCGTTGTAAGCTACCGGTTCTGCAAAAGCATGTCCGAGCATAACTGCGATAACGAACAGTATTGCTGCAAGTTTTTTCATAATTCACTCCCGCCGGATCAGATAAGACCCAGCATAATAGCCTTAATAGTATGTTTTCTGTTTTCAGCTTCGTCCCAGACACGGCTTGCCTGACTTTCGAACACATCTTCCGTTACTTCCTGACCTTTTACTGCTGGCAGACAGTGAAGGAAAATTGTAGAGTCTTTCCCGGTAGCTTTCATTAAATCGCTGTTAACCTGGAATGGTGTAAGGAGTTTTATGCGCTGTTCTTTAAGCGCTTCTTCTCCCATTGAAACCCAGACATCTGTGTAAAGGGCATCTGCACCTTTTACCACATCTATTTTATCACTGATTTGAATTTTTGCACCTGATTTTTCTGCAAAAGGCTTACAAATTTCGCAAATTTCTGAATCAGGGAACAGTTCTTTAGGGCTGTAGATTGAAAAATCGATTCCCATCTTTGCAGAAATAAGCATCATCGATCTTGCTACGTTGTTTCTGCCGTCTCCGCAGAATGCCCAGTGAAGGCCTTTTAATTTTCCAAAGCTTTCTTTAAGGGTCATTATGTCGGCAAGAGCCTGAGTAGGGTGAAATTCGTCTGTAAGTCCGTTGATTACAGGAATGCCTGAATATTTTGCAAGTTCCTCAACGTGACTCTGCTTGAACCCGCGGAATTCAATCGCGCTGAACATACGTCCAAGTACGCGCGCTGTATCTTTTACGGATTCTTTTCCACCGAGCTGAATGTCGTCCGTAGACATGAATACCGGGTGACCGCCTTCTTCTCCGAATGCAGTTTCAAAGGAAGAACGGGTTCTTGTTGAGCGTTTTTCAAAAATAAGTGCGATTGTCTTGCCCAGAAAGCGCTGGTGGATTTCTCCTCTGTGAGCTTCAGCCTTTACCTGAATTGCAAGATTTAATAATGTTTCTATTTCTTCGGGAGTCCAGTCAATCCAGTTAAGGAGGGACCTCCCTTTGAACGGTGCTTTAAATGTTTCCATGTATGTATATTAATCAGTTTTTTGAATGGTGTAAAGATGACAGGACGATTTGTTGCGGGCAAAAAAAAAGACCTGAAAACAGGTCTTTTTAGCGACGGTGGGGCTTGAACCTACGACCTACCGGATATGAGCCGGGTGCTCTACCAGCTGAGCTACGTCGCCATTTGATGTTTAAGAATATATCAAAACAGAGAATTCGTGTCAACATGCAGAGGGTATTTTTTTGCAGATTTGTATAATTTTCTTTAGACCTGCTATGCCGTCTGTTCAGCGAAGGCAGGCTTTTGGAACTGTTTTTTTTGCTTTCTGAATTATTTTATCTGCCTCGGAATCAGGGTATGGTTGAATTTTGCAGAAATCAGGATTAAGGCAGTTCTCGTTCTGGAAATTTGCAAATTGCCATGATGCGTTTTCCGGTACAAATGACGCAAGCTGGTCTATGTTTTCTATGGAAACAAGGGGTGGAACAAGAACTGTGCGAATTTCCCATGAATCCTCCGGGAGTGATTTTAAAATTTCTATTGTTCTTGATGTCTTTTTTATGTATTCATCCGGAGAAAGTTTCTTAGAAAGAAGGGGAGCCCTGTCCGGTGTGGTTTTTAGATCCATTGCAATAAAATCAGGGCTTGTTTCTTTGTTTTTGAAAAGGAATGCAAGCCGTTCTGGGAACATTCCGTTTGTGTCGATTTTTACTTTATATCCGATTTTTTTTGCGTAGGATGTTATTTCCGCTGTTTCCGGGTTAAGAAGGGCTTCTCCTCCGCTTAAAGTAAGGCCGGAAATAATGCCCTTGCGTTTTTCAAGATGAGAGCAAAGTTCTTGAAGTGAATTTAAGTTTTCTGAAAACGGATCGTTTACCAGGCCATGATTATAGCAGTATGGACAACGTAAATTGCATCCGGCAAAAAAAAATGCACAGGCAATACGTCCGGGGTAGTCAACGAGGGATGTCTTTACCAGAATTCCTGCCGGTGCACTTATATTGGTCATGTCAGGCTTCCTGAGGAACTTTTTCAAAAATCAGTTCGAGTTCTTCTCTCGTATGTGCTCTTGCAGATTCTGTTCCGTTTTCATCGTAGATAATTACCGTCGGGGCTGCAAAAACACCTTTTTCTGCAGCTGCAGAAAGTCCTTTGTCTGTGTCTACGTCTATTATATTGCCTTCCATTTCTAAGGATTTCATGAATTCTTTTACAGGAGGACAGTTTGGACAGGTTTTTCTTATGAAAAGATCATATTTTTTCTGCAGACCATCTTCTGTTTTTTTAGGTATTGCAGATATTTTATATGATTCTTTCTGTGCATCTTCTGAGAGAACGGAACTGTTCACGTTTTCTGGAAGGATGTATGAGTTTGTATCTATTCCTTCGATTTTGAACATTTTGCGGTGATTGAATTCATCGCGTTTTCCTTTGTTCCAGTTGCGTACTGCACGGTAATAGCCTACGATTCTTGCGTAGACTTCTGTCTCTGTTCCCTGAACGTTTTCAAGTTCAGCTTGCGTTTCGGCTATTTCCTTTTCGATTTCTTCCAGACTTCTCATTTTTCTCCTCCCATTTTATTAATGACTTCTTGTTTTTCTTTCTTAAGTGAATCAAGCTTTTGTCTAAGTGCCTGGATTTTTTCTGCCTTGCATTTAGGACATTCAAAATGCTCGCCCGGCAGGTATCCGTGCACAGGGCATACTGAATATGTCGGCGAAATCGTAAGATAAGGAATCTTGTAGTTTGTAAACACAGTCCTTATAAGGTCTCTCGTTGCTTTCCAGTCTTTTATGTGTTCGCCTACGAAAAGATGGAACACTGTACCGCCCGTATATTTTGTCTGAAGAGACTCTTGATGATCAAGAGCTTCAAAGATATCCTGAGTAAAATCTATAGGGAGCTGGCTCGAATTCGTGTAGAACGGTTCTTCTGATCCGCTTGTGATTATTTCCGGGAACTGCTCCTTGTCATGCTTTGCAAGTCTGTAAGAAGTGCTTTCTGCCGGAGTTGCCTCAAGATTAAAAAGTTCGCCTGTGGATTCCTGATAATTCTGAAGGCGTTCCCTCATGTGATCAAGAATTTTTTCTGCAAAGGCTTTACCCTTTGTGTCTGTAATGCTGCAGTCTAGGAAATTAAGACAGCATTCGTTCATACCGCAGATTCCTATTGTGTTAAAGTGGTTGTCCAGCGTTTTAAGGTATCTGCGTGTATACGGAAAAAGCCCGCCGTCATAAAGCTTCTGGATTACTTTTCTTTTTATGCATAGGGATTCCTTAGCAAGATCCATAAGGTAGTCAAGCCGCTTGAAGAAAGCTTCCTCTGTATCTGTTAGAAATCCGATTTGAGGAAGGTTTATAGTAACTACTCCAAGACTTCCTGTAAACTCATCCGAACCGAAAAGTCCGCCGCCACGTTTTCTAAGTTCTCTTTTGTCTAGTCTCAGACGGCAACACATTGACCTTACATCGCTTGGATCAAGGTCTGAATTTATGAAGTTCTGAAAGTATGGAGTTCCGTACTGTCCTGTCATTTCAAAGAGAAGTCTTGCATTTTCGCTGTCCCATGAGAAATCTCTTGTTATGTTGTATGTGGGAATAGGATAGCCGAAACCTCTTCCGTCGCTGTCTCCTTCCAGCATTATCTTTATGTAGTGGCAGTTGATCATGTCCATTTCTTTCTGGCAGTCACCGTATGTAAAATCCTGTTCTTTTCCACCGACGATGGCCTTTTTGCGCTTAAGGTCTTCAGGACATGTCCAATCGAGCGTTATGTTTGTAAATGGAGCCTGCGAGCCCCAACGACTTGGAATGTTTATTCCGAATATAAAATTCTGTATGCATTGATGAACTTGGGCGTCATCCAGGTTGTCCGCTTTTACAAAAGGGGCAAGGTATGTATCGAATGAACTGAATGCCTGTGCACCTGCCCATTCGTTCTGAAGGACTCCCAGAAAATTTATCATCTGGTTTACAAGGGTAGAAAGATGCTTTGCCGGCTTTGAAGAGTTCTTATCTGAAACTCCTCCCAGACCTTCCTGAATAAGCTGTCTTAATGACCAGCCTGCGCAGTAGCCTGAGAACATTGAAAGGTCATGAAGATGAAATGCCGCTGTTTTGTGGGCATCTGCAATTTCCTTTGAATATATGTTGTTGAGCCAATAATTTGCAGTGATTGTTCCTGAGTTGTGTAGAATCAGTCCGCCCAAAGAAAAATTTACGTTTGCGTTTTCTTTTACGCGCCAATCATTCTGTGCGAGGTAACCGTCCATGGTTTTGTTTATATCCAGCATAAGGGATTTTGTATCCCTCATAGCCTCGTGGCGGGCACGGTAAATTATATATGCCTTTGCAATTTCCACTTCTTTGTTTTCGATAAGTACAGATTCTACGATATCTTGAATTTCTTCTATAGCAGGAATTGAGTGTGCACGTGTTCCGGCCATGTGCAGTCTCAGGCGTTCTTCTACAAGATCAGTCAAGGCGGCTGCTCTGTCTGGATCCATGTGCATTTCTACAGCTTGAATTGCTTTGTTTATCGCGGTTTCTATTTTAGTCCTGTCGTATGGGACTATATCTCCTGATCTTTTTACAACGGATTTTATGAAATTTTGGGTTTCACTGTCCTTGGATGAGCCTAAGAATGCCCGCCATTCAGGAAAAACAGCCTGTTCGCTCATTGATTTGCCCCCTCTGCGTTTTTTATTTCTGTAAGAAATTCTTCAAGCGTTTCGAAATGTTTGTATGCAGATGCAAAACGGATGTATGCGACCTTATCCAGCTTGTACAGTCTTTTAAGCACCAATTCACCCAAAGAACTGGTTGAAATTTCCCGGGTAGTCTTGCAGCTCATTATAGCCGCATCTTCTATTTCATTTACAAGATTTTCGATTGTACCTGTTGTTACGGAACGTTTCTCAAGAGCCCGTTCAATTCCTTTTTCTAGTTTTTGCCTGTCAAATGGTTGTCTTCGGCCGTCCCGCTTTATGACCATAAAAGGCTTTTCCTCTATACGTTCATAGCTTGTGAATCTGTAGCCGCATGCGTTACATTCACGGCGGCGTCTTATGCTTTCGCCGTTTGCCATTGTTCGAGATTCTATTACCTTGTCATCAAGGCTACCGCAGTATGGACAGCGCATGGTTCATTCCTTGTTTGTAATTAATTACAGACTTTTGGGTTCAGATGTGACAGCTATACCTCAGTAATAGCGTACTGCACACCTTTTCTGAATCATAGTACACAAGATTTACAGGTTCAAGTGAATTTCAGAAACTTTTTTTAAATAAATTTGTTGACAGATTTTAAAAGTTGCTTTTCAAAATCAGCTTACGCTTGTATTTACGGCTGAAGCGGTCCAATTTTGTGCGTTCAGAAGGTACAGTGTCCGTTATTCTGCATCTGAAAAACATAACGAGTCCTGTCAGGATTGCAATCCATGCAATGAGCTTAGGAAGCCAGTTGCCGAGCCTCATGTAGGTTGTGTCCTTTTTTTCGTATACAGGGATTTTTGCAATCATTGCGGATTCTTCAAAGAGCGGCTGATCCTGCAGGATATTACCCTTTGTATCAAGTACAACGGAATAGCCGGAATTGCATGAACGTGCCATGGAAGTTCTGTATTCTATTGTGCGGAATGCTGCTATTACAAAGTGCTGGTATTCTGCGGATTTTGTCTTTGACCATGAGTCGTCCGTTATGTTGATGAAGGTTTCTGAACCGTGCATTCTAAGTGGTCTGCATACGTCAGGAAACGAATCGTCGAAACATATTGGTGTACTGAATTTTATGTAAGGATCTGCTTTATCTTCTGCAGCCTGCTGAGATTTCGAATTTTTAAGTGAAATTACTTTTGATTCGGGAAGATAGCGTTTTTCAGGCCATGTTCCCTGAACTTCAAAAAGCGTATATTGGTCTCCGGGTGTAAATCCTGCAGAGATATGAATGACTTTTTTTAGAAATCCCGCTACTGCCGGAATACCGGAAAAAGGTATGCATTCTGCGAATGGGACGAGATGGTTTTTGCCGTAGAATCCGCGGAATTCTCCGCCCTTGTCGAATAAAAAGGCGCTGTTATTAATCCTTCTTACCGGTTCGGTCGAGCGCAGGTATGATCCGCCCAAAATGAACGGAACGGAACATTCCTTTATGAATGATGCCATCGGTTTTTCAAGCGGGTAATTCTTGTAATGAAGTTCCGCAAGGGGATAATAGTATTTAAGACAGCCCTCGCTCCATACTACAAGGTCAATCTTAGTACCTGATTCAGCTGCTTTTTCAAGCATTTGTTTTGTAAGGCGCTGGGAAGTCATTATTGAGTCGTTGTCAGTCGACTGCTTCCATGGGTCTGCATTCTGCTGGACCATTATAGCATTAAGATATTTCTGTACTCTTACCGGCTGAATCAGGCGGAATGCTCCGTAGCCAAAAACCATTATGAATATGGTTATTGCAGCCAGCGCTGTTCTTGTGTACTGGCTTACCAGGTAGCGCGGTTCTGTAATGCGCCTTGTTTTGTAGAAAAGAATGAATCCTTCTGCAATGACCGCAGAAAATAATGCTGAAAGAAAAGTAATTCCGTATGTACCGGCTATATCTGCTGTTTGGATAAAGATTTTCCAGAGAAACATTGTGCTGCTTATGGTTCCCCACGGGTATGCAATGAATCCGGATGATTTTACCCACTCATAGAGCGTGTATATTGCGGCAAACCACAGGATTCTTACAGAAACGCTTCCTGCATGCCGGCAGGTGGAATCGTCTTCAAGTTTCTGTTTTGCGGTGTTTGCGGAAAATGGCAGGAAGTAGAACAGGCCGATAAATCCGGCTATAGCTGAGGTACCGAGTGCGCTTGCTCCCAGAGTGAATGCCGCAAAGTCTTTGAAGAATGCAAGCCAGTAACTGGAAATAAGATGAACGCAGCAAGCATGCAGGGACGAATATAAAAAACTTTCCCTGTATGATTTTAGTCCGGAATATACAAAATACATTGGAATAAGGCTTATAAGCCCGAGGAACGGAGATCCGAGATGATATAATTCGTTAGGAATTCCAAGTGAGAAAACTGTTGCTGAAAAAAGAATACAAAAAACTTGTAAAATTCGACTCATGGCTTTAAGATATTATCGGTATTAATTAAAAAAAACTCAATACGAGAGTAATAAAAACTAATACGTGCTGAACAGTTCGTTTTTAAATAAGGATGGGAAAATCGGTCTGATGTTGCAGGTAAAAGAATCGCATTTAGCTGAATACGGAAAGTACCCGGAGGTTGTTGTAAGCGCTCCCGGACGCTTTCATCTTATTGGGGAAAATACCTGGTTCTTCAGGGATAAAGCTCTTTCTATGGCAGTAAATCTGCCTGTCTATGTTTCTATTTCAAAAAGAGATGACAATGTGGTAAAATTTTACTTCACACAGCTTGATGATAGAAAAAAAGCAAATCTTTCAAACCTTAAATTCAAAAAGGAAGACCGGTGGGCTAATGCAATTAAATCAGTTCTTTACGGTTTTCTTTCTGGCGGAGTAAGTCTTGGAGGAATGGATATTACCGTTTACAGTTCGATTCTGCCATCTGCAGGTTTTGGAATAACGACGGCCATCAAGGTTGCGGTTGCAAAGGCAGTTTGGAATATTTTTGCACTTCACTTTGACGAAGCCATGATTGTTCAGGTTGTAGAAAGGGGAAACAGGCTTTTTCTTCTTCAGGAAAATCACAATGCAGACAATTTTGCTGCTATATATGCGCGTAAGGGATTTCTTATTTGTACCGACTATTACAGGAACTCTTATGAGCATGTTCCTTTTGATTTTGAAGACAAGAAGGTCATTCTTGTAGATGCAAAGGTCCCCCGTTATGAAATGTGGAACCGGGAAACTCTTTATGAGCCTGAAAATGCATTGATCCTCGGGGATCTCAGGGAAGAAAAGAAAAATCTGTTCGGCGGCTGGCATTATATTTCTGACGTTACGGATATAAACGAAGCTCTTTCTTCTGTTTCGGAGGATACAAGGCGGAAGCTTCTTTGCGTAATACGCGAGCATGGTGACGTATTGGATGCCGTACAGGCCTGCGAAAAAAAGGATTTTGTGCGTTTTGCAAGATCTGTGAATCATAGTCACGAAAGCCTTCGGGATTTCTTTGATCTTTCATGCCCTGAAATTGAATGGCTTGTAAAGCGCGTTGCGGATATTGATCCGACGATTGATGACATAAGGAATCCCGTTTCCTGCGGACGTATTACAGGTAAAGGTTTTGGACGCTGTATGTATGCAATTTTAAGAAAAGACGATGTTCCTAAGTTTGAATCAAAACTTGATGAATATGAACGTATATTTGGATTCAAGCCAGAATGCTATGATGTCGAAAGTGCAGACGGTGTACGAATCATTGAGGATGATTGATGTATGAACGTTCTTCTTACGAATGATGATGGAATTCAGGCTGACGGCATGAAGATTATGAAGCAGTATCTTGAAAATGCCGGTCATAGAGTTTACGTGCTTGCTCCATCAGGAAACAGAAGCGGTATATCCAGTAAAATTTCTTTTTTTAATGATTTGGAAATGCGCAAGTATTCGGAACGTGAATGGTCTTCTTCTGGAACCCCTGCTGACTGTGTCATAACGGCTTTTACCAGCGGCATAATTTCTGAAAAAATCGATGCAGTTGTTGCCGGAATAAATGCAGGTGCAAACATTGGCACCGATATTGTGTATTCTGGAACTTGCGGGGCTGCACGGCAGGCGGCTTTGTATGGATATCCAGGAATTGCGGTTAGTCTTGATAAAGAGGTGGTTTCTGATTATGAAGATTTTGAATATAAGCCGCTTGCTTCCTTTGTTGCGGAAAATCTTCATGAACTGAGAGTTCTTGCTGTTACGGATTGGCCGTATGGTTTTGTAAATATAAATGCCTTCAATCTGTCATATTATAAAGGTGCTGTGATATGCAATAAGGCTTCTGTGCGTTCCTATAATGACAGAATCTGCATTCGTAAAAAAGAAGGTTCCGATGGAGGCTCTGCATCAGAAAGTGATACTTATATTTCATCTTTCTCTGGCGGAAACGTTCAGACTGACTGTTCTGGCGGAACTGATTTTAAGGCATGTTCAGACGGATATATTGCAATATCTGTAATACAGGCTGAGCCAGCTGTCATTAAGGTTGAGAAAGATATAAAATTTACGCTATAATATCGGAAAGAATTCTGCGCATAGAAAGGCGCATTTTTCTTCGTTTTATTAATAGTTTAAGGCGGGTGGGAAAATGCCGGATACAGACACACTGACAGAAGGTATAGATTTATATAATCAGAAAAAATATTCGGATGCGCTGACTTTCTTTCTTGCTCTTCCGGGACTCTCTAAAGAGGAAAGCGGTGATGTAGCATACTATCTTGGTCTGTGTTATGCAAAATTAGGCCGCTATGAGGATGCGTTGCTCTATCTTGAGCAGGTTGTTACTGGCGGACAGAGTCTGGATCGTGTCCAGCAGTGCCGTTTTATTCTTGCGGTTATATATACGCTTTCCGGTCGCCGCCGTCTGGCTGGATTTGAACTGAACAAACTTCTTGAAAGCGGATACAAGCCGGCATCCGTATATGCTTCTCTTGCATATATTTCCTGGGAGCAGGGGGAACTTGAGCAGTGCCTTGACTATTATGAAAAATCCCTTGCTCTTGATGAAAAAAATGTTACAGCTCTTAACGGCATGGGCTATGTTCTTGCTGATAATGATAGGGATCTTACTAAGGCTTTGAGTTATTGTAAGAAAGCGGTTGAATATTCTCCTGGATCTGCTGCATGTCTGGATTCTTTAGGCTGGGTTTACTATAAACTCGGACTGTTCAAAGATGCAAAGAAATATCTTGAAATGGCGGAAGCTTTGGATAAGGACAACATGGAAATAGCTGAGCACATAAAGACCGTCATGCTTGAAGGGGATCGCTGATGTGCATTAAGTATAAGGTTTTAGGTTGTCTTTTTGCTGTATTCTTTATATTTGCGGGGCATCTGTTTTCTCAGGCTGATACAGCCGGTCTTTATTCCGGTGGAGAGTTCAGAACTGCAGAGGAAGGTTTTGCAGCTCAGGAATTCCGCCGTGGCGTACAGGCTTTTTACAGGGGCAGTTTTAATGAATCCGTACTTCAGTTTGAAAAAGCACTTAATTATCTGCCTGATGATAATCTTATCATGTATTGGCTTGGGAAGGCTTATTACCATTCAGGATTGGAAGGAACTGCAATAAGAAACTGGTCCAGGGCTGTGGAAAACGGTTATGGTGGCCTGCTTTTGCAGAATAAGATTGAGATTATAAGCGAGAGGCGCCTTTCCTGGCAGGAGGAGAATGCAAAGATTCGCTATACCGAGGCCGGAAGCTTTTCTGGTATATATAACGGAATTCAGATTTTTAGCGGCCCGATATCTGCCCTGCCTAATAATAATGGAACTGTATGGGTCTTGGCTTATGGTTCAAATGAGCTTGTTGAAATTAATATAAACGGAATGGTTGTTTCCCGCGTAACAGGACCTTTGAATGGTTTTGACAGACCCATGGATATAATACGCCTTGCCGACGGAACTATGCTTGTAAGCGAAAGTGCTGGTGACAGGCTTGCACGTCTTTCTAAGCGGGGAAAATTTATGTCCTATATCGGAAAAAAAGGACGTGGCATAGGGGAAATGGTTGGACCTCAGTTTCTTGCGCAGGATTCAAGGCAAAATATTTATGTTTCTGATTATGGTAACAGCCGCATCGATGTTTTTGACAAAGACGGAAACGGATTGTTTTATTTCGGCGGGCCTCAGAAGAATTTTGAAGGTCTGAAAGGTCCTACTGGTGTAGCTGCGCTTGGAGAAAGCATTTTTGTATGTGATGATATAAAGGACTGTATCTATGAATTTGATCAGGCTGGAAATTTCCGGAGAATCCTCTGCGAAGAGAAGTCATTTAATAAACCAGAATCGTTAAAGGTATGGGGCTCGTATCTTGTTTTGTGTGATTCCAATAAGGTTATCACAATAGATCCTGAGTCCGGGGCTCTTTTTGAAAATGTACGTACAGGAAATGCTCCTTCTCGTCTTACTAGTGCAGTCCCTGATGTTAATGGAAACGTAATTGTAACGGATGTCAGGTCAAATGAAGTTTATGTTATGTCAAAAATGCAGGAGCTTGTGGGTGGGCTTTTTGTTCAGATTGAAAGAGTGAATGCTTCTAAGTTTCCAGAAGTTACTGTTGATTTCAGGGTTGAGAACAGGCATAGAAATCCTGTTGTCGGGCTTAAGGAAAATAATTTTTATATAACGGAGCAGAAGAGACCTGTCTCAAATCTGAAGTTTATAGGTGCATCTTCAGAAAATTCTCAGTGTGATATAACCATACTTATAGATAGAAGCAATTATTCAAAAGCTTACGAGGAACAGATAAATACTGTTGTGAGGGAAATCGTTGATTCAATGAAGAATCGCGGTCGACTTAGAATTCTGTCTGCTGGAAAGGTTCCTGCTGTAGAATATGTAGGCACACCTAGTTCTGCCAGACAGTTCAATGTAAACGGTCTTAAAACACCATATTCTGACAATGTTCCTCTTGATCTTGCATTAAGACTTGCAGTAAATGACCTTATAAATGCAGACCGCAAAAGGGCTGTCATTATGGTTTCTACCGGAAAAACAGGACTTGATGCTTTTTCCCGTTACAGTCTTGCGGAAACAGTTGCATATCTTAATAATAATCACGTTTATGTAGCCAGCGTTCTTGTTTCTCAATCGGCTGCAGATGAAGAGTTTTCGTACATTGTAGACAGTACTCCCGGTACAGAATATTATATGTTCCGGCCGGAAGGTCTTGGTTCGATTGTTGAAGATTTGATTGATATTCCGAGCGGACTTTATTCATTCAGCTATACGTCTGTCCTTTCCACTAATTTCGGGGAAAAATTCCTTCCAATAGAAGTAGAAACCTATCTGCTAAACAGGAGCGGACGTGATGAAAGCGGTTATTTTGCTCCGCTTCAGTAGTTTTCCATAAGATCGATGAGCTTTTTGTGCTCTCTTGTCCGCAATCGTATTGTCCCGGAATGTCATTTTTAGAACTTGATTTTTCCGCCGAGCGTAAATGTCAAAAGCATCAGGACAGCTTTTTCTGTCGTGTGTGATGCTCCTGCATTAAGCCCCAGATTCAAGCTGACGTATTTTTGGAATGTAAGTTCGATTTTATGGCTGAGTTCGTAGCTTTGCGAGAATTTTTCATCTGAATATGAAAATTTTACGTCAATGCTGTTTGTCCTTGTCATTTCAGGCTTTTCAATTTTGAATTTTCTTCCGATTGGCCGGCAGATTGCTTCAATTGGGCTGAATCCTGTCTTTCTTTTATATTGTGCGGTCATCTGGGTACTCCAGGAATTGTCTGTTTTTATCTGAAAATCTGTTCCCACTCTAAGAGAATCTGACTCATTTATATAAAATCCAGACTGTATGTACGTTGAAAATGAAAAGTCTGAGTCTGACGGCGATTCGGCAGGGATTTTAGCAGTTCCTGTGAATGAAACTATAAATTCGTCTGTATTGTACCATTTGAAAAGACAAAGACTGCTTTGCCTTCCGAATATATTGAAAGGTGTATTAATTAAAGAGGCTTTTATTATATAATTATCGCTTCCTGAGTCAGCGGCAATTACGGCTCTTTGACTGCTGATTTTAAGGTTTGACGGAATAAAGATATCCTTTATGTCTGAAAAAATGCTGCGTTTCCACCTGAAAGAATATTCGCCTTTGTATTCAAGATAGTTTGTTCCGTTTTTCAGTTTATCCGAAAGTTTTTCTTTAAGGTCTTTCTGAAATAATTCGTATATTGGAATCGTGCGGAATATAAAGTCGTGTTCTCCAAAATGATTTAAAAGTTTCTCGGCATCAGTTCCGAAGGTTCCTCCATCCTCTGCAAGTTCGTTGCCACCTCCGTCTTTTATGTATGTGAATAGAAAATTTTGTCCTGCAATGACGAACGGAAATTCTGTTTTCAATGAAATTGTGTCTGCGTATTTAACTGTACCTGATGCGGTATATTTTTCCTGTGCATCAAGAATTATGCCTGGAGTAAAATTTATTGCGTGGAATTTGAAAGACAGTTCTGATTGTGCACCGACATTTCTGGAGGTGGCGTTTCCCCGTCCATTACTGAAACTGTCTTTTGTCTGTGAAAAATAGCCCGAAAAATAATTATGATCTTTTGCTTCTTCAACTTCGCTGGAAAGAGGTGTAGAAGTCTGACTTGTTTTTATGCTGTTTTTCCATAACATGGATAAGGTTGATTTTTCCAAAAGTAATTCAGCAGAGCATTCTGATTTTGTTGCAAAGTTCCAGCGGGATTTTGTGCTTGAGACAGTTCCTTCCAGTTTTACTGGAAGGCCAACTCTTTTCAGCTGCAAGCCGGCCTTTGTCTGCTTTTCAAAGGATGTTCCTGAATGGTCGAATACGTAGCGGTCAGAAAAGTCAAGCATTTCAAACAACGGTCTTACTGTAGAAATTTCATGAGAGGCTGAAGACAACCATTGGTATTCAGAGGATGAAAATTCTGTATCTGCATGAAGTTTTATTGATGTAACGGTTATTTCTGCTGTAGTCCGGTTTGAAAAATCCATGCTGTCATCTTGAGTATCCGAAGTGTTTTTTGTAATCGATGAAGTCTGCTTTGTCTGAAAAAGAGCGTTTTCAAGAATTTGAAGTCCATTTGATCTGACTATTGTGCCTTTTTTTTCAAGTTTGAGTTCTGCGATGTCCTGAATCTGTACATTAGTAGAGGTTTCTTCAAGGTAAAATTCATCCAGTGCAAGGGTTCCTTTTGTAAAGGTGTTTTGTTCTGAATCTATCGTTAAAAATTTTAGTTTGAATCTTGTAGGAATTACGTTTTTATTTATATAGACAGAACTCATTGATTCTGGCAGTTTTATACCATCAATTGCGATCGTTCTGTCGCTTACATTGATTGAAAAGGTATGCCATAAATTCTGGTTTTTCTGAAAGATTTTTGCGGCTTCTTTGAAAAGAACTGCATACACGGCAGTCTTTCCGGTATCCTTTATGGAAGAACTTTCCCGATCCAAAGTAAAGGTTATGAATTCTTCTGATGTATTCAGGTTTTCTTCAAGAGTTTTTTTTGATTCTGAGTTATATTTAAATAAAAAGTTTATTGTCTTATATAATGAAAAGTCTGTTTCTGCAAAATATTTTGCACAGGTTATGATTGCGTCTTCTTTTGAGCTTGCACTTGAATAGGGGGTCCAATGTATTTCCTGTATATAATTGTCATCTGAATTGAATGTGTCACGTTTTGGCATTGAATTATCTTTTATTTGTTCTGTGGATACTGCAATATTGTCGCTTTCTTGTGTAAAAATTCCCTGTGTTATTATTTCGTAAGGACCGGCGCAAATGATTCCTTTTCCTGTATTTTTTGAGACAGCTATAATGCGCATATCGTGGTAACTTTGGAAGCAGCTTCTGTTATAATCATTCAGTGAAATTCTTACTATCTGCCAGCCAGTAGTTTTTGAGATGAACGGGGAAATTACAGATTCATCTGTTGTACCAGAAATTTTCCAAACAGGAATTTTTTCGCTGAATTCGGCATTCGGGTCTTTTGAGGCTTCTGTTCCAAGCTGAATATAAAGATCATAGTCTTCGGCTGAAATCAATTCGTTTTTTAATGCGATTCTAAATTCTGTTGCTGAACTTAAAAGATGTCCGGCGTTAAGCTTTATGTTTATAGCTGCCCAGTTTGTCCCTTTTTGTTCTGTAAAGTTCCATTCAAGCGGAATTTTGAAGCCGGTGATTGAATAGTCTGAGGTTCCTTCAAAATTTTCTGAATTCAATGTTCCGTCATGTTCTTTTTTTAGATCAAGATTTTTTATATACGGGATGATATCGTTTTTTAAAATAAAGCCGGAACTCTTTTCAAGATAATATGTTTGTGGCGTTCTGTCATCCATTCCGAGAATTCTGTATAGCCCTGTTACATTTGTATTTTCTGCAGTCGCGGCTATTGCATTTGAAATCCTTATGGTTTCTTTTTGAAATAAGAGCCCTGTCTCTGCGGTCGCATACCCGCCTGCAGATCTGCCGTACTCTGCAAAAGTGTTAAATGGTTGTACTGTCCATCTGGTTGCAAGCGAAAAATCTGCTGTAAGGCTCGGAAATATATTGTATGAAAAGGATGCCTGCGCGCTTATAGCTCCGTTTTCGTCATTTCCGCTGTCTTCTTCCCAGGTTATGTAAATCTTATCAATATCTGATATAGAAAAAGACGGTGTTATTATGCCCGTGTTTTTGTCATAAAGTGCGCCAGAATCAAGAATACTGTTTTTATACAGACGAACCGATCCTTGAGATGCATTTGTTCCGATGTTGTAGCTTTTTATCGGAGAAAATGACTGGACTATGAGACTTATGTCGCTTTGATCCGCAAATCCAAGATAAAATCCAGGATGCTTTTTTGCAAGAGGATAGCGGTTCCCAGGGGTCAGAAGAGTTTCGTTTTTTGATTCTGCTGTATAAATTCTTGCAAATTCGTGTTTCCCGTTAAAAAATGCAGATTCGGCAAGAGTTTCAAAATCATCTGTTATGACGGCAGAAAATTCTTCATAGCGGATGCCTGTTGTTCCGCTTCCGATAAGTACATCCGATTTTTCTGCAATTCCGCAGTCATAATAATCTGCACATACAAAAGGCGAAAATCCTGCCGAATTCTGTACGAGAAGTGCAGTCTTTCCGTTTATATTCACAAAAGGATTGTATGCGAATTTTTCAAGATCAATGTCTTCTCCAAAAAAATCCTGAATTTTTCCTAAAAAACTGTCATGATTTTTATAGGAACCAAGGTCTGTCTCTGTTATTGTGCGTGTAAATTCAATTATTATGCATGGTAATTTTCCGTCTTTTTTTGTTCCCCCGGCATCTTTTGAAATTATGATCTGATTTCTTGCTTGTATTGCAATGTATGCATCTTCTGAGATTTTATTGAATTTACGGCCGTAATCGTCCTTGTAGCTTCCTTGACTTGATTCAATGTAAATTGCGTTTATGCATGAAATAAGGTCTGAGTTTTCTGGCAGTACAAAAAATTGACCGGAAATATATTCGTGCAGATCTATGCATTTTGTTGAGACAGAGTTTTTGCCATAATACGTTGCGCTGTGTTGCTCAGTCATGTCATACCTTAGTGCAAAATCTCCGTGCCACCGGTTTCTTTCGTTGTCAGGATCTGAAAAATGAGCATAAATTCCCGGTGCCTGATTTTCTCCGCCGCCGATAGATCGGTTAAAGCAGTCTATACTGTAACCGGACGGAAAAATTATTCCGCGGTTTGCAATGCGCAGTTCTTTTAGTGGATTTTTTTCTTTTCCGTAGAATCCCATTGCAACAGTGTTTTTTGTAAATTCATCGGCTGCTGCTGCCTGAAAATACCATTGCCTGTTCATCATAAACCACAAAGACATGTCAACTTGCTGCTTGAATACAGGCGATGACCAAGAAGGCGAAAATCCAGATTCATTATCGTAAGTGGCTTCAAGACCGAAAATCGCCTGACCTTGCCACCAGCCGCCTGCTATAAATTCAAGTTCGTTTTTACCGACCTGTTTTTTCCACAGTGTTTTTTCAGCTTCTGACGGCAATGGAATAAGGTTCTGCTCATCGTTAAGTGCTGCAGCGCTGGTCTCTGTGATTTCGGAGGCCTTATCCTGTGCATAACTTTTTTGCATTCCGCTGAATGCCATGATGGCAATCAGAATTGCTGTAAGTCCTCGTTTTTTGTTGGTGTCAAGTAGCCTTGCTTTTTTTACTTTTATTTCGGGATGACGGCTGGTAAGTCTTAGTATTGCGTCTTCAACAGCCTTTTTTTTCTTTTCTCCAAAATCAAAAAGAACTTCTTGTGCGGCTTTTGATTCGTCTATGAGATTTTCCGTTCCGACTCCCAGAAGGCGGATTCCGCGCCCTTTTTCATATTTTTTTTCAAATAAGAGCCTGGCCCGTTCATACAGATCGTCAAGACTGGTTATAAATTCTTCACCTGTTGATCGGGACGAGATTGTTGTAAAATCGTCATAGCGCAGTTTTATCATTACGGTTTTGCTTTTTACTTTTTCTTTTTTCAGCCTGAAAATTATATTGTGGCAAAGCTCCATAATCCATGTTTCTGCAATATACATGTCAGTTATGTCCTGCGGAAAAGTGGTCTCTGCACTTATTGATCTTGTCGGTTCAGATTTTTGTCCGGTTTCCAAAGCTCTCATCGTGTTATACAAAAAAGAGCCCATGCTGTCACCGAATAATGATTTTAAAAGTTTTTCATTCTGTTCATAAATCTGTCTTGTGGTATAAAATCCGGCTCTGTTCAGGCGTTCTAAAGTCTTTTTTCCGATTCCCCAGACTTTTTCAAGTGGCAGATTCAACATGAACGGAATTTCTTCTCCATTATGGATTCTGTAAAATCCGTTGGGTTTGTTCACTTCGCTGGATAGTTTTGCAAGGTAGCGTGTTGGAGCAATTCCAACAGAAACCGTAAGTCCTGTTGTTTCAAATACAGATGTTCTTATTTTTTGTGCGATTTTTTCAGGAGTACCGAACAAAAGTTCTGTTCCTGTAATGTCCATGCTTGCTTCATCTATGGAAATCTGTTTTACATCTGGAGAATAAAGCTTAAGTATGTTCATTATTTTTTCAGAAAGCTCTGAATATCTTTTGTAAGAACCGTGAGTGTATATGGCATCTGGACACAGTTTATATGCCTGTGCTGTTGGCATTGCTGAATGGACACCAAATTTTCTGGCTTCATAAGATGCGGTGGAAACAACACTTCTTGGTTCTCCTGGAAGACCGCCTACAATAACAGGTCTGCCTTTCCATTCCGGATGATCCAATTGTTCAACAGAGGCAAAAAAAGCGTCTATGTCAACGTGTAAGAAACATTTTTCCTGTGTCATTGCCTTAGGGTATCCATTTTTTTAATTTCTATTGATTTTATGACTTCTACAATTGTGTTTTCCTTTGTGTCAGAATCGTAGGTGGCCTGAACCAGTACATACATATCCGTGTAACGGTTTGCAATGAATGGAATGTAAAAATCTTCCGGAGGATATACAGGAAGTTTTATAAAATCCGCGTAATAGTGCGAATCAGAACTGTAAGGGAATTCCGAATATTGCAACGGAGACGCAGTTTTTCCAATCAAAGAGATTTTTACATTTTCTGATTTTTTTGCCAGTTGAATATGCAGAGTTCTATTCAAATTGCCAAAGTATACATTGTCAGTATATTCTATTTTGATAAGATCGTCATTGTGCGTATTGAAGAATTCTTTTACAGGTTCCTGTGATTCCTGACGGTATTTCTGAGGAATGACTTTTGAAGTAACTATGAGTATTGCTGCAAAAATTGCAACGGAAGAAGAAATTGCAATTATATTCTGTTTTATGAATTTTCTGCGTTTTTTTTCAACTTTTTTCCACATTGAATTCAATCTTGAAAGTATACGTAACCATGAAAATTCGAATGGAAGCAGTGCAAAAGAAATTAACAGGTTTTCCATAGGAGAGCAGAACGTGATTCTGTGAATAGAACTTTGCTGCGAGTAGATAACAATCTGTGCAAGATAAGGAATGAACGGTATTGCAAGAAAAATAAAAGCTACGGCAAGCGATACAGTTCGTTTCATAAGTCTGGAAAGATATACCAGCAAGTATTCCCATGCAAACAGATAGAACAAAGACATATCAACCGCACTGAATATAAAGATGTTCAGAACGCTGGAAATAGTCATAAGGTAAGGGTAGACGTAATGGTAATTGTTTCCCTTTAATTTAAGCATGAGAAGATATGAGAACGAAATTACCGCAATTCCGACTGCAACTTTCAATGAAATTAAAAAATAAGAATCGATTTCTACGAATTTACTTATAATCCAAGGAAAAAGCTGTCCAAAAGAAAACGCAGCTGCTGTCAGTACAACACATATTGGAATGAGGTACCATGATTTGAGTACAAGTTTTGACAAGTTTTTATTAGAAGAATGGAATATAAACGAAAATTCACATAGTATAAGAATACTTACAAATGCCAGGATAATCATGCAGGTTACCGTAAAAATTTCCGGTATAAGAAATACGAATGTTCCAAGCTGTATTATCTGAGAATGTCTGTCCCATTCTGCCGTTTTTTCACTGTCAAAGTCGGTTATGATTGTGCTGAAAAAATTCAGGATTTTTTTTTCATAGTCAAATGTGTATTTTTCATTTACTGCAAGATCGATTCCTATCGCAGGAATTTCTGCGTTAAGAAAAAGCCCTGTTCTGAAGTCTTCCCTCAGAATTCCAAGCCTATAGAAAGGTGTAAGGATTCCGCCCTTTATTACATAAAAAAGCCGGTTAGTATGAAAAGCATCAGCTGTAAGCTGTATCAACCATGACGGAGAAACCCCTTTTGCACTTCCTGGAGTTATTGAATTTCTGGGGCTATTAAAGTTTACGCATATTGCAGCGAGATTGTCCGTGTCATCTAAATTATCTATGAAACTTTCTGTTCCCGAAATTGTTGTCTCTTTGAAATCTTTTATTGTATCGCCGTAAGAAAATAGAAAATGTACGTTACAGTCCGTTATTGAAGAATTTCTTACTGATGAAATTATTTTTTCAATAAGAGAGTGATTTTTTACGGCTTCTTCTAGAGAGAAAACAAAGTATAGTTCGGTGATTTTTTTTTCGGCATCGTTTTCTGCAGAAGATGCAGCGTTCCCTAAAATGTCGATCTTTATATTGTAAGGAAATTTTTCACCTTCTGAAGGAATGATGTAATTTTCCGAACTGTAAATTCCGTTTTTTAAAAATAAGATTTTGAACTGATTGCAAAGTTCTATACCTGCTTTTTCATCTGCGTAAGAGTTGAAACCTGTATAAAAAATGAGAAAAAGCATGTAAAATATGAAAAAAAAACTGTTTTTCTTCATATAAATAGATTATAATATTTACAGTTTACAATGCAATAGTCCTAGACTATAATAAAACTGTTTGGGAGACGAATTTAAACATGGGTTCACCTGGTAAGAAAAGTATGCTTGAGCTTCCGTTAAAGGTTATTCTTACGGAAGATGGTGCTTCAAATTTTATAAACCACAAAAAGAAGCTTATTCGTTTTCGTCTTGCTGACAATCTTGACGAATATGGTATTTCGCTTAATAAATTTTCTCCTCAGTCAATTCAGAGTATGCTTCTGCTTGATTACATTTCCAAAATAGAAATTTCTATGCCGGAATTTGTGTCTTCAAGACAGGAAGTTATGGATCTGTCTAAGATTGTTGTATTCTCTCTTTTGTACAAGCAGTTTGACCGCGATATATATATGTCCATAATTCAGTGTGATTGTGTTAGAAAGCATAACCGCGCAAATCCTGCTCATCTTATTGATGAAAAAACAAAGATGAGTGAAAAGCAGCTTAGGGCGATACTTGTCAATAAGGATGCCATTATCGGCCGGGTCAGAAAGGAAATTTTGGATCCTGTTTGGGCTTCTATCCGTGAAAATAAAGAATACTCAATAGAAGAAAAGAATGTTTATATGCTCATGACGGAAAAATTTATGAACCGTATGAGTCTTATGAACTGGTATATTATTACTTTGTTCCATAAGGCCGAAGGTTTTTCCGAAATGATTTCTGCTATAAGGAATCTTTTAAGTCAATACATGGAAAAATCCCGGGTTGCAGAATATATTTCCGTAATGGTCATGGAACTTGCTCTTAATAATGAGAACACCAATATTCGAAAGGAAGCGAAAAGTCTTTATCCTGCAGTTGATGATATAAATGCCCTTGTCGTTGATCCTGAACATCGTGCGAAGATTGTAAAGGAACTTCAGAAAAAGAGGATACTTGTTTCTGTGTCATGGAAGCTCGGCGGTGGGTCCACATCTATTGGTAAGCAGGGACGGCTTCAGATTACTTTGTACAACAAGGACGATGAATTCCAGGAAGTAAAAGAAAATATTGAGATGAAGGCTACGGCCGATACAAATAAAAAGACCCTTATAGATTTTTATCGTGATGTTCCTGATGGAGGAACCGATCTTGGGCTGTATTATCTTTCTTATCTTGATGATGCCTGCAAAAAGGTTGACGTAAAATTTGAATCATTGGTAAATCAGTTTTCTGCAAGTGATCTTACGGTCATAAATCTGATATTCAATTTCTGATATGCGTCAAAATCATTTATTTTGTGCTACATTTACGTTTCTCATTTTTATGCTTGCTGTGCTTTTTCTGTCATGTTCAGAATCCGATCCTGACGTTATAAGTTCAACAGGTTATGTAATTCTTGACTATAAAGATGAAAATTCTGATGCAGATATAAGGCTTGCTGCATTCGCAGAGACTAAAAGCGATTCCCATAGGGTAGAACGCCTTGAAATTCGATGTGCAGAGAATAATTATCGTTGGATTTGCATGGATCCGCTTATTTTTTCAAACGAAACTAAGCAGTGGGCGGGCTATACGGAATTCTGTATGCCTTTGAATGAAAATTTTAAACCCGGTTTTTATGAGATTGATTATATAGATGCACAGGAGAAATCCGTAACTTCTCATTTTACGATTTCTTATGATTCCTCTGCTTTTAAATTGAAGTCTTCTGAAATCACAGAAGGAATAAAGATTAACTGCCGTCTGTATATGGCAGTCTATAATGAAACCGGAACGCTCATTTATTACGGTGTAAGAAAAAACAGCTGGAAAACTGACGCCATGGTTTTTGCTTCTGTAAGAAATGCAGCCGCTTTCCGGGAATATTATGTTTCAAATAAGGATGCATTAGTTTACGTAATGCCTCCTGTTTATAAAAATAAACCAAAAATAGAAAAAACAGAAACAAAATAAAAATAGAGATTTCTTTGAAAAGGATTGTATGGGTAACGAAAATTTGATGAAACAGCAAGAAAATGTTGAAACTTCTGATGAAGGTGGATCGGGGAACCCTTTTTACAGGGCTGTTAAGACTTATGTGCTGAGGCAGGGACGTATGACAGCCGCTCAGCAGCGTGATTATGAGGAATTATCACCGATCTGGTGTATTCCGTTTATAAACGGAAAGATTAATTTTATCGATGTATTCGGAAATACCAATCCTGTTGTAGTTGAAATAGGATTTGGAATGGGAGCTGCAACAGCGGCCATTGCACAGCAGAATCCAGATACAAATTATATTGGTATAGAAGTTCATACTCCCGGGGTTGGAAAGCTTCTGGGAGAAATCCGTGCACGTGATCTAAAAAATCTTTATATAATTCAGCATGATGCATTGGAAGTTCTTGAGACAATGTTTGTTGACGGTTCTGTTAACGGGTTTCATATTTTTTTCCCAGATCCATGGCAGAAGAAAAGACATTTTAAACGAAGGATGATTCAACGTCCGCGAACAGATCTTATGGCAAAAAAACTTGCTTCCGGCGGTTATCTTTATTTTGTTACAGACTGGTATCCGTATGCGGAATTCGGTCTTGAACAGCTTGCAATGACTCCTGGTCTTCATAACAAGTATGAAAAATTTGCTCCGCATCAGGATTGGCGGCCAGAAACAAAGTTTGAGCGTAAAGGAATTGATCAAGAACGCGTAATAAGTGAATTGATGTTTATTAAAGACTGAGTCTACGGAGATGGAAATGCCGGAACTTTTTGATTTCTTAAGCAGTAATTCTGAAAAAAATACAGGCAGAATAAAGGAACTTGTCTCTCTTATAACACGCTATCAGGCGTCGTATTATAATGGAGAAGGTGAAATTTCAGACCGTGAATTCGATGCTCTTTGGGATGAATTAAAGAGACTTGATCCGGAAAATACGGTTCTTAAAAAAGTTGGTGCAGATTCAGGTAATTTTGTAAAAATGCATCATGTAATGCCTATGGGGAGCCAGGAAAAAGCTGCAAATCCTGAAGAATTTCTCGCATGGGCAGAAAAGCATGTTTATGATGAATATCTTGTCGAATATAAGCTTGATGGAGCTTCTCTTGAACTTCAGTATGAGCATGGCAGATTGATTCATGCGGTAACGCGCGGTGACGGTACCGTTGGAGACGATATTACCGTAAACGCCATAAGAATGAAAGGTGTTATTCTGAAGCTTGTGAATTCAGATGGATCTACAATAGATTATACAGGCGGAATCCGCGGAGAAGTTATTATGACTCATTCCGTGCACGATTTAAAATATCCTGATAAAGCGAACTGCCGCAATGCGGCAAATGGTCTTATGAAACGTAAGGACGGTGAAGGTTCTGAAAATCTGAATCTTATCGTCTATGACGCTTTTGCCACAGAAGGAGAACAGCCGTTTGCTGATGAAGAGTCTAAAATAGAATGGCTTAAGGAATCCGGTTTTTCAACAGTGCGGCTTGAAATTTGCAGGTCTCCGCAAGAAGTCATAGATTACAGGGCTTCTGTAATGGAAGAGCGTAAAAATCTGGAGTTTGATATTGACGGTCTTGTAATAAAAGAACGACGGATAAATCATGAAGATGCAAGCCGTGCGCGCCCTGACCGGCAGATAGCATTTAAATTCAGTCTTGAAGAGGCAGTGTCTACTGTCAGGGACGTGGAATGGAGCATAAACGGCGGAACTTATACTCCTGTTGCGATTTTTGATGAAGTTGATCTTAACGGAACAAAAGTAAGGCGTGCTAGTCTTGCGAATCCTGATACTATGAGGGCTTTGGGTGTTCACATAGGTTCAAAAGTTGTTGTAGTAAAACGTGGTGAAATAATTCCTAAAATTGAAAGAACTCTTCCGGATTCTTCGCATGATCTGAAGCCCGTGAATATGCCTTTGAAATGTGAATGTTGTGGTACGCCTTTAAGAGATGAAGGTTCAAGATTATTCTGTCCGAACAAAGAATGTGGAAAGCGTGTTCTTCACCAGCTTATGAAGTGGGTCCAGGTTGTAGATATAAGGGATCTTGGTGAATCTCTTGTAAAAAGTTTGTATGAAAGCGGAACTGTAAGATCTATTTCGGATTTATACAGTCTTTCCGTTGAATCTCTTGCCCCTCATTTTTTAAATGAAGAAAGTCTTGCAGCTGACAAAAAATCTTTAGGTGCAGAAAAGGTTTATTCTTCAATTCAGAATCATCGCCGTATGCCTCTTTCTGTATTTGTTGCGGGATTTGATATAGAAGGTATTGGGGAGACTACCGTAGAAAAACTTGTATCGGCAGGGTTTGATAGTCTTGAAAAGCTTCTCTCGATGTCTGAAGAACAGGCGGCAAAGGTGAGTGGTTTTGCAGAAAAAATGGCTTCTATTGCAGTTGAAGGACTTTCAGAAAATGCTTCAGAAATGCGTTCTCTCGCTGACAGCATTATAATTATTGAGGCTGCTTCAACTAGAATTCTTGCCGGAAAATCTTTCTGTTTTACTGGAGAACTGGTTTCAATGAAAAGGGCAGATGCAGAAAAACTTGTAAAGGAAAATGGCGGTTTCTGCAAATCATCTGTAACAAAGGATCTTTCTTATCTGGTTACAAATGATGTCTCAAGCGGGTCTTCAAAAAATGCAAAGGCTGCAAAATTCGGTATTCCTGTAATTGACGAAAAAGAATTTCTTGCTCTTTTGGAAAATAAATGAAACAGCGTCCGGGAGTTAAATCTTTTTTCTTTTCTCTTTTCATACTGATTCTAAGTGTTCTTATTGTCTGGAATGTATTCAGTCTGCTGTTCGGATATTTTTCCTACTCTAGGGTTACATCAGAC
>JAFOSK010000107.1 GCA_017392945.1 Treponema sp.
TATTTGAGAGAGTCAGTCTGCTTGTTCATGGAATTTGTACAGTCATAGCAACTACTACTATGAACTATTCAAATGAAAAAGTTATCAAAATCGTTATTGATGAACTGACGTATGCAGGAAAACTAGATGGGTAAAGACCTGGAAAAAAGATCTCTGATTTTTGCGATAAAGCATAATGTTGTAATTTATACTAAAAGGTAGATGGTTATATGTCTAGTATCGATCTCATAGTCTTAGAATGCGTGGCAAAATGGCCTCGAAGCGCATACGATATTCGGAAAGATGTCGAAGAGCATAACTTATCGGAGTGGACAAGGATCAGCATTCTGGCGATCTACAAGAAAGTTCTTAGACTTAAGGAACAAGGGGATATAGGCGGTGACGAGTTGGACGAAGAACGGCATACTACAAAGAATGTTTGTCATATTACAGATAAGGGGAGAAAATATATGAAATCCCTTATGACAGAACAGTCTTTACATGCTTCGAAAATACTGCTGGATTTTAACGCAGTTATCTGTAATCTAAATAAGGTTGATAAGCCTACGGCATTGGTGCTTATCAAAAATATAATATACTGGATAGAAGAATCTAGGCGATATTATAATTCTGCCATGAAAGAACATTCTGATATTCCGTTGGTTGGAGGAACTGTTATAGAACGGCAGGAAAAGGTTTGTGTTGCACTTCTTGCATGGGCACAAAACTTGTATGACTGTTATAAGGAGGAATCGAATGGATAACTATAAGATCCTTGGAAACAAGACTGTAGACATTGTAATAGAAATGGGACTTGGGGCATGTATAGCTGAATGGGAATCGATTGCAGGAGAGCTCGGAAAGAATCATGGTGTGCTTGTTTATGAAAGGGCCGGAATTAATCACAGTGACGAAAGCGATAAAGACAGAACGCCTTCGAATATTGCTAAAGAATTAATGAATCTCCTGGATGAGATCCCACATGATGAAAAATTAGTGATAATAGGTCATTCACAGGGTGGACTGTATGCCAGTGAATTCTGTGGTATCTATCCGGAGGTAGTAAAGGGCCTTATTCTCTTGGATCCATTATCTAAGGAGGATAACAGGTTTAAGAAGGAATTAACTGCCATGGAGTTAAAAAGATCCGGAGCAGATAAGAGTCAAAATTTTATAATATTAGAAAGGCTTGTCAGACTTGGATTGAAAGGCCTTGTAAAGAAAATAATGCGTGAAGGACCTCCTTTTTATTATGCTGATTTTTCTGAGAAGCAAAAAGAGGATATCCTGAATTCATTTGTAAATCTTACGCATCTGCATACATGCAAGGAAGAATATAGGTTGGCACACGATGATGCAGCTTTAAAAAATATGGTATCCATGGATAACTATCCGGATATTCCGATTATTCTTGTAAAGCATTCATCAGAGGAAACGAGTAAGGAAAACATGGAATTTGGCAGAAACAGTCGTCCTTTTGCTGTTAGGATTGAACAATTATGGCAGGAGATTATGAAAGGATATTTAGCTTATTCGAAAAGAGCAATATGGATCCAGGCCAAGAAAAGCACCCATTATATCCATTTGACGGAACCGGAGATAATAGTAGAGAGTGTGAATAGAATAATGCAGATTTGATCTGTACATGGCATAAATATAGATAGGGAAACATGGTTATGACATTTCAGAATTTTTTAAATAATCTGCCGGAAGCTATTCAGGAGACGGTTATAAGAATTAATCAGGAACTTACTGCTGACGGTTTTCAGTTAGATATAAAAGAAGCCAAAAGCGGTCCGGTCGTCTCTTATTCAAAAGGGAAAAAAGTACTGATGAATTATGTTTGCAGAAAGAGCGGGATCAAAATCAGACTGTATGCAGCTGGAATACTGAATTATGAGAGCATTCTGGAAACTGTACCTAAAAAGACAAAGGTAGAGCTCTTGAAGGCCGGCGACTGCAAAAAGCTGAATGGGCAAGATTGTTCACCGGCTTGCCCGGGTGGATATATATATCAGAAAGAAATTATTCGAAATTGCCGGGTATGGGATGTTATAGACAAACACCAACGTATCTTTTATTGGCGGCAGAATTAAAAAAAATTGGTGTTATTTTACCACAGTTCGAACTTTTGAAAGACTTCTATATAGATTATCATGTTTCATTTCGACCTGATGATTACGAAAAAGGTATCATTGAAGAAATGACGGAAACTTTTTATCCGATTGACCATGTTCATATAGGTTTGAATATGATAATGTATGCGTTGGCCGTCCTTGGAGTGGCAAATCATCCTAATTGTAGAAAAGCATGGGGATTACTGAATAGTAAGAAAGGTACCGAAGGAAAATATGTGCTTAGCAAATCTTTCGATTTCCCTTACTTTAATGTTGGCGAAGTGGGAAACGCTAATAAATGGGTGACGCTGTACGTGTTGCTTGCATGTGAATACTGTAAAAGGGGATGCTGAAGGTGTGTAGGATTTAGATGTCTCATACCTGATGATGTTCTCAAAACAGATTGAGTTTTTAAACAGTAGTTATACAGACGGATTTTTAGGAAGTGGAGTTTTATGAAAAGAATTATTTTATGCATGTTTTTTAGTTTGTTTTTTTCGATCGCCTTATATGCTCATGGTAATATTTTAACGGACCATGCAGAAATAAAAGAATTGTCGACCTTTAGAATTATGGGTGTAATTGATTTACGCACAGAAAAAGATATTTCAGCGGCAGTAAAATATAGGACATTGAATCATGAAGGTGGAATGAAAGTCAGGGTGTTGGAAATCTTGGAAAATGATGTGCAGAATGGTTCATCAGGAAAATGGCTTTATGTGCTTCTTACAGCTCCTATGTGGGTGGATAATGAGGAGTGGATTGAAAGATACCGGAAGTTTTTAATTTTTCTTCCGGATGATATGCCAGTTTTTGATTTTGAGGAATAAAAAGCAGACAGGAGCATGAAAATATGAAATACAAGGGAACTCTTTTGGTTGTGAAAGACTGTAATGCGGCCTTAAAGTTTTACAGTGATTTATTCGGATTTCAACTGATTAAAGATAATGACGGCAATATGGAGCTTTCAGGCGGCTTATATTTACAAGAAGCAAAATATTGGGAAACTTTCATTGAAAAGACCATATTGCCAAAAGGTAATTGTTCTGAACTTTATTTTGAGGAAGCCGATATCGATTGTTTTATCAGAAAACTTGAAAAACTATATCCTGATATTGAATATGTGAATAGGCTGAAGACTCACAGCTGGGGGCAAAGAGTAGTCAGATTTTATGATCCGGACGGAAATCTGATTGAAGTAGGAACTCCAGCATGATTGCAAATGCTGTTACTGTCATCAGAATTCTTTGCAGCATTGCCTTGTCGTTTTTCAAACCATTTTCGCTTCCGTTTTATATTATGTATATAACCGCGGGTTTTTCAGATATGATTGACGGAACAGTGGCAAGAAAAATGAAAACGTTCAGCGAGTTTGGTTCAAAACTGGATACAACGGCAGATTTTTTGCTGGTGATAATTAGTTTTATAAAACTGATTCCTGTTCTTGATATCGAAACATGGATTCAGATCTGGATTACGGTTATTACTGTATTTAAGGTAATTAATGCTGTATCGGGATTTGCAAGATATAAAAAAATAATTGCGGTCCATTCTGCGTTGAACAAGATTACTGGTGTATTGTTATTTGTGCTGCCGTTATCTGTATGCTTTGTTGACTTCAATTGTGTATCTGCAGTTGTATGTGTAATAGCCACCATTGCAGCAATTCATGAAGGGTATTATATCCATAATAAAGAACGGAAAAGCCTAGAATGCAGATGTTCAAACTGTTAGCATGTAAAAAAAATTACTTTCTTTTGACATATAGAAATTCTGCGGTAAAATTATTTTCATAAATTGTTTTGCAGGCTTTTCTGTCTGTAATCTATTTCTACGTTATCAGATTTTTTTTCTGCAGGAGGCGTACTATGAGCGCATCAGTAAAAATTACAATGCCAAATGGAACAGTGAAAGGGGTTCCTTATGGAACTGCGGCCGTTGACATTATTAAGGAATTTGGTATTCCTGAAGAACGGATTTTTGCCATAAAATTGAACAATAAGATTTATTCATTGGAAAAGCACTTTAAGTATAATGCTAAAATAGAACCTGTTCTTGCAGATTCCAAGGACGGCATTTTCATTTACAGACGGTCTTTGTGTTTTTTACTTGCTGCTGTTTGTCATAAAAAATTTCCTAAAGCAAGGCTTTTGGTAGGGCATAGTCTGGGTTCAGGATATTATTATACGGTTGAATCTGATGAACCTCTTAACGAGACTGATGTAAAAACTCTTGAGCACGAAATGTTTGAGCTTGTAAAACAGAATTTACCTATCAGTTCTTGCTATGTTTCTTATGAAGAAGCCCTTGAGCTTGTTGAACGGTCTGGCCTTAAGGAAGCCAGAAAACAGCTTAATTTCAGGTGTCCGCCGCGGATACGAATAAATACACTCGATGGATTCAGCGACTTGTATTTTGGTCCTCTTGTAACAAGAACGGGTGTTTTATCTGTGTTTGAACTAAAAAAATATAGAGACGGATTTCTTTTAAGATTTCCAAAAGGATCTGATTCTACTAAGGTGCCGGCATTTGTTGATCAGCCAAAGCTTTTTGAAATTTATAAAAAATACAAGACATGGGGACAGCGGCTGGGGGTTACATCTGTAGCCAGTCTTAATGAATTGATCGTAAACCGTAAGGTAAATGACTTTATTGATATTACGGAAACTCTTCAAGAAAAATGCATTTCTGAGATTGCTGATCAGATTGCAGCTAGAAAAACAGTAAGGGTTGTTCTTATTGCGGGGCCTTCAAGTTCAGGAAAAACGACAACAAGTAAAAAACTTGCGCTTGAGCTTCAGGCTATGGGATATATTCCAAAAGTTATAAGTCTTGACTGTTATTATGTTGATCACAGCCGAACACCGCGTGATGCTGATGGAAATTTTGATTTTGAATGTCTTGAAGCTCTTGATATAGAGCTCTTGAATAAAAATCTTGTGGACTTGTTTGCCGGTAAGGAAATAATTGTTCCTACTTACAATTTTCATGACGGAACTCAGGAGTTTGATGAAAAGAACCGCATGAGTCTGAAGGAAAATGAAATTCTCATTATGGAAGGTATTCACGGTCTTAATGATAAGCTTACTCCTAAGATTCCTGCTGAACTTAAATTTAAAATCTACCTTTCTGCGCTGACACAGCTGAATCTTGATGATCACAACAGGATTCCTACTAGTGATAACCGGCTTGTCCGACGTATTGTTCGCGATTATCAGTTCCGGGGAAAAGGGGCTGCCGGAACGATCGCTATGTGGCCAAGTGTGCGCCGCGGGGAAGAAATGTATATCTTCCCGTTCCAAAACAATGCAGATGCTGTTTTAAATACAGCGCTTGATTACGAGCTTAGCGTTCTTAAGGTTTATGCAGAACCTCTGCTTCATAGCGTAAAGCCGTCTGAACCGGAATATTCGGAAGCATGTTCATTGCTCCGCTTCCTGGATAATTTTGATTCCATTGCTCCTACGGCTGTGCCTCCGCGTTCTATTATCCGCGAATTTATAGGCGGTTCGGCATTCAAGTATTAGCGAAAAAAAGCAGCCTGTTTTTATCCGGGCTGCTTTTTTATAAGCGGTCTGCCTTTTTCTGGTGGTTTTTCGACTTGATTTATAAGATTTCTTTCACGTGGTGTCCTTTACCAAAATTAAGTTCTTATATAGAATAATAGAATGATAAAATCTGTAGAATCTGTAAGGCATCGTATTGTTATTCCGCTTAAAAAAACTGTAATTTTTGTATTTGTTTTTATTGCTGTTTTTTTTGTCGCTGCACTGATAACTGTTTTTCTGACAAAAAAATCATACGATCGTTTTATGACTACTGCCGAAGACTATATTTCTTCCCATCAGGCAGCGTCATCACTTCAGGAAGGATCTGATTATCTTACAGAGCAGCTTCGTCTTTTTGTATACACAGAAGATATAGAATTTCTTGATAATTATTATAGGGAGCTAAAAGTTACTAAAAGCCGGGAATCAGCTCTCAGGATAATTCAGAAATATGAGTTGGGTGAAAACTTCGTAAAGAGCATGGAAAATGTGCTTAAGATTTCTGAAAAACTTTCTCTTTACGAACGGTATGCAATAAAACTTATGGTTTCGGCCCTGCTTGAAGAAGGTAAGGAATTTCCTGTACCGGAAGAAATCCGTAAAATGAGGATTCCAGAAAATGATCAGAAACTTTCTCCCGTAATGAAAAAGAAAAAAGCAAAGGAGATGGTTTTTGATTCATATTATATAAGCTGTAAGACGGATATTGAAACTTCAAGGCATTCTGCTTTGACTGATCTTATGATTGATGCAGACAGCCGTAGCGTTTCAGACAGAAAATCACTTCAGAAGATGGCAGGTATAACTCTGTCTGTCCTTGTTGCTATGCTTTTGCTTTCGATGCTCATGGTCTCTGTTGTTATGTATTCTGTAATTAGACCGTTAAATCATTATCTGAGGAATATTCAGGAAAGAAAGCCTCTTGATTATGTCGGGGCAAAAGAATTTAAGTATTTTTCTTCAGTTTATAATGATCTTTGGAATGCCTATTTGCAGAACGAAATAAACCTTAAACATGAGGCTGAACATGATCCTCTTACAGGGCTAATAAACCGTCGCTATTTTTCTCATTTAAGACATGCGCTTGAATATTCTGAAGCTCCTGTTGTACTAATGATTATTGATGTTGATGAATTTAAAAATGTCAATGACAGATATGGACATGAGGTGGGAGACGCCGTCCTTGTAAGGGTGTCGAACATTCTTTCCGAATATTTCAGAACTACTGATTTTGTCGCTCGAATTGGTGGTGATGAATTTGCCATTATACTTACTAAATTTGGCGCTGATATAAAAAATAGTATTTCCGTAAAACTTGAAAATATAAAGGCTGCCCTTGCTGAATCCACGAGTGAGATTCCGGGTTTGACAATAAGCGTCGGTATTGCAATGTCAGAAAGAGGCTTTCCGGAAAATCTTTTTCAGCAGGCCGATAAAGCGTTGTACCGCGTAAAACGCAATGGAAGAAACGCTTATGCCTTCTATGATGAATCTTTGGACAGGGATTAGATTCATTTCTGTGCCCGCTGTCATAAAGAATCATGATGAAATGCTGTATTAGGAGAAAATTATGCTTGAAGAATTGAAGATGCCGGTTTCTCAATTAAAGGAAGATATTGAAGCTGTATGGAACCGGCTTGATCCAGAGTCGATTCAGAAAAAAATAGATGAAAAAATGGCTTTGACAGAAGAAAGTGGATTTTGGGATGATCATGAAAAAGCTGAAAAAGTTATGTCCCAAGTCCGTAAGCTTAAGAACCGTGTTGAGCCTTGGAAAAAGCTTAGGGAAGATTTCAGTGATCTTGAAGCTATGTATGAACTTGCAGAAGAGAGTGGTGAAACTTCTGATGAAGCAGAAGTTAGAGCAATGCTTGATGCTGCCCGCAAAAAATTTGAAGAGCTTAATGTCCTGAACCTGCTTTCTGGGGAGGTTGATGATTCTTCTGCTTTTCTTACTATTCATTCAGGTGCCGGTGGAACAGAAGCTGAAGATTGGGCAAGAATGCTTATGCGAATGTACACGCGTTGGGCAGAACGCCATGAATTCAAAATCGAAACAGTTGATGTTCTTGAAGCAGAAGGTGGAATTAAGTCTGTTACGCTTCAGATTGATGGCGATTATGTTTATGGTCATTTAAAAGGTGAAGCGGGAATCCACAGGCTTGTGCGTATTTCTCCTTTTGATGCAAATGCAAGGCGTCATACTTCTTTTGCAAGTGTTTATGTTTTTCCTGTTCTTGATGATTCTATTGAGGTTGAAATTCGCCCTGAAGATTTACGCGTAGATACATACCGTGCAGGAGGAAAGGGAGGTCAGCATGTAAACAAGACAGATTCTGCCGTTCGTTTTACACATCTTCCTACAGGGATTGTTGTTGCCTGCCAGAGTGAGCGAAGTCAGATTTTTAACAGACAGGCTTGTATGAGTATGCTCCGTGCGCGGCTTTACGAGTATTACCGTGAGCAGAAAGAAAAAGAAAACGCTAAATTCGGCGCAGAAAAGAAAGATATTTCATGGGGCAACCAGATACGGTCTTATGTTTTCCAGCCTTACACTATGGTTAAGGATCACCGTACAAAATGTGAATCAGGAAACATTCAAGCCGTTATGGACGGCGATATAGATCAGTTTATGGATTCTTTCCTGGTCGCTCAGTGGAAAGGTCTTCCTATGGATTCAGGGGACGAAGACGAAGAAATGTAATTTTTTTTCAAAAATATTATTTTTCTCATTCCTTTTATCATTTGCAGGTGTTTTTACTTATGCTCAGGCAAATGATGAGTGGGTTATAGCCGCTGAAAAATTTAAATTTTCGCAGACCTCGGTTGATCCTGCCGTTCTTGCAACAGCGGAAACAATTCCGTCTCTTATTCTTGAACAGATGGCTGAAAATCTTGTAAGAATGCCGCGTGCTCAGGAAGTTTTGGACAGAGAACTCTATGAACTGCATAATGCACGTCTTTCGCTCTTTCTTCAGATTTCTAAGGAAGTCAAGACTCGTGATGCGTATTTTTTAAATGATTATTCAAATCCAAAGCTGAAGTCAAAGATTAAAGCACAGGAAAAGACAATGCGTAGTCTTAGAAAACAGCTTGATGAAAATATAGTTGCAGAAAAAGCAGCTGTTAAAAAATACATGCCGGAAATTGAGATAGAAAGAGAACGTGAAAGAAATATTGAAGAAGGGCATATTGTTTCTGACGAAGAAAAAAAAGATGATTTTTTGACACTTATGAGAGATATTTTCAGAAAAGATCATGAATCTGGGCGTTCTTTAAAAAAAGTGACTTTCTATAAAAATGATATAAGTCAGCTTTTTTCGCCTGGTACTTCTGCCGAAGGTAAACCCTATGATTCTTATGAATTTGAAAAAGCCTGCGTTTCTGCAAAAATTACCGGGCTCCTTACAGGTCAGATAACAATTTACGGTTCGTATATCTCTGTTTCTGCAAGTATCATTAGTTTTCCAGGGGCAAAAGTTATCGGTTCAGCCACTGAAGTCGGCGTAATTGATGATCTAAAAATGATATCGCTCAGCATAGCACGCCTGCTTACTCCAAAAATCGCTGACAGTATGCCTATAGAACTGGAATTTGAAATTGAACCGGAAGAAGCAAAAAAGGATATTATGATTACTGTCGACGATCTTGTTTACAGAAATCTTTCTACAAATCTGATTTCTCAGAGTGGAGTTCACCGTATAATGTTTTCTGCTCCTGGATATAATGAAATTTCTACAAGCTATTCATTTATTGGTAACAGACGCTTTCATATAAAGGCTAATATGACAAAGACTGACAGCGGAGCTGCAAATCTTATTTTTAAGAGACTAAGTCACGGTGATGTGTTCGCGAACGGGACTTTCAGCGGAAAACTTGATGATGAAAACCAGGTTGCAAGGATTATAGTTGATGGTCATGATATTCTTGGTCATTTTATCGATGTTGATGGTAAATCTGCAGATTTCTTTATAGATGGGAACCTTATGAGAGAAGATTCGTATCTTCAGCTTTCTATAAAAACATTTGACAGGAGTAAATATATAGAAAGTCGCCGCAGATGGATGTATACAAGTTATAGTATTCTTATCTGTTCTCTGATTCCGACTTTTTATTGCTATGGAAATTCGTATGCGGCTTCCAGAGCCTATAATTTAAATGCGAGTTCTTCGGCAAATTCAATTTTTTCAGGTTCATCAGCATCAAGTTCGTACAATATATCCTATCAGGACGCAAAAAACTGGCAGCTTGCTTCCAATATTACCACTGGAATTTCAGTTGCTTGCGGAGCTTGGTTTGTCTATGAGCTTGTGAGGTATCTGCAGGCTGCAAATACAGTTCTTCCTGCAAAGGCAAAGAAGATCAGCGATAAAAAACTTGTAAAAATCAAAACCAAAGAAGAAAAAAGACTGGAAGCTGTGCACTTGAAAAAACAGCAGGAAGCGGATGTTCTTGCAAATAAAGAAGCTATGGCAGAAAATGATAAAAAAAATGAAAGTAATACGCTTGAATCAAATAAAACAGGGGGAAAAAAAGAATGAGCAGGCTGTCATTTGCAGAAAGATTAAAAAATCTGTTTAAGTCTGATACTAGTTCAGATTCATTTTTTGAGGATTTAACGGATAATCTCATTGAAGGCGATGTAGGTGCAAAAACTGCTTTTGAAATAACGGAAATCCTTGAAAAAAGATGCAAGGAAAAACATCTTTCCGGCGATAAAGAACTTGGTGCAGAACTGAAGGAAATCCTATTGGACTATGTAAGGGAGACGGAGCTTGTTCCTGCTGAAAATTCTGTAAATATTTGGATGGTTCTTGGCGTAAATGGGGTGGGGAAAACTACCAGCGTTGCAAAACTCGGTAATTATTTTAAAAAACAAGGTGTTGAAAATGTTGTTCTAGCTAGTGCGGATACATTCCGTGCGGCGGCAATTGAACAGCTTGCTATGCATGGAGAAAAAATCGGACTTAGAGTTGTAAGTCATCAGCATGGAAGCGATCCTGCTGCGGTTGTTTTTGATGCCGCAGAGGCTTGTAAGGCAAAAAAAAGCGGACTGGTAATTGCAGATACAGCAGGAAGACTGCATAACAAAGAAAATCTTGTGCGGGAACTCCAAAAAATTGATAAAATCTGTCGTGATAAAGCTGATGCAGGTTGTTATAAGAAAATCCTTGTTGTTGATGCTACAACAGGGCAGAATGCACTCCGTCAGGCTGAAGTTTTTAACGATGCTGTTGGTTTGGATGCAATAATCCTTACAAAGTATGATTCGACTGCAAAAGGCGGTGTCGCTGTTTCTGTCGGAAAAGAACTTGGGCTTCCTGTTGCATTTGTCTGTGACGGCGAAAAATATGAAAATATAGACCGTTTTAATGCGGAAAAATATATTGAAGAATTTATAGGACTATAACCGTTGAAAAAGAACATTGTGCTTCTTTTTGGTATTTGTATTTTCTCGTTAAATGCTTCAGCAAAAACTTTTGTAGGAGCGAAGGATAAGGTTTCTGCTGATTTTGTGACTGAATGTTTTTATGAGCTTTTGCGTTCGGAATATAGCTGCGAAAAAAATCAGATTTTTAAAGAAACTGGTGATTTTAAATCTTCGTTTTTTTTACAGAAAGCTCTTGATTTTTATTCGCTTACTCACTGGTCTTTTGCACATGGCGCAGAAAATCTTTTGGATTATATGTTTCCTATGTATCATTCTTTGCTGGGAACCACTCTTGCCTATGATCCTTATTCCGATGATGGAACTTGGATTTCTCTGCTTGTTAGCGGTTCCGGAAGCGAATTTATGATAACACGTCCTTCAGAACTTGAAGAAGCTGAAAAAGAACTTAAGGAATTTTCAACTCTGACTGATGAAACGAATTCTTCTGGTTACAACGAAGAAGAGTCGGAAATTCCTGTTGTGCAGGCTGCACCTGAACCAGATGCGAAGGAATATGCTGTCCGCAGTAAAGAATCAAGGCTTGTTACGTATTCCTATGAAGACGAATTCCTGAATATCCAGTATGGCGATACGCAAAGAATAATTGTGCGCGGGGATGCAAAAAATCTTGTCCGCTTTTTTTATGATGAAAAAATGCGCATGAAACGAAAGGAAACATGGCTTTATACAGGAGCTGTATCATCTTCAGAGCTTATTAATTCTCAGGTATTTCGTTATGGTGATGATTCTTCTGTTCCTAAGGCAAGTACTGTCTCTGGAAAAGATTACCGACAGGACATTATATATGATCAGAACGGACGTGTTGTTCAAAGGTCTGATTATATAAAAGAAAAAGATGATGAATATATTAATGGTCGGACATTCTGGATTTTTGCAGAGGACGGTAGAATTCTTGAAAAGAGATATGAGAATTTTATCTATAACGAAGGAAAAAAACGTCGTTTGCAGAGTATTGATTCAAAAAAAGAAAAATATGAATATAAAATTGACGACAGTACTCCTGACTATTATTATTATGAAAACGATGAGTTAAGGATGAAGACGGAATACGCAACTTCTTCTGATTATGTTACTACGACGCTGTTTGACGGCGGATTTGTAATAGAAACTTATTATGAAAATTACACTAAGAAAAAAGAAGTTTTTCTTTTGAACGGAAATGTAAAAAGGATAAAAAAATATGAGCTCTAAAAAAAATCTCTGGACATCCTGCCGGTGGATTTATGAAGTTTCTACCCGTTTTGCCAGAATAGACAGATCAGGCAGATCCGCTGTGACATCTTTTTTGTCTACTTTAGGAATCTGTTTTGGTGTTATGACTTTGATCACCGTACTCAGCGTTATGAATGGATTTCAGCAGACTTCTATTCGTCCAATAATGGAACTTTCTTCGTATCATCTGAGGGTTTCTGACATTTCGGAAGAAAAATTTACTGATTTTATAGATTTTTGTGAAGAAAGTAAAAGAATCCGGTGTATAATGCCTTTTTACGAATCCCAGGGACTTATGGTTTCAGAGCGGGGACATCAGGCTTCTGCAATTCTCCGCGGGGTTTCTGAAAAATCCATGGAACAGGACGTTGAATTTGGAAAAGAACTTAACATCATTCGCGGTTCTTTTGACCTTTCTGATGAAAATTCAATAATTCTTGGCTCGAAACTTGCAAATCTTCTAGGGGTAGGAATAGGTGATACAGTCAATCTTATGGCGATGAGCGGTGGTCGTGATGTTGCACTTATCTCGCAGAACCGAAAATTTACTGTAAAGGGAATTTTTCAAAGTTCTTATTCTGATATAAATCTGGGATATTCTTTTATAAGTTTTCGTGATGCTGAAAAATATTTTGGAAAGGATGCACGACCTGTTTATGGCATAAAACTTTTTGACTACGAAGATGATATTTCTGCCGTTGCAAGTATAAAATCAGTTTTTCCTTCAATCGAAGTTAAGTCATGGAGACAATTCAACAGATCTTTCTTTGGAACTTTAAGGGTGGAAAAGAACATTCTTATGCTTCTTGTATGCATAATATTTGTTGTTGTTGGTATCAATATTTACAATGGAATGCGAAGGCTTGTATTTGAGCGCAGTCAGGACATTTCAGTTCTTTCTGTCCTTGGTGGAACAAAAATGGAAATCAAATCAATTTTTATAATGCGTGGTTTTACTAGCGGACTTATAGGTGCGTTTACGGGAGCTGCTCTTGGTATTCTTATAAGCGTTAACGTAAAGGAAATATTCATATTTTTTGCGGATTGTATGTATTATGTTCAGTATATATTTGCGGTTATTTTTATGCCAGAATCAGCTGAATATCTTTCTCAGAACGGAATTTATGAACTGTATGCACAGATTCCTGCCAGAATAGTTTTTAAGGAAGTTCTTATGATTGTTCTTTTTGGAATTATAGCTCCTTTGTGGGCAAGCTGGCAGGCAAGTAATAATGTTCTTAATATGAGTGTAGCGGAGGTTTTGCACGATGAGTAGTATAGTAAAGATAACAGGATTGGAAAAAACTTATTCCAGTGGTGCTGAGTCGCTTACAATTTTAAAGAATCTGGATTTTTCTGTAGAAGAGGGAAGCAAAACTGTAATCATCGGGGAAAGCGGGAGCGGAAAAAGCACTTTATTAAATATAATTGGAAGTATAGATAAGGCTACTGCTGGTACCGTTATTGCCGGTCCATGGAACGTAACAAGCCTTACTGAAAACGAGATGGCTCTGTACCGTTCAAAGTTCTTGGGCCTTGTATTTCAGTTTCATTATCTTCTTAAGGATTTTACCGCTCTTGAAAATGTGTATCTTGCAAGTTATATGACTGGAAAATCAAAAAAAGAAGCTGTGGAACGTGCAAAAGCCCTGCTGTGCGATGTAGGGCTTGAAAAACGCATGAATCATCTACCTGGAGAACTTTCCGGTGGTGAAAGACAGAGAGTTGCGGTTGCGCGTGCGCTCATAAATGATCCTTCTCTCATTCTTGCTGATGAACCTACTGGAAATCTTGATCCGGCAAATGCAGTTCTTATAAGTGATCTTCTTTTTTCAATGGCAGATAAATATATGAAGACATTGATTCTTGTAACTCATGATATAAAACTTGCGGCCAAAGGATCGGTTCGTTATACCATAAAACATGGTCAGATTGAAAAGGTAGAGGACTAGGTATGACATTCAGATCATCAGCACTATTTGCATTCAGACTTATATTTCCCCGTACTGGAAAAAAATCTTCTGCAAGAAGAAGTATCGCAGGTGCAATTATATGTATAGGTATAAGTCTCGTTCCTCTTGTGGTTGTTATGTCCTTTGCTGATGGTATGATCGGCGGAATGACACAGAGAATTATTGGGCTTTCTACGTGCGAGCTGAAATCTATCGTACGTTCTATGGGAAAGTATGGAAAATCATACAGCGCACTAAAAGAATATGCTGATACTCTTGAAACCGTTGACGGTGTAGTTGCTGCCTATCCTCATATTGCATGTGATGGTCTTGCTGCAGGAAAAAATTACAGGACAGGAGCCAATATTCGTGCAGTAGAGCCCGATATATTTATGCGCAATCCTGATTATAAAAAGCTTTTTAAGCTTTGCTCAGGCTCTTACGATTCATTTGTAAAAAATGAAAAATCTGCTGTTCTGGGGGAAAGAATTGCAAGCCTGCTTAATGTTAAGCCGGGGGATTCTTTTCGTGTAATAATGACAAAATCTAGTCCTGATGGAAGGGTTTCTCCTGTAGTTACTGCATTTTCTGTAGCTGCAGTCATTTCTTCCGGCTATCAGGAACTTGATTCGCTGTGGATCTTTATTCCTATAAAAACAGGTTTTACGGTCCTTCCTCCTGGTTCTAGAGAATGTTCTGTGCTCATAAAGACGGAAAATGGTGTTTCTTCTGATTTGCCAAGAATAAAAAAGCAGTGCGTTCAACTTTCTTCTGGAATAGGGCGTGTGTATTCCTGGGATCAGCTGAACCGTTCAAAATTTCAAATGTTCTCATCAAGTAAGGTAATGCTTACGTTCGTAATGCTTCTTATTGTTCTTGTTGCATCTGTAAACATCTCATCTGCTCTTGTAATGCTTGTAATGGAACGCCGCAAGGAAATTGCAATTCTAAAAAGTGTGGGGGCGACTAATTCTGGTATTTCCATTTCTTTTTTAATTGCGGGTGTTTCCTGCGGACTTTTAGGAACAGTTATAGGCCTTCCTGTTGGAGTAATGTGCGCAATAAATTCAAATTTGCTTATTTCTTCTTTGGAAAGACTGGTTAATCTGACTGTAAAATTCTTTTATGTTCTTGGAGGAAATTCTCTGGAAGGCTTTGAAGCCGTTCAGCTTTTGAATCCTGCGTATTATCTTACGGAAATTCCTGTTTCAATTCCATTTGGAGAATTATTCCTTATTGCTAGTTCTGTAATTCTATTGTCACTGGTCGTTTCCGTTGTTCCGGCTGTAAAAGCAGGAAAAGAACGTCCATTGGAAACTTTCAGGAAGTCTTAATGCTGTGTGATCTTTGTAAAAAAAATGAAGCTGTTATTTTTCTTGAGGCAATCGGGAAGAACGGCAAAAAAAAGATAAATCTTTGTGCGGCTTGTGCAATGGCAAGGGGAATTCAGGCTCCTGTTTCGGCTCCGAATGCAGAAAATCTTGCTTCTGTTTTTAAAGAGATAGAAGAGAAAGAAGCCGAATATAAGGCTAAAAATTCAAGATTATGTCCGGTATGTGGAACAAGCCTTTCCTTTATAATGGATACGGGAACCGCAGGTTGTCCGGAATGCTACGAGGTTTTTGCAAAAGAAATTTCTGATTCTATGAAACAGCATGGGATTGATTTTTCTTATACGGGATCTATGCCAAAAAGGCTTTCCGGATTCAGAAATGCACTTACTGACAGAGCTGATCTTCAGGCAAAACTGGATGAAGCTGTAAAAAATGAAAATTATGAAAAGGCTGCAGTCTACCGAGATTTTTTAAAGGCTTTAGAACGCGGAAGTGTTGCTGACGGCCAGGATGCTGAGGATGAAAATGGAAAATAATCATAACGGCTTGCCATGGTATGCCTGCGACGGTGATTCTCTTGATGTTGTCGTTTCTTCAAGAGCAAGGCTTTCCAGAAATCTGGCAAATTTTCCGTTTCCTGCAAGGTTCAGAGGGGATGATGAAGCAAGGGTTCAGACACTGATATTTGATTCGTTTTCTCAGATTCAAATGAATAATGAAAAATTTAATTTTCATGCACTTGATACAAGAACTTTGGATGAATCGGGGCGCAGAATTCTTGAAGAACGTGGCGTTCTTAAGCCGTTGATAAGACACGGTGACAAAACCGTTGTTCCAGAAACAGGCGTTGTAATGAGTATGGACGGGCGCAGCAGTACAGCAATTAATTGTGGTGACCATCTGCGGATTTCATATTTTCTGAACGGTCTTGCTCCAAGAGATTGTTTTGATGGCTGTTATAAAATTGATTCAGAATTACAAAAGACTTTGCAGTTTGCAGCCTCCTATGATTTCGGCTTTCTTACCGCATCGCTTTTAGATGCAGGAAGCGGCTTAAAGCTTTCTGCTAGAATTCATGTTCCTGCAGCGGTTTATTCTGGAAAACTTAATCTTATAACAGATGTTGTAAAGCAGTGCGGGCTTAAGATTAATCCTGCATTTCCAATGATTTCTCAGGGAAGTGCTGCCGGCTGTTTTTTTGTAATTGAAACAACCAATGCCATGAAAGGCAGTGAAATAGATCAGGTTGCAGAATTTGAGTCTGCCTGCCGCTGTATTGTTGAAACAGAACGCAAGATTTTGAACGAATATGCCGATAATAAGAAGACGATTGTTCGGAATTCCGTGCTCAGGGCATTTTCGATTTCAAAATTCAGTCTTCTGATTTCTTTGAGGGAAGCGGTTGATATAATTTCAGACCTTATGGTCGGCTTGAAAATCGGATTGATCAGCGGAATAGAGAACAGTATGCTTTGCGGACTCTTGTACAGGGTTCAGTCGGGTCATCTTTCTTATCTGCTGGAAAGCGGTGACTTTTCGTTCGAAAATGATATCCGCGATGATATGAGGACAAAAACAGACAGAATCCGTGCACTGATCCTTCAGGAAGCATTTGAAAAAATTACCATGGGGAATGTATGAAAAAACTTTCAACAAGGGCATCAAGACTTGTCTATGCAATCTGTCAGGATGAAGCCAGAAAAAACGGCAGTAAGGAAGTTCTTCCTGAACATATCATGCTTGCTCTTATAAAATCCGGTGACGGACTAGGGTTTGAAACTCTGAAATTTTTGCGGCTGAATGTTCTTACATATCAGCTCGCTTTGGAAGATTTCTTAAATTCATCCTCTGACCATGTCGTAATGGATGCCGATGAAATTCCTCAGAACCGCCGGGTTCAAACTCTTCTTGATATTGCAGAGATTGAGTCAACTTCGCTTATGAATCCATATGTTGGAACAGAGCATATTTTGCTTGCTGCAATCCGAGAAGCGAACAGTCTGACTTCTTCATATTTTGAATCTGCTGCAATTCCTATTTCAAAAGTAAGGGAAGCTGTAAGAAACGTTCAGCAGTCAAACGATTCTTCCTATTATGATAAAGTTTCAAAAGATCTTGCCGCTCAGGCAATTCAGAATATTTTCGGCAAGGATTCTTTGGGGGAATTTGCAAGTTTCCTAAAAACTCCTGTAGCAGGAAAAAATTCTGAATCTCCGAATTCTGGAAATCAGGCAGAAAAAAAATCCGATGATTCGTTTCTGGCGGAATTTACGAGGGATCTTACCAATCTTGCGCGTGAAAATAAGATTGACCCTGTAGTAGGACGGGAAAAAGAAATAAAAAGGCTTATTCAGATCTTAAGCCGCCGGACTAAGAATAATCCGTGCCTTGTCGGTGATCCGGGAGTCGGAAAAACTGCAATTGTTGAAGGTCTTGCATGGTATATTGCAAAGGGAACTGTGCCTTCTGGTCTTATCAAAAAAAGAATTCTTATGCTTGATCTTGCCGCTATGATTGCAGGTACAAAATACCGTGGTGAATTTGAAGAACGAATGAAGAAGATGATGAAGGAAGTCCGTTCTGACGGAAATATAATTCTCTTTATCGATGAACTTCATACAATTATAGGTGCAGGCGGTCCTGAGGGACAGATGGATGCGTCTAATATGCTGAAACCTGCTCTGAGCCGTGGGGAAATTCAGATAATCGGTGCAAGCACAACAAAAGAATATAATCGCTACATTGAAAAAGATTCTGCATTGGAACGGCGTTTTCAAAAAATTGTAGTTGAAGAACCGGACGACAATGATTCAATTAATATTCTGAATGGAATTAAGTCTCAGTATGAAAAATTCCATGGAATTGTTTATGATGATGATGTCATTCCGGTGATCGTGAAACTATCCAGACGTTATATTCCTGAACGCAGTTTACCGGATAAGGCTATTGATATTTTGGATGAAGCTGGTGCACAGAAAAAGATCATTGAAGAAAATAAGCCTCAAGAACTTGTTGATCTGGATAATCAGATAAATGAACTTGTTGAAGAAAAAAAGAATCTTGTTAAAAATCAGGAATATGAAAATGCTGCTCTTGTCCGTGATAAAGTTGTTGAGTTTAAGCGCAAATTTGAGCTTCTTGAAAAACTTTGGTCCGAAAACGGAAGTTCAAAAAAACTGCATGTTACTAGCAGCGATATATGCCGCATAATAGGGGATATGACAGGTATTCCTGTAGATCAGCTTGATTCTTCTGAAACAACTCGTCTTATTCACATGGAAGATGAAATGCATAAAAGCGTTGTAGGACAGGATGAAGCCGTGCATCTTATTTCCGGCGCAATCCGCAGAAGCAGGGCAGGCATTTCATCGCCAAAACATCCTATAGGCTCATTCATTTTTCTTGGTCCTACAGGTGTCGGAAAAACACAGCTTGCAAAAGCATTGGCAGAATTCCTCTTTGGGTCTGAAGATCAGCTAATCCGAATAGATATGTCAGATTTCATGGAAAAGCATAATGCCAGCCGACTTGTCGGTGCACCTCCTGGATACGTTGGATATGAAGATGGTGGAGTGCTTACAGAACAGGTAAGGAAACATCCTTATTCTGTCGTTCTGCTTGATGAAATAGAAAAAGCACATCCTGATGTATTCAATCTGCTGCTTCAACTTCTTGAAGAAGGCGAATTGAGCGATAATCTTGGGCATACTGTAAATTTCAAAAATACAGTGATAATCATGACTTCGAATGCTGGTGCAAGAAAAATTACAAAGGA
>JAFOSK010000108.1 GCA_017392945.1 Treponema sp.
AGGCAGCACATCAATTCCAATCTGCCATAACTCCGGAGTATCTGCAGAGCAGCCGGCCATGCCCATAATTTTGTCACCGTCCATGGCAACTACACAAAGCACATCAGGGCGCTCCGGTTTGAACTTGTCGCAGATAGCGTTCGGGAAATTTTCATTTCCATAAAAAGGCATGATATCCTTTTGTTCCAGCCATTTGATATTTAAATCAGTTTTGATTTCAATCAGTTCAGGAACAGGCATAAACATATGATGAGTCAGTGCCATTTTATAGCCGTGCTTTCTAAGCTCGCATTCAAGCTCATAATAATTATGCTGTTCAAAAAGCCAGATTCCCTGCTTTCCCTTTACCCATTCAGTAAGCCAGGGATGAATTGATTCATCAGCTGAAATTACAGTGCTCTTTCCAAAAGTAGCCATCTGCAAAAAGAAAGGTTTATCAGAAAACTTTCTGCGCTTCTCACTCTGGCAGGCAGTAGTTATCATATTTTCATTTTTATCAAAATCTTCTGGCAAGCAATTAAACTCGAGTGCAATCTGATTTTTAATTTTTTCTTCAATATCTTTTTTACTTAAATTTAAAGCCATTTCACACCTTTTCCATTTGTAATAAGTATAACACAGATTTGAAAATCCTTTTTATATTATTTCTATGATTTTCGAGAAAACTATGTTATAATAGAACGATAACCGCATGTTTTATGCAATCACAAGTTTTCTGGCATTAGTACTTAATCTCATAATAAACTGGGATTCTCTTAAAAATCTAAGAGGGCGCCCAGGGGAAGCTGCAAGCGAACAGAAGGTAACCTTCCGCTACAACTTATTTTTGATTGCTTCAAACTTTTATTTTTTTGCAGATATTTGCTGGGGTCTTTTATATGAAAACCGCCATATAGATGCCTTATTCCCTTTCCTATATGTTGGTTGTCTTTTCTACTTCTTTTTTATGTTTCTTACAATGCTCACCTGGATACGTTATATTGTTGCCTATCTGGACAAACATGATCTGAAAAGTAAAACTCTGCTCAATGCAGTGTGGATTATGTTCGCATTGGCAGTTATTTATCTGATAATCAATTGCTTTCATCCTTTTATTTATTATTTTACTGAAACGCATGAATATATTGTTGAACCAGGCCGGCATATTACCTTTATTTTGCAGATTATTCTTTATATTGTGACTTCATCATATCTGCTTTTTATTGCACATAAATCAACAGGTGGTAAAAAGTTTCGTTATGCAGCCGTTGGCCTTACCAGTCTTGTAATGGAAGTATTTCTGATTTTCCAGATATTTGATGATGCCTACCCGTCTTATGCTCTTGGACTTATAATCGGAATCTGTGTAGTTCATTCCTTTGTTGAGGCAAATGAAAGAAAAGAAAAAGAAATATACGATAACATCGCAACTACTTTCGCAGACAATTATGAAGCAATGTATTACATCAATATAGAAACCGGTGCCTTTATGGAATTTTCAAAAAGTGAAGAATATGCAGCTATGCAGGTTCCTGTTGGAGGCCGTGATTTTTACGAAGAAACCCGCTTAAATATAGATAGATTTGTTCATCCTGATGACAGGGAATTTGCAAAGAAGCTGCATCAAAAAGAGACAATGCTAAAAAATCTGGAAAACAGAAAATCCTATTCTTATAAATATAGACTTCTGATTAACGGGCAGCAAAAATATTTTCAGTTTACCTTGATGCGTGCTCCAGACGGAAAGCATTTTATTATCAGTGAAAAAGATATAAATGATGAAATGACAGCTGAGAACATGCGACTTGAAAATCAAAAGAAACACATTACCTTCACTCAGATTGCTGAAATCCTGGCTGTTAATTATGACGTTATTTATTATGTTGATGTAAAAGATTCAAGTTATATCAGTTACGAATGTAGAAATATTTATGGCGAAGTTGAAGTTCAGCGCTCAGGGGATGATTTCTTTGCGGATTCCAGAATTGATATTACAAATATTGTTCATAAAAGCGACCGAGATACAGTTCTCGACTTTGTAGATAAAGAACATCTGGCCTGCACTCTTATGAATCAGAAAAGCTGCTACAAGGATTACAGGATTGTCGCCTTTAAGAAAACTCATTATGTCAGAATGACTGTGCAAAAGACCGCTGATGAAACTCACTATATTATTGGAATTGAAAATATTAATGATGAAGTCAAAAAAGAAAAACAGCATCTCAAAGCTTTGAATACAGAAAAAGAACTTGCCAGACGCGACGAGCTGACAGGTGTAAAGAATAAGACTGCCTATAATGAACTGGAAAAATCGGTTCAGACAAATATCGACAACGGAATGGATTATCTGCCTTTTGGACTTGTTGTGTGCGATACTAACGACCTCAAGAAAATTAATGATACAGAAGGTCATGTTGCAGGCGATGAATATATCAAAAAATCTGCAAAGCTTCTGTGCGACATCTTTGATCACAGCCCTGTATTCAGAGTTGGTGGTGACGAATTTGTTATATTCCTGCGAGGCGATGATTATTCAAACAGAGATAAACTGATGCAGACTCTCCAGAATCAGGTTCGAGAAAATCTGCAGTCAAAATCTGGTCCAGTCCTTGCTTCCGGAATGGCTGTGTTTACTCCAGAAAAAGATACTCTTGTAACAGAAATCTTCGATCGCGCAGACAAGGCAATGTACAAAAACAAGCAGAATCTTAAGAAGTAAAAATCAGGTGATTAAAAATTATTTCTCAACCGGCACTTTTACTACAATCTTGCGGACAGGAGATTTTTCGTTTACACATACGCCTGGCATATGAACATCCTGAGGATATAAAATCAGAAACTCGCCGGCTTCAAGAACGTAATCTGTGCATTCATCATTGTGATGGAAAAGCATGAAATCTTTTTCTTCATTATATTCATCGCTGATTGTCATTTTTTCTATCGGCGAAACAGCAATCAGTTCTTTTCCGCTCAAAATCATCTGAATGTCGATGAACTTTTTATGAGCTTCATATTTTGCCTCTGAGCGGGCCTTAGTTGTATATTCCTGAACGCTGACATACGCACCGTTTTCAAGGTCATATTTTCCTACAGCTGCGTCTTTTGCTTTATTTACGATAAAGTCGTATGCAGACGGGCATAATTCTTTAATTTTATTCAAGTCTTTCATAATTACCTCGCTTAAGATAAACTGAATTTTTCAAATCTCTTGATAGAAGACTCTACGGCACTCTCTATTTTTTTTGTGACCTTGAATCCGTCTTCATACCAGATATTTTTTACTTCAAGTTTTTTTGTTTTTTTATCAAATACCATTTCAATTCTGCCAATCAGATTTTCACCATAGAGAATCGGAAGAACGTAATAGCCGTATTTGCGCTGGGCAGCCGGAGTGTAGATTTCCCATTTGTAATCAAAGTTCCAGATTGCCTTTATGAGGTTACGGTCCCACATCATATTGTCCAGGGCGGCTATGAATTCGCAGCGGGATTTTCCGTTGACGTTCCCCGTGCCTTTTACAATTTCCGCAATCTGCTCATCATCTTTCAGACAATAAAGTTTATGCTTAATTCCCTCCACCTGTACTGGGATAATCTTCCCTTCTGCGAGTAACGAATCAAAAATCTGATTACGCATTTCACTCTTCAAATCCCCGATTCCAAGCCAGGCATCAGAGGGCCGGTTCCACAAAAGTCCGAGGGCTCCGATTCGTTCCAACACCCGCCACTTCTTATGTTCAAAATCATCAGGATAAGGATCTGCAGCTTCAAGCACATTTTGAGGCAAACAACGCTCAATCAAATCATAATATTTAAGACTTTTCTTTTTGTGATGAATCGCAAGGTCACCGCGAAAATACATATGCTCAAGAGCCGCGCGGGAAAGCTTGGTTGAAGTCCAGTACCAGTCTACCTTTTCTGACATTCCTAAATCAGCAGAACAGACTGCTCCACGTTCCGTAATTACAGCCTTGATTTTTTCGCAAGCTTTCTGAAT
>JAFOSK010000109.1 GCA_017392945.1 Treponema sp.
ACGGCAATCCATTTATCGAAGAGGCTTACATCCATATTCCTGTAAGATTTTTCTCAAAATATGGGACTGTTGATGTCCTTTTGATTTTTACTACTTCTGCATATAAGATATCGAGCATTCAGATTCAGAAATGGGAGAGAAAATAATGTATTCAAAGGTTTTGACAGGTATAGAAAGAGAACTTGTATTAAAATATCTGGTTGATGGAAATGTTCCTGTTACAATTACTCCTGAGGAAGAATCTGAAAACAAAGACGAAATTCATGTTCCTGCATCCCGGGTTTACTCTGTGCGCATTGATCCGGAAAATATTTCTGTTTTGAAAGAAGGTATTATTCTTTTGCAGGATGTACCGGAATCTGTGGCTGATTTTAAGGGAAAAGAGGTTCGCGTTGAGTTCTATTTTAATCGGCTTGGACTTTATTTTATTACTACCGTAAAATCTGTAAGTACAGGGCCTGCAATTGTAATTCCAAAGTCGATATATAGAATTGAAGATGTTGAAGCAGAACAGAAATACGATTTTTCAGCACTTCTGTATTTTTCAGTTATAAAAAATGACAGTGGATTTTATTGTGTTCCATTTAAAGAAAAAGAACTTTTTTGTCGTCCAATGTGGAGTTTTATTCCTCTTGAACAACAGAAGAAAGCAAAGGCATATTTGGAAGAATTAGTGCCACAGGCACGGCGCAATGGAAATGGAGGAAACGGGCTTCATCTTATTTCTGTCTGCCGTTATTTTGTAGCAGCTGATGAACCTAAAGTGGATGCTGTACAGGGACGTGTGAAGCCGTTTTCAATTCTTTTTATAAATCATGAACGCATTGTTCTTGGCTTTGAAAAAAATGAGGCACTTCCAATAAAAGAAGGAAATGAGTATGCCATGTCAATGTCGTTTGTCATGAAGGATGCTCCGGCCATTTCAAGAGAAGTTTTCGTGACTTGCCGGGTTTCGTGCATCTACGAGTCAAAAGAAAGCGAGGCTCTTGCCGCGGACTGTATATTTACTTCTTTAAAAGAAGAGGACTGCCGTTTTCTTTATGAAAAGGCAACAAGCAGTCTGTTTAACTGAAAAATAAAATCCTATTCTTCCTGCTGTTCTTCAGAAAGCTCTTTCAGAGTTTCATTTGGCTTGTTACCTATAAGAATTGCAATTCCGTGAAGGTATGAAACGTTCTCACAGATGATTTTAAGAATTACCATGACAGGAACGGCCAGAATCATTCCTATAAAGCCCCACATCCAACCCCAAAACGTCAAGCTTACAAGAATTACAAATGGCGAAAGTCCCAGGTTCTGTCCTTCTATTCTTGGTTCAATTATGTTTCCTAGTACCATATTTATTGTTGTCATCCCTGCAAAAATTGCGATTATAGGCACAGGATTTGGGTAGAACTGTATGAGTGCAAAAAGGCTTGTGAGACCTACAGAAATAATAGAACCGAAAGTTGGAATGAAGTTCATGACAAATGCAATGAATGCCCACATGATTGCAAAATCAAGCTTTAGCGGTGACAGAAGTAAAAAAACAAGAACTCCTGTTGCAAGTGAAATGAAGAATTTAATAGAGATGTAATTAACTGTCTCACTTACAATTTTTTTTAGGATTATCTGAATTCGTCCAGAAAGCTTGCCTTTAGATATTGCCTGAATGCGTTCTTGTCCGTTTTTCATTTCGATTAGTAGAAAAACAGAAAAGAGCAATACCATTCCAAGATTTTTAGTACTTGATAGAATATTGCCAGAAAAAGAAACTGCCGTATTCTGTACAAATTCTCTTACTTTTAACTGGCTCCACATGTTTTCAAAGAAAGTTTTGTCATCGTAAAATTGAATGTTAAAAGTGTCTGCAAAAACCTTATAAATTGAAAGAAATCGGTTTTCGTATTTTGAATATTGCGCAAGAATTGTGCTTATGCTAGTTCCAATAATTGTAGAAAGAAGCACTAAAATTACAACAATAATTAGAGCAGTAAGCAGCGTTGCTAGAATCCATGGGATTTTAACCTTTGTATTCAGGTGTTTTACAACAGGGTAAAAGACACAGCATAAGAGCAGAGATATTGTTACCGGTAGGGTAAAACTTGCTGTAATGTTAAGAATTACCCCGGTAAGTACAGCGGCAAAAAAAAGCATCAGGTAAAATATTTTCTTCTGATAATTGGTCTGTGGCATAAAAAAACTCCAGCAATCGTGCTGGAGTCATTATATCACAAATTTAATTGAGTGACTATTTCTTTGTCTTTGGACAGATTTTGTCAAAGCCACAGAATGGTACTAGTACAGGTGGAATTGTAACTGAACCGTCTTCATTCTGATAGTTTTCAAGGATTGCAAGCATTGCGCGTCCTACAGCAATAGCAGTTCCGTTCAAAGTATGAACGTACTTGTTCTTGCCGTCGTCATCCTTGTATTTGATGTTCAAGCGGCGGGCCTGATAGTCTGTACAGTTAGAAGTTGAAGTAACTTCACCGTATTCTCCGCCGTTGCGTCCCGGCATCCATGCTTCAAGGTCCCATTTGCGGTAAGCAGGAGCACCAAGGTCTCCGGAACATGTATCTACAACATGGAATGGAAGTCCAAGGCCGCTGAAAATTTCTTCTTCAATTTCTCGGAGCTTGTGATGAAGTTCATCTGACTGTTCCGGAGTAGAGTATACGAACATTTCTACTTTATCAAACTGGTGAACGCGGTAAAGTCCCTTTGAGAACTGACCGGCAGCACCTGCTTCGCGGCGGAAACAGTGTGAAAGTCCTCCGTACAAAAGTGGAAGCTTTGCCTTGTCAAGGATTTCTCCTGAGTGGTAACCACCAAGAGTGATTTCTGCAGTTGCAACAAGACAGGTTCCTTCTTCTTCGATTGCATATACGTTTGATTCGTTTCCGCGAGGGTTAAAACCGATTCCTTTAAGAACCTCTTCACGGGCAACATCTGGAGTGATGAAAAGTTCAAATCCGTGCTTGCGGAGAGTGTTCAATGCATACTGAATCAAAGCCTGTTCAAGGAAAACTGCTTCGTTTTTGAGGTAGTAGAATTTTGGACCAGAAACCTTTGTTCCGCGGTCAAAATCGAGAAGGTCAAGTTCTTCTGCAATCTGAACATGGTCTTTTGGTTCAAAAGCAAACTTGCGTGGAGTTCCAACCTTTTTAACTTCAAGGTTTTCAGTATCAAGTTTACCGATTGGAGCATCTGGGTGAATCATGTTAGGAATCTGACGAGCTGCTTCTTCAAGTTTTACTTCGATCTCTGCAAGTTCTGCATCAACTTTTGCGACTTCTTCCTTAATTTTTTTACCAGCTTCAATAAGTTCTGCCCGCTTAGCATCATCAAGTTTCTGCTTCATTGATTTTGCGTTTTCGTTGCGTTTTGTCTGAAGTTCCTGCTGTTTTGTGACAAGTGCAGTGCGTTTGTCGTAAAGTTCAACAACAATGTCTGCATCTGCTGTCATATTGCGGTTTTTAATGTTTTCTTTTACTGCCGCAAGATTGTCTTTTATGAATTTGTAGTCAAGCATTTTTTAGCTCCTGTGCTGTTCAAGCAATTTATATTAGTTCTTTTGACTGTATTATTGCAAGTCGTATGTTACTGAAACTGTTGCTTTTACCGATACTTTTCCGTCAGCAGTAAGGCAAGTTTCCGTAGGTTCCGCTTCGCAGATAAGGCTCGGAAGTCCGATTTTGCAGCCGCTGGCACCAGAAAGGAGAGAAGCTGTATCCTGTGCATTCTGCATTGCGGCAGTTCTTGCTCTTCTGACAAGATTTGCATTGTCATTTACAGAGTAATCAATTTTTCCAAGTCTAACCTGACTTCCAGGAAGCTTGCAGTCGACTACAGCTGGAACAAGTTTTACATTTCTTACCGTAACTCTTAAAGATCTGCGTGCTTCATACTGGCTTGCAGGCATTGTAACGTTGCATTCAGAAAACTGTATGTCATCTGGATTTATGCCTACATTTTTTACGGATTCAACAAGCCGGTTTGTAAGTGTGTCGTTGTCTGTAACGATTGATTTTGCACTCCAGCCGGTTGTTACGATTGCAAAATCAACAGTGGCTGAGTCCGGCGAAGCAACGGCTGTTCCTGTTCCTGTTACATAGATCGAATTTTTTTCTTCTTTTTCTTTCTGTATGTAGCACGAAGAAAGCATGATACCGGAAAACAGTGCAATAAAGATAAATTTTGATGTAATTTTCATAATAGGATCCCCCAATTTTACCTAATATTTATATAGAAACGTCGTAAGAAGATTTTTCTCTTGTTAGCCTTGTCCCACAGTGGACTTGCAGGATAATTTTTTACAAGAAGATCATAAGATTCTATAGCGTCCTTTATATTTTGAACTGAAGATTTAGCTTCAAGAATCTGTCCCTGTAGATATAATCCACGGTCTATTTTTCCCGAAGCTTTGTCAAAGAATTTTGTTATGACCTTAAGGGCGTTTTCATAATCCTTTGAATCATAAAGATTTTGAGCAGTTTTCAACAGGTTGTCTTCGTTCATTTTTTCTAGTTTAGAATCAGAGAAATCGTCCTGGTTTTCTGATTTCTGGTTTTCCGTTGTTTTTACAGAAGTCTGATTTTGTTCCCCTGCTGCTGGTGCAGTTATTTGTGCAGCAGGAGAAGCTGAAACCTGTGCTGCTTGCGTTGTCTGTATTGTTGTGCTGATTCTTTCATCTGTCTGTTTCGGAATATCAGTTATTTCCGTAGTGTTTTTTTTCTGAGACAAAGAATCTTTCTGCTCTTTTGTTTTTCCGCCTTCAAGAATTTCCGCTTTTTCTTCTTTCTGAAGATATTTCTGCTGCTCTTTTATCTTTTCAGCTGTAATTGAAATCTTAGGAGGTACAATGTCTGCATAGGACGGAACAGTAACCGCATCCGGCATGCTTGATTTAGATTCATCTACAATAACTTCAAGATAATCATCTATATAGTCGCCGGTAAGCCCGTCATTTTTAAAGAAATGCAGAAGGAATTTTCCGGATGTGCGCGATCTTAATGTAAACGACTGGTCAACGCCTCCAAGTTTTCTTCCTCCGAAGATAAAATTTTTACCACGGGAGTCAA